>CAYYOB010000028.1:0-2427 GCA_964473225.1 uncultured Polynucleobacter sp.
ACAGATCTTGATGGCACATTTTTAGGAGGTACTGCAAAAGACAAGCAGACACTCTACGAATTAATTGAATTAAATAAAGAAATGCTTCAATTAATTTTTTGCACTGGGCGTTCCTACCAAAACACAATTCCTCTTATTCAAGAATTGGGACTACCGGTACCTGTCGGAATGGTGTGTGATGTGGGCTGTGCAGTAACAAAGCCAGATGGCTCACCACTGTTTCAGGATCTGCAAAGCGATATTGCAGAAGCTTGGGGTGATGGTCATCAGATTATTCCGAGCTTGCTAGAGCGCATTGATGATCTGAGTCCGCAAACGAATGTTGGACCTTATCGAAGAGCTTATTTCTATACAGATTCAGCAAGTGCTCTTGAAGCTAAGGAGATCGTCGAGAAAGCTGGTTTTGATGGGCTGATTTCTGATAATAAATACTTCGATGTGCTACCCAAGGGTGTTAATAAAGGGGCAACGCTAAAAAAACTGATGTCTCGAATGAATGTTGATCCTAATTCTGTTTTGACTGCGGGAGACTCTTTAAATGATCTTTCGATGTTTGAAACTGACTTTTCTTCTGTGGTTGTTAGCAATGCGGAGCCGGCGCTACTTGCAAGGTTACCTAAAACTTCAAATATTTATTGTTCTAAACGAGAGGGTGCTGGCGGCATATTAGAGGCGTTGGCTAGAAATTTTTATGACAAATAAAGCTTCTTTTATAGTTGTTTACCACCGCCTTCCTTTCGAAGAATTGATCGTCAAGGGTGAGCGTGTATTAAGCGAACCTAAAAGTCCTAATGGAATCATTCCTTCCCTAAAAGGCTTCTTTAGATTTTTTGATAATGCTTTGTGGTTGGCATGGCGAAAAGTTCCTGATGAGGAAGTGGGAACATTGGATGAGTCACGCTCATTAAAAAGCCAACAGGGCCCGATACGCGTTCAATGCGTCGGTCTTTCAGAGTCATTAATTCAATCTTTTTATTACCGAACATCCAAGTCTGCGCTTTGGCCAATCTTGCATTCATTTACAGAGCGTTTTGATTATGACGCGGCTGACTGGGAAGAGTTTCGTGCTGTTAATCGACATTTTGCCAATGCTGCTTGTGAGCTTGCTGCAGAAGGTGCGACCATTTGGGTCCATGATTACAACCTTTGGCTTGTGCCAGGCTACATCCGCGAGCTAAGACCTGATGTAAAGATTGCATTTTTTCACCATACGCCATTTCCGGCATCTGATATGTTTGGAATATTGCCTTGGAGAAAAGAGATCTTAAATAGCTTGTTATCCTGTGATCGTATTGGTTTTCACGCACCTCGATATGCTGAGAACTTTGCTTCATGCGCCAGATCTTTTATTAAGCCAGCCGTTACTAGAGCCAAATCTATTGTTGAAGTTCGTTTGCAACAAAAAGATACTATCTTGCAAGAAAGTATCTTCACCTCTGCGATTACTCTGGGTGAGAGAACTGTTCATTTGGACGTGGCACCTATAGGTGTGGATGTAAAAGCCATTGCCAAGGTTTCATCGCAACTAACTACACAGCAACAAGCAAAAGTATTGCGTGACCAAATTGGCTGCGAAAAAATCATTCTATCTATCGGAAGAATTGATTACACAAAAGGCACAAAAGAAATGCTGATTGCTTTTGAGCAATTGCTGGAGAAGCGCAAAGATTTGCATGGCAAGATCAAGCTCTGCGTCACATCAGTGGCGCCAGCGGCTGGTATCAGAGCCTATGATGATGTTCGAGAAGATATTGAGCAGCGTGTAGGGGCCATTAATGGGCGCTATTCAACTGCCAATTGGTCGCCTATTTTGTTTTTCACAACCCCAATAAAGTTTCGCGATTTGATTGCATGGTATCTCGCTGCAGATGTTTGCTGGATAACGCCGTTGCGTGATGGCTTAAATTTAGTTGTTAAAGAATATATTGCAGCTAAAAATGGAAAGGCTGGAGTTTTGGTGATTTCTGAATTTACTGGTGCTGCAATAGAATTAGATGAGGCGCTAAGAACCCATCCTTATTCAACCAGAAGCATGGTTAATACCATTCAGCAAGCCATTGATATGAATCATCAGGATGCTGAGAATCAAATGAAGGCTTTATTTGCTAGGGTCCAAAAACATGATTTAGCGGCCTGGACAAATATCATGCTTAAAAATTTAAAAGAAGATTAGAGGCTTAAAGATAGACATTTAAGTAATCTTTTTCACCATAATCTGGAATACTTTTCTTAACTGACACAGTGAGCCCTTATCAGGAATGATGGGGGCTTTGATTTTTATGTGACTCTTCTTTTTAAGACATAATTCATCTTTCAGTACTTTTAACCAATAAATGAGCAATAACTAATAAGAGACAAATATGAACACACTAGATGCTATCCGCCAAAGAAGAGCGATCAAACACTTTGATCCAGCTCATCAATTCA
>CAYYOB010000028.1:2527-12042 GCA_964473225.1 uncultured Polynucleobacter sp.
GCTGGCATTTTGCTGCAAACCATGATGTTGGCCGCTAAAGGCATGGGATATGACTCTTGCCCAATGGTTGGATTTGATTTTAAGAAGGTTGCTGAATTAATTCATTTGCCAAAAGACTTTGCTTTGGCTGCGATGTTGCCGATTGGTAAGGCCACCAAACCTGCCTGGCCAAAACCTGGCTTTATTCCACAATCAGAAATGATTGTTGAAAATCATTTCTGATTCAGATGAATGTATCTGATTAATCTTAGCTGATGAGTGATAAGTCATGAATAAAAAGACCTTGCTCACAGGCCTTTGTCTTTTGATCTTCACATTCTTTGAGTTAATGGTCGTCATTCTGGATGTTGGTTTGATGGCTGTTGCTTTTGGAGTGCCAGCCTTGATTGGGTATGCCCTCAAACCTCATTTTGGCGCTTTAGTTAACTTGCTATTTTTGGCTGCAGGTATTGCTGCAATGGCCGTGACCTTTGTTTATCGCAAGCAATCTCAGGCTTACTTAAGAAAAACATTGGGTCAGCGCTCAGAGGAGCTGATTGAAAAGCTGAGACTGAGCCGATGGTTCAAGGATATCTCTCAATAAGTGACATTGTTGGCAAAACCCTCAATTAGGTATAGGATGAAATATCAACCATCTATAGGAGGTCGTGATGTCAGGTCAACATGAATTCATGAAATGGCAACAAGAGCGTGCCAAAGAACTTTTTTCTCTATCTCATCGACTGTTAGAGACTGCCAAAGAGCTTGGCGAACATCAGGTCACTGAAATCAAGGCCAGCATGGAGCATGCCAAGTCTTATGCCAAGCAAGCAGCTACCAATGATGTGGCGAAGCTAAAAGCTTTACAAGAGCAGTTTTCCGAAGATGCCATGGCTCGCATGACAACTTATCAAAAGAAAATCAAAGGTCTTTTGAAATCCATGGAAGATGAAGCGGCTGATGAGGTTGAAAAACATCTCAATAAAGCCCGCTCAGCTATGGAGGATTGGTTAAAAACCGCCAGCAAAAACTTGCCATCAGGTTCAGATAAATTCACGGATATTGTGCGAGATGTGTCTGAGGCTGGTCATAAGGTTTTAAAAGAAGGTCGGAAGATGGCCAAGCAGGCTGCAGAAGCTGCAGAACATGGCTTCGCTAACTTAGAAAAAATGGCTCATGATGCTGGCAAAAAATTATCACCTCCTGCGAGCAAAAAACCAGCTGCTAAAAAGGCAGTTAAAACGGCTGCTAAAAAGGTCGTCAGAAAGACGGCCACAAAGACTGCTACAAAGACAGCAAGGAAGTCAGCAAAGTCTTGATCTACCTGATGTTTTAGATCTTAAAGGGCCATGCATTTGCATGGCCCTTTATTTATTAAATTCAATAAATGCTCCTCTATAATTCGCGAATTAATCAGTTTCAATACAAAGGTTAACTATGTTGCTTTGGTTGGTTGCAATTTATTTATTGGCATCAATAGCGATTGGTCTCTTAAGTGCCAGAAAAGTCCACAACGCCAAGGACTACATCACAGCTGGACGTAACTTACCTATGCCGATGGTGCTTGCCATGGTCTTTGCCACTTGGTTTGGTGCTGAAACTGTTCTAGGTATTTCTGCCACATTTTTGGAAGGTGGCTTTCGCGGATTGATCTCAGATCCTTTGGGCGCATCCATCTGTTTGGTTATTTTTGGTTTGATTTTTGCAAGACCCCTATACCGCATGAACTTGCTCACCCTGGGTGACTTTTTCAGAATCAGATACAACAAGCAAACAGAAATGATTCTGTCACTTTGTATTGTTATTTCTTATTTGGGTTGGGTTGCCGCACAGATCACTGCCTTAGGCCTAGTTTTCAATGTTCTCTCATATGACGTGATTTCTCAAACACAAGGGATGTTGATTGGTGCAGCCGTGGTTTTGTTGTACACCTTGTTTGGTGGTATGTGGTCAGTGGCGATCACCACCTTTGTGCAAATGATTGTGATCGTGATTGGTTTATTGATTGTCACCTGGATGGCTGGAGATATGGCCGGTGGCTTTGATAAGGTGATCAGCAGTGCTTCAGCGGCAGGTAAGTTTGATTTCTTACCAAGATTAGAGTGGGTTGATATGATCGGCTGGATAGCCGCCCTAGTAACAATGGGGTTGGGTTCAATACCTCAGCAAGATGTCTTTGCTAGAGTGAACTCATCCAAAGATGAACGTGTTGCAGTTTGGGGGACCACATTGGGTGGTATATCCTATTTCTTCTTCGCTGCCGTGCCATTGTTCTTGGCTTACTCAGCCACGATGGTTGATCCAAATTTAGTTGCCAAATATCTTGGTAATGATTCCCAGTTGATTTTGCCGATGTTCATTTTGGAAAAAATGCCCTTCCTCATGCAGGTGATTTTCTTTGGCGCACTGCTATCAGTGATCATGAGTACGGCATCAGGAACATTGTTGGCACCTTCAGTGACTTTTTCAGAAAATATTCTGAAATCAGTGGTGCCACACATGAGTGATCAACAATTTTTATGGGCCACAAAACTCACGGTGGCTTGTTTTGCGTGCATTGTGACGTTTTACGCGATTTACACAGATGCATCGATTCATACCATGGTTGAGCATGCCTACCGCATCACTTTGGCGGGTGCCTTTGTACCTCTGGCAGCGGGATTGTTCTGGAAAAAAGCCAGTAATTTAGGGGCTGCTCTTGCTATCACCTTTGGTTTGGGTGTATGGTTGCTGTTAGAGTTCACTAGTGCAGAGTTGCTGGTTGAGCCACATTTATTGGGCTTGATAGCAAGTGTGTTTGGCATGTTGATAGGTGCTTATTTGGTGCCAAATAAGCAAAACTTCGATCAAGTGAAAATGGGGCAGTGAATCACTGAATGAGACGCTGAATGAAGAAACTATTACTACTGAGTGTCATATTCCTAACGGCCTGCCAATTAGGCCATAAAGAAGAGGCGTCTAAAGTAATGGGGGACACTCATTGGACCTTAGAGTTCACATTGCTCAAAAAGAACAAGCCTGTTGAAATAAGGACTTATCAATTTGAGTCGCGCATGGATTGTTTCAATACCATGTACAGAATGCAGGAAGACGCTAAGAAGGTTCGTCATCAAACCGGCGGCGGTATTTGCTATAAGTTATTTGCTGATGGCCAAGAGCGCACCAGCAATGATGTCCTATCGAGATATTAAAAACTATTAAAGACTCATTCAAGAGTCTTTAAAGGCTATTGCTGGGCTTGATCAGATCTTTGCGTTGATAGCCTAATTTTTCAGCTTTCACCAATAGGGCTTCTTCTAACTTTGGATCCAGTTGTTTTTGTCTTGCCAAAATCCAAAAATACTTGCCTGCTGGTTCACCGACCAACACCCAAGAGTAGTCCTCTGCCAAATCAATTACCCAGTAATCTCCATAAAAAGGTCTGAAGAAAGACACTCTGAGTTGTGAGTTGTTTGAGTCTGGAACCACTTTAGCAATTCCGTTAGCGACCTTAGGGCCATCCTTTTTAAGGCAGGTATTGAGTACACTGACATTGCCGTCATCTCTCATGGCATATTGAGCAGAGACAGTCACGCAGTCAGCACCCTCGAACCAATTGGGTAGACGGTAGATTTCATACCAAGTACCAAGGTAGCGATTCAAGTCAACTGAACTGACGCTTTTTAAAGGGCTGCTTGATTGACGATAAACCGCTTGGTTGGCGCAAGCGCTTAAAATGAAAGCACTAGTGATTGAGATGAAGAAAAGATAAATATATTTACGCATAACAACATCGTAAACTAAATCGATACACACATGAAAATTCGTATTTGGGATCTACCTCTTAGATTATTTCACTGGCTGTTGGTCATGGCAGTGCTAGGTAGTTTTGTGTCTGTCAAATTAGGCGGTAATGCCATGATTTGGCACGGTCGTTTTGGTTATCTTGTCTTGGCCTTGATTATCTTCAGACTCATTTGGGGTTTTGTGGGAACGCATCATGCGCGTTTTGCTGAATTTATTAAGGCACCCAATGCCATCTTGGCCTATCTCAAGAATCCATCTGAAACCCCTGGTCACAGCCCGGTGGGAGCGATTTCTGTTCTTGTGTTGCTTGCTTTATTTTTAGCCCAAGCCTTGGCAGGCTTATTTGCAACGGACGACATTGCTTTTGACGGACCGCTCGCTAAATATGTGGCATCTACTTGGGTAGAACTCTTAACTTCATTTCATCGTTGGAATGAATGGGTGTTGCTGGCTTTGGTGGGGGTGCACGTTAGTGCGATTCTGTATTACAAATATGCCAAGAGAATTAATCTCACTTCTGCGATGATCACGGGGGATAAAGAATTGGTAGATACTGCTATGGCGCCTTTGATTCAGGACGACTCAAAGGTGAGAGTCAAAGCGATGGTCATATTGATCACCATCGCTTTGATCATGTATTACTTCTTGCGATAATTATCGTGACAGGCTTTACAGGATTTACCTGTTTCGCCAAAAGCTTTTTTAATCATATCTAAATTGCCAGATTTAGCAGCTGTATTTAATTCAGCCACAGCTTTTTGCATTTTCTCGCTACCGGCTTTGAACTTGTCCATTTCTTTCCAGATTTCAGGCAATGATTTGCCGCCTTCTGTGCCTGGACCAAATGCTTGCCATGGAAGGTGAGCCAAGCTTGCAACAACTGCAGCATTGGCGGCAACTTCATTTTTATCAAATGGCTTTTCGCCTTTAACAACAGCACCAATTCTGGAAAAATGGTTGCCCATCACTGTAAATGTTGCTGCACGGTATTTGATGGCATCTTCAGTTTTGGCAAATTGAGCATGAGCCATGCCGGGCGCTAATAGTGAGAGCAATACACCTGCTATTAAGATCGGTTGTTTCATGGATATCTCCTGATTTATTAAAAAATGAAACGAAGTGGTATGAGCAGTGTGTCTAAAAACCAATAGGTCACAGACATCACAGGGCGCATCCAAAGTGTACTAATGGTTTGTGTCAAAACTAAGGCTAAAACGATATAAAAACCCCATGGCTCAACTCTTGAAACCATGGCAGCCTGTTTCCAGGGTAATAAACCCACCAAGATACGACCACCATCTAGCGGCGGAAGAGGAAACAAGTTAAAGGCAAACATCACCACGTTGACCAATACACCCGCTTGACACATTTCTAAAAAGAAACGCTCGGTGAGTGATACCTTGATCAAGAGCAAATACATGATGGCCCAACAGATGGCTTGGACTAAATTTGATCCTGGGCCTGCCAGAGCTACCCAAATCATGTCCTTCTTTGGGTGTCTTAAATTGCCAAAGCGTACCGGTACAGGTTTGGCATAGCCAAATAAGAAAGTTCCTGCTGTAGCGAAGTAGAGCAATAAAGGCACGGCGATCGTGCCCATTGGGTCAATGTGCTTGATGGGATTGAGTGTGACTCTGCCTAATGCATAGGCTGTGTTGTCACCCAACTTCTTGGCGGCATAACCGTGTGCTGCTTCATGCAAGGTGATCGCAAAAATAACCGGTATCGCATAAATGGCAACCGTCTGAATGATGTTTGCAATATCCATTAAGCGACCGCCACAACATCGTAACCAGCATCAACAATAGCTTCACTTAATTTTTCACGATCAAGACTACTTGTCACTGTGACTGTTTGCTGTGGAATATCTGTATCAATCTTAGCTACTGGATCAATGCCCAGAATAGCTTTTGTGATGGTCTGTGTGCAATGACCACAGTTCATGCCTTTAACGGTAAAAATGAATGTCATATTTTTTGTAGTTTCCTAATATAAGTAGGACAATCAATGTAAATCTTAACTTATTCCATTATGGAGCGTATGAGTCAATTAGTCACCTTAAACATTCGCGGCATGACGTGCGCATCATGTGTGGCTAGGCTTGAGAAATCATTATCGAAAGTGGCTGGGGTTGATGCTGCCAGCGTCAATTTGGCAACCGAAAAAGCTCAGATCAGGGTCAATCAAGAGCCTCATATGATCACCAGTCTTTTGATTGCTGCAGTTGAGAAAGCTGGATTTGAAGCGAGTGTTTTTAGTCACAAAACAAGCAATTCAAAATCAACAGAGGATTCAGCAGCAAGCGCCAAGCTAGGCAAGATCATCGATTTGCATGGCAAGGGCGCTGTTATGTTGGCCATCGCACTGTCTTTGCCATTGATTGCTCCGATGCTACTCATGCCCTTTGGGATTCATTGGATGTTGCCAGCATGGGCACAGTTCTTATTAGCTACCCCTGTACAGTTTATTTTGGGTTCTCGTTTTTATGTGGCTGGCTTTAAAGCATTGCGCATGGGCTCAGGCAATATGGACTTGTTGGTTGCAATTGGTACCACGGCCGCTTACGGTTTAAGTATCTACACTTGGTACTTATCAAGCTGGGGTCGAAGTTATGAACCGTATGAACTTTATTTTGAAAGTTCTGCGGTGGTGATTTCTTTGGTGATGTTAGGTAAGTGGTTAGAAGCCAGGGCTAAAAAAGAAACCACTGCGGCCATCACGGCACTGCAATCTTTGTGGCCTGATCAGGCCAAGCTATTGCGCCAGCGTGATGTAAACCAATTGGATTACGAGCATTTACCGATTGCACAAATATTGCCTGGTGATTGGGTCTTGGTTTTGCCTGGTGAGCGCATTCCGGTCGACGGCTTGGTCATAGAGGGTCTCAGTGAAATCGATGAATCGATGTTGACTGGTGAATCGAAGTTGCTCGAAAAAGAAAAAGATTCAACTGTGATCGGCGGTTCTTTGAATGGCTCTGGGCGATTGATTGTTCAGGCAAATGGCATTGGTGAATCAAGCGTCTTAGCCAAGATGATTGCTTTGGTCGAAAATGCCCAAGCTGAAAAAGCCCCTATCCAAAGATTGGTCGATCAGGTCAGCGCTTGGTTTGTGCCCGTGGTGATTTTGATCGCTGTGCTTAATTTCTTGATTCATGCATTGATCTTGCATGATTTTGAAAATGCTCTGCTGTATTCAGTGGCAATTTTGGTGATTGCTTGTCCCTGTGCTTTGGGGTTAGCGACACCCGTGGCCATCATGGCTGGGACTGGGGTAGCGGCAAGGTTTGGCATTTTGATCAAAGATGCAGAGGCCCTTGAATTGGCTCACCGCATCAACATTGTGGCATTTGATAAAACTGGCACATTAACACTGGGTAAACCCAGTGTGAAAAATTTCCATAACTTCAGTACTGCAGAAGATCAGCAAATCCATGCCTTGGCCTTGGGTCTGCAAATGGGTAGTGAACATCCTTTAGCAAAAGCCATGCTTCAGTTTGGCGAGCAGCATCAGGTGAATGCAGAAGGCTATAGCGCAGTTCTTGCCAACGTCGGCAAGGGCATTGAGGGTCAATGCTTGACTGGCTCCTTCCAAGGTCAAACAATCGCTTTTGTGAGCTTTCATGCAATCAAGGAACATGCTTCTGAGCAAATGCAAATGCTTGCAGTCAATGAATTAAATCTTGGCCGCAGTGTGTCTTGTTTGGTCGATGTGACAGATGCATCCAATCATTTGATTTTGGCACTTTATTCATTTGGGGATGAATTAAAGCCAGGTGTGAGTGAGGCGATTCAACGCCTCAAATTAATGAACATTAAAACGGTGATGATTTCGGGCGATAACCAACTGGTCGCTGATTTACTTGCCAAGACAATTGGCATTGATGAAGTGTATGCGCAAGTGTTGCCAGCTGAAAAAGCCGCGATCATCGCATCTTTAAAAGCCATCAATGGGCGCAGTTATGTGGCCATGGTGGGTGATGGGGTGAACGATGCACCTGCCCTCGCGGTTGCTGATGTTGGTATTGCTGTATCAACTGGAACGGATATTGCCATGCATGCAGCGAGCATCACACTCATGCGCGGAGATCCTGCCCTGGTGCCTGATGCCATTCAGATATCAAATAAAACCTGGCAGAAAATAAAACAAAACTTATTTTGGGCTTTTGTTTATAACTTGATTGGTATTCCACTGGCTGCACTAGGATTTTTAACTCCCATGATCGCAGGAGCTGCAATGGCAGCGTCAAGTGTGAGTGTGGTGGGGAATGCTTTACTACTTAGGAAATGGTCTAGGCCCAAACCCTGATTACTCAGAATTTGGGCCTAGATGTATGACTTAAAGACTTTCGAACTAACTTAGTTACTTATTTAATGATTTACTAGCTCACTTACCAACGTAAGTATTTAAGTTAATACCTTCTTTGGTCATGATGCGATCAACCACTGGCAAAGCGGCAATCGCTGCAGCATAGCGTTGATACTGAGGATAATTAGCTGGATTGATGCCAGCCATACCTGCCCAGCGAATGAAGGCAACAGCATAAAGATCTGCTGGGCTTAATTGTTTGCCGCAAATGAATGAGCGACCGTCTGCCACTAATTTATCAATTTCAATCAATTGCGTTTTGAACATTTCCAATGCCATTGATTTAACACCGTCTTTGCCTGCCTCATCACCAAAGCGCTCAGGTCTGAACACTCGCGTGAAAGTTGGGTGAACCGTGTTATTCATCCAAGCAAACATGGATAAAGCTTGGGCTTTCTCCATTGGATCGCTTGGGAATATCTTGGCTTCTGGGAATGCTTCATTCAAGTAGTTTGTGATCGCTATCACTTGTGTTACTAATTGACCATCCACAATCAATGCAGGCACTTGGCTTCTTGGATTGATTGCTTGGTACTCAGGTTTCAGATGCTCACCGGTACGCAAAGTGATCATGGTTGATGAGAAATCTTGACCTTTGCTTTCTTTGACTAATTCAAGCATCACATGAGGAACAAAAGAACATGTTCCTGGGCAGTAATACAAATGCAAATTCATTGTTGATCCCCTTTTTTGTTGTAGTCTTGAGTATAGACTTAATCAAAAATACATGAATCCTCAAGAACTCAATTCTCTGCATCTGCGCAGCCGCCTGATTCGGCAACCCCATGAGCACAAAGGCCATGCTGGCAAGGTCTTGATCATTGGTGGTGCCCCTGGCATGGCCGGGTCTATTTTGTTATCTGGTCGTGCAGCCCTGCATGCCGGTGCCGGATGGGTGATGATTGGCTTTTTGGATGAGCACGCCTTGTCAGTTCTCTCAGAGCAACCTGAACTGATGTTGAGTCATGCATCAAGAGAAATGATGCAAGAAGCTCAAGCTGATGTGTTGGCGATTGGTCCTGGTTTGGGTCAGAGTGCACAAGCTCATGATTTATTGAGTGATGCATTGCAGTCTTCTACTTTATTGATCATCGACGCTGATGGTCTTAATTTAATCGCGGGCGATGCCGAGCTGATGAAGCAACTCAACAATCGCCCCACATTGAGCACGGTGATCACACCTCACCCAGGTGAGGCAGCCAAATTACTCAACACCACTGCTGAGCAAGTACAAAGCAACCGACCATTGGCAATCGATCAACTCGTCGCATTGACGAGCGCCATCGTTGTGCTCAAGGGCCAACACACTTTGATCAAATCTCCTCAGCAGAATGAACCCACTCAGATGTGTCTCAAGGGTCACCCTGGGATGGGGGTGGCTG
>CAYYOB010000029.1:0-11883 GCA_964473225.1 uncultured Polynucleobacter sp.
TCAGAGGACGGGCCTCCTCGCATGGTGGCTTGGTAACCTGGTCAGGTCGGGAACGAAGCAGCCAAAGCCAAGTACTGCCAGTGCCGAGGGTCAGGCTCGTCCACCTACTAACTTGTTTAATCAAGGTTTTTAGGGGTTTTTCTGACAAATCCCAATTCATAGATTGTCTGTTTGTCTGGTTCATTTAGCAGAACCCATTTCTAAAACATCCCCGTTTGCGCCCAATAAATAAGTTTTTATAGGCTTATCCGCCCTCAAACAAGCCACACACTTTCTATAAGTGCTCATCTGAGCATCGTATTGAGTGAATAGCTCGCTTGCTGAGTCCGGAATAGAAAGTTTGTAATCCAAAATAATCAACTGGTCAGGTAACTCAATCAACCGGTCAATCCTCAGCAATCTTCCATTTGAGTCAGCAACATCCAACTCCTCCCATGAAGCTTGAATTGCCGGATTGAAGAAAAAGTTCTTGGTTTTGGGTGAATTCAATACGTTTAAAGCGCAGCGCCTTGCCTCCATTGCCAACTCAGAGCTGATATTGAGCCAAGCAGTGATTTCTTCTGCAGCTGGCATTTCTGATGAATTGCGAATGCCAGTCCGCATGACATGTTCCATCACAGCATGGAAAGCAACACCTAAATCAATCATGCGTTGCTGATCAACATTGATCAACTCTTCATCAAAGCGGATATTTCTATTGGCTTCGCCACGCCAAGAAACATTGAAATCAGCAAATGACTCAAAAGGCTGTTTGATATCAGCTGTTGCAGCGCTTATTTTTTGATCAAGAAGATTGTTTACTTGCGCTGATGAATCAGGCATCAGATCAACCCCCGCTCTTGTTAAGCGGTCATACCAACTATTTTTGGCAATTGCGGCATCACCCTTTGGATCACCTTTATTCGCAGATCCGGATACGTATACGGCCTCTTTTGCCCTGGTCAAAGCAACATAGAGAAGGTTCCAATTTTCGATTTGAGCAATTTGATCTTCTTGCTCTCTCAAAGATTCACGGGCCGGATCTTTGGGCTTTGCGGAAAATGTTGGGGAAATGTGATCAGGAGCATCACTGCCCGGCAACCAGCTCATCAAGACACCCACATTGTCTTTGCCAGACTTATTTGTGTTGGTGTTCATCAGGAAGACAAAGCGAGATTCGAGGCCTTTGGCAGCATGAATGGTCAGAATTCTGACGCGCTTCTCAGATGTCTCAGATTCTTCATCAACAGCATCTTCGCCTGATGACTCTCCTTCATCGGGACTTTCTTCCTCAGCACCACGTTTGATTTTTTTCAACTCATTGATGAATCTAGACAAACTTGGGTAACGTCCACCATCTAGGTTGAGTGCCAGAGATAAGAATGCATCTAAATTTGATAGCACTTGATCTCGCTGCAAGCTTGGTGCAGAGCTTGCATAACGCAAACGAATTTGTCCCTCGGCATAAATATGGTCGAGTAAATCATGAACCGGCAGTTTTTTAGACAACTCAGCCCAAGCTATGATCTCTAAATAAATCTGATGCCTTGGATTCTCAGGAGATGAAATCAATTGCCATAAAGAATGAATCTCTTGAGATTGCTTAGTCGTCAATAAAGCCAATAATTCTTCATCAGTTAATCCATAGATGGGAGAACGCAACACTTGAGCCAGCGCCAGATCATCGCCAGGGGTGATCAAAACAGATAACAAGGCCACCATGTCTTCAGCCTCAAGAGTTCGCAACAATCCCCCTTGCCTTGGACTATCGCATGGGATACCCATCGCTCTAAAGGCTCTTTCAATTTGCGCCAGATGAGTCCTTGATCGCAGCAAAATCAAAAAGTCTCCCCAATTAGCACTTTTCTCTTTTTTGATTTCTTGAATTAACTGAGCCACCTGCAAAGCCTCATCAAAACTTTGCTGTGCTTTTGTTTGTTTGGCAACATCAATAAAAGGATGCTCGAGGGCATTTCTTGATTGATGTTGATTAATCTCTTGAGAACCGATCAATGGTAAGCGCCAGACTTCGCCTGGACCGTAATCATCTTTTGCGCCAGGGTTTCGTTCTTGAGATTGAAATGGATAATTCTTTGGCACGTCCGACAAAGCAAAAACAGCATTCACTGCCTTGATCACTGCTGAACTATTGCGTCGGGTCTTATTAAAAGAATGGATCTTCGCCTTGAACTGTTGATGCAAGTAATTTTTAGCCTCACCGAATAAACGAACGTCTGCTCGTCTAAAACGATAGATTGATTGCTTAGGATCTCCGACCAAAAAGATGGATGGTCTGTTCTCCTCTTCACCATAAGCATTTAACCAAGACAGGAGAATCTGCCATTGCAATGGATTGGTGTCTTGAAACTCATCGACGAGCAAATGTTTGTACTTGGCATCGAGCCTGGCTTGCAAATAATTAGCAACATCTGATTTGAGCATTAATTTTGCGGTGTAAGCCTCCAAATCAGAGAAGTCCTGAACCCGCATGATTTCTTTTTTGGCCTGATAGTGTCTCAACATGTCCACACCAATCGTGATCCACGCTTGATGAATTCGGTGAGCCCGGTGATCGGCCTCCCAGCAATAATGGTCGTACATGGCTTGAGCCCAGGTCTGCCGAGTGTTATTGATTTGCTGCTCTATGTTTTGAGCATCACTCAGTTGCTTGAGAGATTTTTTCACCGCATCAGAAGCCAATAATCTTGCTAGTGGGGCATAGTCAGCAGTCAAGAAAGCCGGTCTTAAAGCCGCAGCCACTTCATCAGCAGAAAAACCATGAGCCTGTTTCTTAAGCGCATCATCAATTGCATTGGCATACTTTTGATCATTCGATCCACCATTTTTTAAGTGGCTGGCCAAGCTCATCAAATTCATCAAAGCTTGAGAATCATCTAGCATGACTTTGAGTGGATCTTGAATTGCCAACCAATCAGAGCGATCACTGATCGCTTGCATTGGATTCGCGCCTTGCTTTTTACAATCCTCTAAATAACTCCACCACTCAGCTTTAACAGTTAAAAAACCTTTTGAGCCGATCAAGAGGTCATTGGCATTATTGGCTTTTAGTTCTTTCACAAGAAGCTCATAGGCAGCGCGCACAGCAGTATTGCTGTTTGATGGCAAATTTGTCCACCAATCCTCTAAACACTCGTCTTGTAGTCTTTTGAAATCATCTCGAAGTTTCAGACCCTGAGGAACACCAGAGCCAAGCGGTGAGCCACGCAAAAGACTACTGAACCAGCCATGGAAAGTTTCAACATTCAAAGGACGAGGGTCTGATAAAACTTCTTCAAACAATGCTCTGGCTTTAGGTATGGCCAATCTGGCTTTTTCTGCCGACAATCCGCGAGCTAATAGCTCCTCAATGAGCTCTTCTTCTGGGCAATTAGCAAACTGCAAAAGAACCTGGTCCAAACGCCCACGCATTTCTTGAGCTGCTTTACGAGTGAATGTGATGGCAAGAATTTCACTGGGCTTTGCGCCAGCCAGCAACAATCGAATGATGCGCGATACCAGCAGCCATGTTTTGCCACTACCAGCGCAAGCTTCGACCACCACCGATTGATCGGGATCGCATGAATCAAGGATCAATTGATCGATCATGACCACATTCCTTTGCGACAAATGCCCCGTGCCTGGCAATACTGACAAATACTGTCGGGTGCGCTTGCCGCCATTGGAGAGCCTCCCCAAAGGGATTCAATGTCAGCGATCATTTGCGCTGGAAGTTCTTTCATTTCGCTTTGCAAATCATCAACCTCAACACGCGCATCATCTTCCTTCACAGAAATCCATGAGGCAGTGGTTGTGGGTTGACGATTCACCATGTCATGTTCATTCACTGCTTTAGCGTAAATGACCAACTGAGGATCATCTTTGAGATTGTTTTTCTTTTTGGTGATTGAGTTCTTGCTGCTGAATTTGTAGTCAATCACTTCAACGCCATTTTGAGGGTGAATATCTAAACGATCAACAAAGCCTGACACACGTATTTCGCCAAAACGCGTCTGCAAATCAAAGCCAACCTGCTTTTCACCATCATGGAACACCCATCCAGATTGCTCGCGTTGAATGTGCCAATCAATCCATGATGGAATCAAAGTCTCCCACTCAATCCAAGCAGCCAACCATCGTCCATCCACCTCAAGCAATGGTTTGAAATGTTTATGAGAGATGGCATACAAACGTTGTTTTAATAATTTGGTGCGCTCGTAAATATTGTCTGCTTCAAGTGCTTGAGTTTTTAAGCCATGATAAAAATCATACAAAGCAGCATGAAGTGTTTTCCCCACCAAACTCAAGTCAACTTCAGCATCCAAACTACTCCGCTCTCTGAGTCCCAACAATCTGGTCACGTAATAACGATAAGGACATTCTCTTAAAGCTCGATAAGCGCTTGGGCTGATACTTGCTGGTTTGACAAAGTCATTGGGCAAACTTGGTTTTGGTTGGCTCATGGGCCTTGCCTCATAAGCTGTAGGCAGCACCTCAAGCTTGTCTTTTAATAGCTCCGCATGATTGACATAGAGTCTTTGCAGCCATGGCGATGGCTGCCTTGGTTCGCCAGTGGCGCCCACCGACTGCCAAATCATTCGCCAGTGTTGATGAGACGTCATCAGTTGAGATAAATCCATCGCTTGCTGAATGAATTCAGCTTCTTGAGTTTTACAGCCCAATAATTTCTTAAGTTGTGCTGATAAAAACATCGGACTGTCTGATAGTGATGGCAACTGCGTGTCATCGCACCCCACCATGACCCAAGCATCAAATCTTCTTAAGCGTGTAGCACTGAGGGGCAAGATGGTGACGCTGGCACTCTGCCGTGGATTGCTTTCAATGTAACTAGCATCTTCCAGCATCGAACTTAATAAAGATAACCATTCGACCTGCTTCATGGGATGAAGATTCAACAACCTCATCGGAGATAGTGACGCCAGCAATTGCTGACCTGCAATGTCTTGAGACAGTGCGGCAGACATGCCCAAATCAAGTAAATCTTGTTCAAGGAGGTCTAACCAAGCAAGGCAAGAGTTAGATGCAGATTGCCAGCGGTTGCTTTGGCTTTTAAGCTTGCGAATGATGCTGACCAAAGTATTTGTTTCATCGTTATCAGAATCTAGAGCCAAGATGAAACCAGACCAAGATGCTCTGACATCTGCCTCAATCAAGCGTTGCTCTAGGAAGCTCAAACAATCAGAAGCTTGCTCAGGAGCAATTCCAAACACAGACCAATCGATATAAGGATTTTTCAGAAAATCCATTAACTCAACAGAAGAAGGACCAGCTGGATGACGAACCACATCCATCCAAGACATCACAGATGCAGCTGCTCTGGTGGTTGATAGCTTCCAGCCAGTTTCATCATGAACTGATAAACCATCACCAAACCTTGCCAGTAACGCTCTCATACGACGAGCGACTAAACGATCCTGCGCTATTAATGCGATGTGCTGATGTCCATCTTGTAATAATTTCTCTATGGCGCCGGCGCCCTGCCAAGCAGCATCTTCAAAACCCTGGGCCTTAAAAATACGGCGATTACGTTGGGATGGCTGCTGCTCTGCATCAAAAAAACCATCCCGATTCTTTTGAATCACTGCTTTTGGATCATCTACATCAGTTAAGCACTCTGGCCAAAGTGCCACATTTGAATAATCCAGCGAACAATGGTGGAACGCTGTTACTGATGCATGAGCTTGCCAAACTTGCGCAATGGCTTTTTCAAAACCAGGGCTGGCTTGTGCAGTTTGAATAAAGATAAGCGGAGAGTCATTAAGAGCATGCTGATGATCAGTCATAGCTTGCTTGATTTGAGCAATTCTTAACCCCATCGCTCGTCGCTGCCTCACCACAGGATCTTGAGCACTACTCAGATTCTCCCAAAACGCCAATACGATGCGCGCTTCAACTTCAACAATCTGTTTGGATGCCCCTTGATATACCTCTGCAATGGCATTACTTAAAGCAGACTCAAGCACTTCATCAAAAACACTCAAGGTGGCGTCGGATAGCAAATCACAAACTTCAATGATTTTTTTGGCCAATGACCATTTAGAGGCATCAGAACTATCCATTAATAAAGAACTTAACTGCGGCCTATCGCTTAAAGCCCGATACACCTCATACCAGCGTTCTAAATCAGTTTTCTGAACACCTTCCACTTTTAACCCAGGTGTTTCCTTTAACCATTGAGCCAGACCCAGCACTCTAGGCAAAAACACCAAATTTGAAGGCAACCCAGGTGGTCGATTCTTTTCAAGGGCCTGTCTTAAGCTATATGCAGGGCCTGATGTACTCAAAATCACCAATGGACTGCGTTGCTCTTCCTTGGTCACCGTCCAAACGAGATCAGCCAAGGTATTTAATACCTGGTCATCTGGGGTTAAAAGGTGGTGTTTGAAATAAGGCATTGAAGTAGAAGTATGCACAAAGAAGCACTTATTGATAATATATTGCTTGTTATTGGTGAATTATCAAAAAATGAGATTTACAACCAATCATAATTAAAACAATTAATACCAAAGGACTCTTATGAGTGACGCAATTAAATACGTGAGTGATGCATCTTTTGATCAAGATGTTATGAAGTCTGATAAACCAGTTTTGCTCGACTTCTGGGCTGAATGGTGCGGTCCTTGCAAAATGATTGGCCCAATCCTTGAAGAAGTTGCCAAAGAGTACGGCGACAAAGTACAAATTGCAAAAATGAACGTTGATGAAAACCAAGGTATTCCAGCTCAATTTGGTATCCGCGGTATCCCAACGTTGATTTTGTTCAAAAATGGCACAGTAGCTGCTCAAAAGGTTGGCGCTTTGTCTAAGTCTCAGTTGACTGCATTTTTGGATAGCCATATCTAAATATTGATATCTGAGGAGCTCACCTAAAGAGCTCCTCATCCTGCCTGAACACTTTATTTGCTCTTTTTTTACTTTAGGGTGTAGAATCCTCCCAACAGCTGATAGAACGTCCTGTTCTAAGCAAACATTCCAAAATCTTGTTCTTTCTTTGAGGCTTTAGCCTAACTCCACACACATGCATCTCACCGAACTTAAAGCACTACACGTATCTGCCCTTCTTGAAATGGCCACTGGCCTAGAAATTGAAAACACTCAACGCATGCGTAAGCAAGAGTTGATGTTTGCAATTCTTAAAAAACGTGCCAAAGGTGGCGAGACCATCTTCGGTGATGGCGTTTTAGAGGTTCTGCCTGATGGTTTTGGCTTTCTCCGCTCTCCTGAAGCCTCTTACATGGCTTCTACAGATGACATTTACATCTCTCCAGCACAGATTCGCCGCTTTAACTTACACACCGGTGATGCTGTAGAGGGTGAAGTTAGAACACCTAAGGAAGGTGAACGCTACTTTGCTTTGGTCAAAGTAGACAAGATCAATGGCATTGTTCCTGAGGCGCTTAAAAACCGCATCATGTTCGAAAACTTAACCCCTCTTCACCCAGATCGTCCGATGCTTCTTGAGCGCGACATCAAGGCTGAAGAGAATCTAACTGGTCGAATCATTGACATGATTTCACCGATTGGTTTTGGTCAACGCGCCCTATTAGTAGCATCACCTAAGTCTGGTAAGACAGTGATGATGCAGCACATTGCTCACGCTATCTCAGCCAATCACCCTGATGCAATTTTGATCGTTTTATTGGTCGACGAGCGTCCAGAGGAAGTGACTGAGATGCAACGCTCTGTTAAAGGTGAGGTAGTTGCCTCAACATTTGATGAGCCAGCTGTGCGCCACGTACAAGTTGCAGAAATGGTGATTGAAAAAGCCAAGCGCTTGGTTGAAATGAAGCGCGATGTGATCATCTTGTTAGACTCAATCACTCGTTTGGCCCGCGCTTACAACACCGTTGTACCTTCATCAGGTAAGGTTTTATCGGGTGGTGTGGATGCGAATGCTCTACAAAGACCTAAGCGTTTCTTTGGCGCAGCCAGAAATATTGAAGAAGGTGGTTCTTTGACCATCATTGCAACAGCCTTGATTGAAACAGGCAGCCGTATGGACGACTTGATTTACGAGGAGTTCAAAGGTACGGGCAACATGGAAGTTCATTTGGAACGCCGTCTTGCAGAACGCCGTGTTTACCCAGCGATCAACCTGAATAAGTCAGGCACGCGTCGCGAAGAACTATTGATCAAGCCTGAAATTCTTCAAAAGATCTGGGTTCTACGTAAACTGATTTCAGATATGGATGATATTGAAGCGATGAACTTCATCGTGGATAAGCTCAAATCCACTAAAAATAACGCTGAATTCTTTGAATTGATGCGTCGCGGGGGCTAATTTGAGGTAAAAACTGGCTGAAAACGTGGTTTTCCAGTCAGTTTTGCCCAAAACAAGCCCATATCTAGTATTTTTTGCTACAATTCTCGTTTTA
The DNA here is from genome assembly GCA_964473225.1 of uncultured Polynucleobacter sp. Taxonomy (GTDB): domain Bacteria; phylum Pseudomonadota; class Gammaproteobacteria; order Burkholderiales; family Burkholderiaceae; genus Polynucleobacter. Next base: position 8,373 of record CAYYOB010000029.1, read on the forward strand.
ATTCAGGCAAGTACCCATTCTTCGATGGGCGGCTACCAGGCTAAAGGACTATTTAAATGAAACAAGGCATTCACCCAGATTACAAAGAAGTTGTTTTCTTAGACGTATCAAACAACTTCAGCTTCAAAACACGCTCTACTATCAACACCAAAGAAACAATCAAGTGGGAAGATGGTAAAGAGTATCCATTGGCTAAGATTGAGACTTCTTCAGAGTCACACCCTTTCTACACTGGCACTCAGAAGATCATGGACACAGCTGGTCGTGTTGAGAAATTCCGTCAGAAGTTTGGTACAAAAGCTACAGGCAAAACAACTGCCTAAGAATTTCAGCTTTACCAATGAAATCATAAAAGGCAGCTCACGCTGCCTTTTTTACATATAGGCTATTCATTTTTGTCTAATCAGGTCAAAATTTAAGCTCCATGACATCCATTCGATTAACCGCTGCTGCCACATCAACATTGCCTCGCTTTGTTTTGGTATTAATCACGGCTATTTATGGACTCTTGGGGATCTTTGGTCGAGACCCTTGGAAAAATGATGATGCCGCGGGTTTTGGGGCCATGTGGACCTTGGCCAATGGCTCATGGCTCGATTGGCTGCTACCTCATATTGATGGCAGAGCTGAGATCCTAGCTGGCCCACTACCGTATTGGCTCGGCGCTAGTTTGATTGGCTTATTTGGCCCTCTGATGGGACCTACAAATGCTGCGGCACTTTATTCAGCTGGATGTTTCTTCTTGAGCTGTACAGCTATTTGGCACGCTGCTTACTTATTAGGCCGTCGCCCTGAAGTTCAACCAACTGCATTTGCTTTAGGTGGACAACCTCAAGCAAGAGACTATGGCAGAACCTTGGCTGATAGTGCTCTCATGATTTTCTTGGCCTGTATTGGTTTAGCCATGCGTGCCCACGAGACGACGCCAGCCCTTGCTCAACTATTGGGTATATCAACTGTTCTTTATGGCATGGTCCGCGGTTTAGATAAACCTCTGCAAGGTGGCTTATGGACAGGTCTTGGTTTAGCAGTCATTGCCCTATCGGCATCACTTTGGTTGTTTGTGTTGATTTTTATCGGTCTGATCATTTCTTTGATCGTTTGCGAGGTCAAGCCTCATCCTAAATGGTTGGCCAGCACTTGGTTGATTGCATTATTAGGTATCGGCGTTTGGCCACTCTTATGGTGGATGTCAGGTTTGACGACCGGTCAAATGCAAATTGCCTGGCAAGCTTGGTGGAGCAATGATGCAATTCAGATGGTTATTTCAGCTAAATCATCGGGCTTTTTAGCCAGAAACTTACCGCTCTATGCTTGGCCTGTTTGGCCCTTGGCCTTATGGAGTATTTGGTTTTGGCGCAAAGGTGCCAATAATCCATTGGGTGGCATCCGCAATCCGAATATGGCCTTACCACTGGGCATTGTGATCGCAGTATTGGTTTATCAGACTCATCTGACTGCTCTCAGTGAACAATCTTTGCTATTGATCATCCCACCCTTGGTTATCTGGGCATGCTTCAGCCTTCCTATCATTAAGCGCAGCGTGATCAGTTTTATTGATTGGTTTGCCTTACTCACCTTCACATTGCTTGGTGCCTTTATTTGGATCATGTGGTTTGCGATGACCACTAATTTGCCTGCTGGCTTAGCAAGGAACGTCGCGAAAAAAGTCCCGGGCTTTATCCCAGAATTTAGCTGGTTAGCATTGATTGCAGCCATAGCAGTGACCATTTTGTGGGTGAGCGTTGTTAAGTGGAGAACATCAAGAGCACCAAAAGTAATTTGGCGTGCAGTGGTTATTTCTGCAGCCGGCACAACTTTAACCTGGGTTTTGCTGATGACACTTTGGCTACCCACTATCAACTATGCAAAAACATATCGTAATGTCGCACAACGATTAGTCCAAGTCGTGCCATCTCAATCTGTTTGCATCAACTCAATGCATTTGGGTGATGGTCAATTGGCTTCATTTGTTTACTTCACAAAATTGAAGTTCAAAGATGATGTTCATTGCGACCTCTGGATCAGCAATCAACCTGGTGAAGCAAGAAAGACTGCCAAGCGATTGAATAAGAGCCTGCAGCTTATTTGGGAAGATCGTCGTGTGAGCGATCGCTCTGAACGATTAAGGCTCTACAAAGTACTGAGTCATGCTCAGTAATCTAAAGCGAGACATCCCCCGCCTACTTTCATTAGCTGGTCCACTATTGGTTGGCCAATTGGCTGTGATTGCCTTTGGCGTGATGGACACTGCCATGGTGGCAAGATACTCCACTGATGACCTTGCAGCCCTGGCAATGGCAGGCTCTATTTTTATCAGTATTTATGTGGGCTTGACTGGGGTTATTTCAGCCCTAGCTCCGATTGCTGGTCAATTATTTGGTGCCAAACGTTTCTCTGAGATTGGCGAAGAAGTTCGGCAAGGATGGTGGCTATCACTTGGCCTGAGTATTTTGGGCATGCTGATTTTGATGAACCCAGGCGCATTTTTATCGATCGCCAATGCCAGCCCGGAAGTTGAAGCAAAAGCCATTTTGTATTTACAAATCGTTGCTTGGGGTTTGCCAGCCAGTTTGGCGATGCGAGTCTTGGTAGCCTTTCACAATGCTATTTCAAAACCAGCCGTAGTCACCTGGTTACAAATCGGTGGTTTATTTTTAAAGATTCCTCTCAATGCTTGGCTAATTTATGGTGGCTTTGGCGTTGATGCCATGGGTGGCCCAGGTTGCGCTCTAGCAACTGTGATCATCAATTGGCTTTGGTTCTTGACGATGCTTGTCATCGTTTATCGAGGCAAGTTTTATCAAATTTTCGGCGTATATGAAAAGTTCAGTCGACCAGATATGCACAAGATTGGCACTCTCCTAAAGTTAGGTTTACCAATCGGTTTGAGCTATCTCATTGAAGTGACATCATTCGCTTTTATGGCACTGTTCATTGCTAAATTAGGAACAGTGCCTCTGGCTGGCCATCAAATTGTGGCCAACTTGGGTACGGTTTTATACATGCTGCCTTTGTCATTATCGATTGCCACCTCTACTTTGGTAGCTCAATCACTGGGTGCAGATAAACCAACTTTAGCCAAAGAGATTGGTTGGTCATCATTGGTTTTCACAACAACCTTGTGTGTTTTGGTTGGTTTGTTGGTTTGGATTTTTAGATATCCCTTGCTTGACTTGTACGCCCCATCTGCAGATGTTCGATCAATGGCAATACCGTTATTTTTATTCATTGCCTTCTATCAAATTTTTGATGCCTTACAAGTAACCTCTGCATTTATTTTGAGAGGCTACCGCGTCGCTTTTTGGCCGATGTGGATCTACGCTCTCTCACTCTGGGGCGTTGGGCTTGGCGGTGGATATATTTTAGGATTTAACTTGAGTGGCAATGTGCCAGAGATACTTCAGGGCGCTCAAGGATTTTGGTTTGCCAATAGTTTAAGTCTGGCTATTGCAGCCACCTTCTTGATCATCTTGTTCAAGAGAACTGCCAAGAGATTTGAGAGAGAGCA
>CAYYOB010000030.1:0-8766 GCA_964473225.1 uncultured Polynucleobacter sp.
CAGGGTAGCTAAACTACTTTGGTGTAATGTATCGGGAAATCCCCGCTCTTTTTAAGGGTGGGGATTCTCAAAACCAATAAAAAAGAATATTGTTGAGTTATGGACGATTTAGAACGCAGTGATTCATCCACAATCACCCGATCAGAATTGGTAGAGCGATTGGCTCAGGCATTCCCACAGCTATTGCCGCGGGATGTAGAGTTGGCCGTCAAAACATTACTCGACACCATGTCACAAGCATTGGCTGAAGGTAAGCGAATTGAGTTGCGCGGCTTCGGCAGTTTTGTGATGCACCACCGTCCACCGCGTCAAGGACGAAACCCTAAATCTGGTGAAGCTGTCATGGTTCCTGCTAAGCACGTGCCACACTTTAAGCCAGGCAAGGAGTTGCGTGAGAGGGTTGATTTCCCTAAGAAAGACGACTCTAAAGAATGACCGCTTTTCTGAATGCCGCATTCAGAGCATTGCGGATCATTGGCAGAATCCTTATTTTCATATTTTTAGTATTGCTAGCGATAGGCAATACCCATCAAGTTAATTTTCATCTCATTCCAGGTTTTGATTGGGATATTCCATTGATACTGGTTTTATTCATTGCTTTTATAGCGGGCATCTTCCTGACCTTGCTCAGTGGTTTGACGATTCGCCGTTCACAACAAGATCGCAGATAAATCGTGTTGCAGATAGAAACCTGGTGGTTATTTGCTCTCCCAATTGTTTTTGCTTTGGGCTGGGTGGGTGCTCGTTGGGATATGCGTTTGGAGAAGCGTGAAAATGAAATTGATCGCTTAGCTCAGCAGAAATCAACCTTCAAAGGTTTGAATCTTTTGCTCAATGAAGAGCCTGACAAAGCCATTGATGCCCTGGTTCAAATTGCACAATTAGATCCTGAGACTACTGAATTGCACTTCGCATTGGGAAGTCTTTTTAGAAGACGGGGTGAAACTGAGCGTGCTATTCGTGTTCATCAACACTTGGCAAATAGAGATGATTTGCCATCAAGGCATCGTGACCATGCTGCTTATGAATTGGGACGAGACTTTTTAAGAGCTGGTTTGTTAGATCGCGCAGAGACTTCTTTGAATCGCGTCAGTCCTCAGAGTAAATTTGGTATTCCTGCTAAAGAAAGTCTTCTGGAAATGTACCAAGTCGAAAAAGACTGGGCTAAAGCCATTGTGGCTTCTCAAGAGTTAGAGGCATTGCAAAATAAGGGTCGCGAAAAAGAAATCGCTCACTTTCATTGTGAATTGGCTGATGAAGCCTTGCGCCGACAAGATCTTGATGCTGCTTCTAAGCACATTGCCCTAGCGATGCAAACTTCTCCCAATCATCCACGCGCGATCATTTTGCAAGGTGATTGCTTGGTGGCGCAGAACCAAGCAACTCAGGCCATTGAGGTTTGGTCACAGATTGCAAAAAATCATCCGGCATATCTGCATTTATTGGCCAATCGCTGGATCAAAGTGCATGAAGTGCTTGGTAAGGTTGATGAAGGTCTTCAAGTGCTCGTAGATGCTTTAGAGACACAAGCTGGCGGAGAGTTGTTAGACATCACTTTCAAGCATGTAATGTCTTTGCGGGGCGTGCCTCAGGCTGAAACTTTGATGACAGAAGTGATGCGCCACACACCAAGTTTGAGTGCGATGGCCTTAAGAGCTCAGGCTCGTTTGACCATGGCTGAAGTGGCACAAAATACTAAAGCAGCTCAAGAATTCAAGGCATCTCTGGACTTATTGAAACAAAGAACCAATACGCTGGCTCGCTATACCTGTGGGAATTGTGGATTCAGGGCCAAACGTTTTTATTGGCAGTGCCCAGGGTGCAATCATTGGGAAGCTTATTCTCCAAGACGCGGCGAAGGGTCTGCTCCTTCTGGCCCATCCATGTAAGCCTGATATATTGATTCAATATAAATAGCTAAGATATACAAAATACTTAAAACACCCAAAATATTTAAAAGAAATTAATCGCCATGGACATTCAACTTTCTACATCAGATATTCAAGCATTCAAAAAGGCTCGCCTACTGATTGTGGGCGATGTCATGTTAGATCGTTATTGGTTTGGTGATACTGAAAGAATTTCTCCAGAAGCCCCAGTACCAGTTGTTTTGGTGGGTAAGGAAGACGAGCGTTTGGGTGGTGCCGCTAACGTTGCCAGAAATGCTGCCAGTGTGGGTGCCCAAATTGCAATATTGGGTGTTGTTGGTGATGATGAGCCTGGCAAAATGATTGAGCACTTATTGCAAGAGCAAGGCGTTAAAAGTTATTTGCAGCGCGACCCTGATTTAAGAACCACAGTCAAATTAAGAGTTGTAGCTCGTCAACAACAGTTGATTCGTTTAGATTTTGAAAAAGCTCCAACTCATGAAGCATTATTGAGCAAGTTAGAACAATTCAAATCTTTGCTGAATGACGTGGATGCCGTTGTTTTCTCAGATTATGGCAAGGGCGGATTAACTCATGTCACTCAAATGATTGCCGCTGCCAAAGCAGCTGGTAAGTTTGTGCTTGTTGATCCTAAAGGCGATGATTACAGCAAATACCAATCGGCCTCAATAATCACACCTAATCGGGCAGAACTTCGTGAAGTGGTTGGGCGCTGGAAGGATGAGGCTGATTTAACTCAAAAGGCACAAGAGCTAAGAGAATCATTAAAGTTAGACGCTTTGCTTTTGACTCGGTCTGAAGAAGGTATGAGCTTGTTCACAGCCAAGGGTGTTGAGCACGTCAAGGCTCAAGCCAGGGAAGTATTTGATGTCTCAGGTGCTGGGGATACAGTGATCGCGACCATGGCGGTAGCCTTGGCCGCAGGTTGGGCGCCTGGTAAGGCCATGGCTTTGGCAAATAAAGCCGGCGGTATCGTGGTGGGTAAACTAGGTACTGCGACTGTTTCATTAGAGGAATTGCAATGACATATATTGTGACTGGCGCAGCAGGATTTGTTGGCGCAAATATTATTCAGGGTTTAAATGCCCGAGGTATTAAAAATATCATTGCTGTTGATGAGTTAAATCCAGCTGATAAGTACCGTAATTTGGCAGATTTAGAGATCGCTGATTATTTCGATAAATCTGAATTTTTAGCGGCTTTTTCCAAGGGTCATTTCGGTAAGGTCTCAGCCGTATTTCATGAGGGTGCTTGTTCAGATACCATGGAAACTGATGGCCAATACATGATGGCGAATAACTACCGTTATTCAATTGATCTATTGGACATTTGTACCGAACATCACGTACCTTTTTTATATGCATCATCTGCAGCCACCTATGGTGGTTCTGATGTATTTAAAGAAGATCGCCAATTTGAGAAGCCATTGAACGTTTATGGCTATTCCAAGTTTTTGTTTGATCAGGTAGTTCGTCAGCGTTTACAAGACGAAGCCACAACCGCTCAAGTCGTTGGGTTCAGATACTTTAACGTTTATGGGCCTAGAGAATCACACAAGGGTCGCATGGCTTCAGTTGCTTTTCATCATTACCACCAATTCATGGAATCCAATTTGGTTAAATTGTTCGGTGAATATGATGGCTACAAAGAGGGTGAGCAAAAGAGAGACTTTGTTTCTGTAGAAGATGTGGTCAAAGTGAATTTATTTTTCCATGATCACCCAGAAAAAAGCGGCATATTTAATTTGGGCACTGGACGTGCGCAACCATTCAATGATGTGGCCAAATCAGTGATCAACTCTTTGAGAAAAATCCATGGGCACGCCGAACTTTCTTTGTCTGATTTGGTTGATGAAAGATTGCTTGAGTATGTTCCTTTCCCTGAAGCTCTGAAAGGCAAGTATCAGTCATTCACCCAAGCTGATTTAACAAATTTGAGATCTGCTGGCTACAAAGACGACTTCCTAACGGTTGAGCAGGGTGTCAGCAAATACATGACATGGTTGTCAGAAAATTCTGATTTTCTTGCACAACCTATGTAAGCGCTAAAAAAGCGTCAACCACCGGTTAGTCGACTCGTTATGAAAAAGCTCCATCAATCGATGGGGCTTTTTTCTTAAAGGAGTCTGTATGTTTTTAAAAGTATTGCAACCAATCATCAACTTCATCATGGCTGCTTTTGTCGGCCTGTTTTTATTCAGCGGTCATGCTTTTGCAAAGGTGGAAGTTAATTCAGCCGATCAAGCTGCTCTGGAGTCCGTTCGAGGGTTAGGACCATCAAAAGCAAAGGCTATTTTGCTTGAGAGAAAAAAGAATGGACCATTCAAGGATTCGGCTGATTTACATACCCGGGTTAAAGGCATTGGAGAGAAAACCGTTGAACGCTTGATGCAAAATGGTTTAACGATCAACAATAAAACTGTTGCTGCACCAAATAAAGACAAGTCCAAGAGCAGCGCCAAAGAAGCCTCTTCTAAAAGATCCTCAGATAAAGAAAAAGAAGGCGCCAAGAAAGCGAAGTCAGAAAAAGCCAGTCCAGAAAAAACAGCGAAACAAAGTAGAAAAGCTAAAGAAGACACAAAGGAAGGTAAGCAAAATAATCAGAGAGGTAGAGAAGCTTCCTAAGCCTATAAGCTTATAAGTAATTGGCATATGACCTTGTTCAAAATACATTAAGATAGGGGTCATATGTCTACTTCACGTCCAAACTATCCGACCATTGCCCAAACTGTTGGCCATACACCATTGGTGCGTTTACAGCGCATACCTGGAGCAGGCAATGCAGAACGAAACAACGTTATTTTGGGCAAATTAGAGGGTAACAATCCAGCTGGGTCGGTCAAAGATCGACCAGCTTTATCCATGTTCATGCGCGCTGAAGAGCGTGGTGATATCAGTCCTGGCGATACCCTGATTGAAGCAACCAGTGGTAACACTGGTATTGCCTTGGCCATGGTTGCAGCCATCCTGGGTTACAAGATGATTTTGGTGATGCCTGAGAACCAAAGTATTGAGCGCCGTCAAAGCATGGCAGCTTATGGCGCTGAATTGATTCTGACTCCGGCAACTGGCGGCATGGAGTATGCGAGAGATTACGCTGAGCAATTACAAAAAGATGGCAAGGGGAAAATCCTTGATCAGTTTGGCAATAAAGATAATCCCAAGGCTCATATTGAATCAACAGGTCCTGAGATTTGGGAAGATACCCAAGGTCAAGTGACGCACTTTGTTTCAGCGATGGGCACTACTGGAACAATCACTGGTGTTTCAGTCTATCTCAAAGAGAAGAACGCCAATATTCAAATCATCGGAGCTCAGCCGGAAGATGGTTCGCAAATACCTGGTATTCGTAAGTGGTCTCCTGAATACATTCCTAAAATTTATGCTGATGCAAAGGTTGATCGCATTGAATATGTGAGTCAAGCTGCAGCTGAGGACATGGCCCGTCGATTGGCAAGAGAAGAAGGTATCTTTTGCGGTATCTCGGCAGCAGGAGCTTTGGTAGTGGCTTTGAGGGTTGCGGAGAGAATTGAAAATGCCACGATCGTGTTCATTGTCTGTGATCGCGGTGACCGTTATTTATCAACAGGCGTTTTTCCGGCTTAACTAAATTTTCTTGAGCTTTTAGCGTTTAATTGACTTTATCTGCTGACTGAAGTGTTGCTTGATTTGCTGCCAGACGTGCCTGTGGGATTACTTTTTTTCACAGTTTTGTTAGCTTTCTTTTTCGTCTTCTTAGCAACATCATTGGCCGGTCTAGGATCGTCTAAAGCTTCAGCAAACTCCGCGACTGATTGAGCGTAAAAGAAGCTGCGGTTGTAATCGCAGATAGCTAAAAAGTTACGCAGACCAATCACGTAGCGAACATCGGTGCCGCCATTATTGGCAGGACTTGGTAAGTCAACGATCAAGCTTGGTGTGTTTGCAGGTAGCGAGCTTTGCTTCATTAAGCCTTGATTGATCAGATCGCCTAATTGAAGCTTTGCTTTTGGTTCGCCATCAGCCAAGCGTGTGGCATTGTCTTGAGCGGTTTGAGTGCTTTCAATCTCAAGATAAATAGGCTCATCTTGAACCCAGCCATGTACTTTTAAGAAGTTGGCAACACTGGCAATCGCGTCCTGTGGTGAATTTCTTAAATCAATCTTGCCGTCTTTATTGCCATCTACTGCAAAGCGCCTGATGCTGCCCGGCATGAACTGAGGTAGACCAATGGCGCCTGCATATGATCCAGTTTGGTTCAAGCAAGCCTTGAATGCTTTTGCTTGGCGATTTTCATCCCAACAAAGCAAAATTAAATCTTTTAGCTGATTCTTGAAAAGAGTTTCTCGGGCAAATTTATTGGGGGCATTTGGGTAATTGAATCCAAGGGTGCTGAGAGAGTCTCGGACAGAGAAGTTGCCCATATGACGTCCATAGATAGTTTCAACGCCAATAATGGCCACAATGATTTCTGCTGGAACGCCAGTCTCTTTTTCAGTTTTTTCAATAAAAGAGTGATGGGTTGACCAAAATTTTCTGCCTGCAGCTAAGCGCCTAGGCTCGACAAATCTGCTTCGATAGACTTTCCAGTTCTTTTGAAAACCTGGAGGTGGGGGTGTCACCAGTTTTGTAATGGATGGAATTGCTTTTGTATCGTCAAAAGCGCGCTTTAGATCACTCATCGGAATTTGATGATTTTTAGACACCATTTCTAAAAAATCTTGTAAAGAGTCTGGATTGATGAGCTCTGCTTGGCTGATGGCTTCTGCTGAGTTGCTGCTTTGATTAGAAGCACCTGATTGGCTAGAGTCCCCAACGTTAAGATTGGCGCAAGATGCTAAGAAAATGGGCAAGACCCCTCCAAGTATCAGCTTGGAAAATCTGTGCGTGAGTGATGTGGTGTAATTCAAGTCGGATGTGTCTTTGGTGCTTTAAGGTAAAGGGTTATTAATAGCATTAAAACAGTATTTTATGACTCTAATCAATCGGTACTTTCCTGATAATTTCAGAAATCCTTGGCTAGCATGGCCTCATGAGCCTAAAGCTCACTTTTCAGTGTGAGAACTTTTTAGGCATATTAAAATAAGAGCATTAGATAGGTTATCCAGCAAACCCAGTCGGCAAATCAAAATAGTTTTAATTTTTGAAATGATTGGACTTTTGTTAACAATAAAAAATAAGAGTTTTTATGAAAATTTTGGTGGCTGTTAAACGTGTCGTTGATTACAACGTCAAAGTGCGAGTCAAATCTGATCAATCAGGCGTTGATATTGCAAACGTCAAAATGAGCATGAACCCATTTGATGAAATTGCGGTTGAAGAAGCTGTGCGTCTTAAAGAGGCGGGTCTTGCAACCGAAATCGTTGCAGTTTCTTGTGGTTTAACTCAATCTCAAGAAACGATTCGTACGGCCATGGCCATCGGCGCTGACAGAGGCATTTTGGTTGAAACAGATGCCGAGCTACAGCCTTTGGCAGTTGCTAAATTATTAAAGGCCATCGTTGATAAAGAGCAGCCTGATTTAATTATCTTGGGCAAGCAAGCAATTGACGATGACAGCAATCAAACCGGTCAAATGTTGGCCGCTTTGTTGAATATCTCTCAAGCAACCTTTGCTTCAAAAGTTCAGCTTGCGGATGGTAAGGCAGTTGTTACTCGTGAGGTTGATGGCGGTTTGGAAACTATTTCAATTAAGTTGCCTGCTGTGATCACCACAGATTTACGCTTGAACGAGCCTCGCTACGTCACATTGCCTAACATCATGAAAGCAAAAAAGAAGCCACTGGATATTTTTAAGCCAGAGGATTTATCTGTGGACGTTGCGCCGCGCATCACAACTATCAAAGTATCAGAACCGCCAGCGCGCAGTGCAGGGGTGATGGTTCCAGATATCAAAACTTTGGTGGATAAACTTAAAAATGAAGCAAAGGTGATCTAAATGACTATTTTGGTAATAGCAGAACACGACAACCTTTCTTTAAAGGCTGCAACTCTTAATACCGTCGCAGCAGCTCTTGCATGCGGTGGTGATGTGCATGTTTTAGTTGCTGGACATCAAGCCGATGCCGCGGCTCAAGCAGCATCATTGGTGTCTGGGGTGACAAAGGTCATTCATGTGGATGCTCCGCATCTTCAACATCAGTTGGGTGAAAACTTGGCCGAGCAAATTTTGTCTCTGACTTCAGGCTCTGCTTATTCTCATATCTTGGCACCAGCCACAGCGATTGGTAAAAATACTTTGCCAAGAGTGGCCGCAAAATTAGATGTGGCTCAAGTATCAGATATCACCAAGGTGATCAGCGCTGATACTTTTGAGAGACCTATTTATGCAGGTAATGCAATCGCCACGGTTCAATCTCGCGATGCTATCAAGGTGATCACTGTGCGCACCACTGGCTTTGATCCAGTTGCCAATGCTGGTGGTAATGCAGCGGTTGAAAAAATCACTGCCGTTGCCGATTCAGCAATCTCTGCATTTGTTTCTAAAGAGGTTAATCAGTCAGATCGTCCAGAATTATCCGCCGCAAAAGTGGTGGTGTCTGGTGGACGTGGTTTAGGTTCAGCAGAAAAGTACCAAGAATTGCTTGAGCCTTTGGCTGATAAATTGGGCGCTGCTTTGGGTGCGTCTAGAGCAGCTGTGGATGCTGGTTATGTGCCCAATGATTATCAAGTAGGACAAACTGGAAAAATCGTAGCGCCGCAGCTTTACATTGCTGTTGGCATTTCAGGAGCTATTCAGCACTTGGCTGGTATGAAAGATTCCAAGGTGATTGTTGCGATCAACAAAGATGCTGATGCTGCTATTTTCAGTGTTGCTGATTATGGCCTTGTGGCCGATTTGTTCACGGCAGTGCCGGAGCTGATCAAAGAATTAGGTTGATCATTCAGCTGATCGAAGT
>CAYYOB010000030.1:8866-11456 GCA_964473225.1 uncultured Polynucleobacter sp.
GATCGAAGTATTAAGCAAAGAGTGAGGTTCACTCACTCTTTGTTTTTATCTCTTTACTGAGATATCTTTTTGGCAGCTTCGAATTGACTGAGGAAGTGTTGCTCGAAGGCAATCGCTAAACCAATCATCAAAATGGCTGCGCCAATCATCAAAGAAGCAATCACACACAAAATTACCAACCAGCCTGAAGCGCTTTTTTGCCCACTGTTGGCATTGAACTGTGCATCCCATCTTTCATCAGGTCGCAAACCAAAGACGATGGTGGTTAGCCAACTCGCTTCTAATGCAATAAATCCAGCAGCTGCCAAAATCCAACCCAAGGCAGAAGACATGTCACTGGCACCTAATAACTTCCAGCCCAAGATGCCGGCAAACAAACTGACCATTTGCAACCAAGCCCATGGACTACCAAGACCTTTAAGATAGAAGACGTTGAAACCGGTACCTGGAAAGAAAAGACCCAAGGCGCAAAAGATAAGTTTATTTTTATGCATGGACTTATTGTATTGATTTAATCGGCCAGCGTTAAAGCCCCTGTATTAAATCCCTTAGTTTTTAAGTGAAAAACTCAAAACCTCATTGTCACGGGTCATGATCAAGAGTCGATCACCATCACGCACCATGCTTCGATAGTTACTTAAATAACTTAAAAATTTATATTCCAATTCAGACGCAGCAGGATCGCAGGCTTTGCGGGTGCTGGCTATTTTTTCTAAGATGAACCCTTTGTCTCCCAGTTGAACTTGAGCGGTGTAGAGGTTGCAGCCGGAGTAGCCACTAACAGATTTACCATCAGGTGAGAAGTTAATGCTCACAGGGGTCTTATTTTCACCATGTGGAATCGATCTTTGACGGGTTTTTCCATCGTTAGGACTGGTGTAATGCCATCTGATCAAGCGCCACTGGCTGGCTTGGACATCTTGAATGGCTGGAGCGTTCACGGCGTTGCAAGGGGGCATGACTTGGGCGCAGGCACCCAAAAATAAGCTGGAACTGGCCAAGAGTGTCAAAAACAGGGTCGATGGTCTTAAATTAGTCATGCTTACCTTTAAATTTTGGTCTTCTGGGCAATTCTGCGATAGAATACGTGGTTTATTTCAGCATTGTAAGGAAATCACATGGTCGTCATTCGACTCGCACGTGGCGGTTCTAAAAATCGTCCATTCTTTAGCATCGTAGCTACTGACAAACGCAATCGCCGTGACTCGAACTTTATCGAGCGTATCGGTTATTACAATCCTAGCGCAGTAGAAACTGAACAAGGTTTCCGCGTTGCTCAGGATCGTTTGACATATTGGCAAGGCGTTGGTGCTCAGTTGTCACCAACAGTAGCACGTTTACTTAAGGGTGCTCCTAAGGCCTAAGTAAGTCTTGGTTGATGGAGGCTCTCATGAGTACTGCAATGAAAAGTACTGCAACGAGTTCTCCATCTGACCTAGTTCTTGTCGGGCATGTGCTCGACGCTCAAGGGATCAGAGGTTTGGTGAAAATCAAGCCTTATTCAAAAGAGCCCTTAGCTTTATTCTCAGCGCCGCTTGTTTGGTTATCTAAGCCTCCAGCCTTGGCGGACTTGGCTCGACCTATGGCAGTTAAAACTGCTAAAGAACACAGTGGGCAAATCCTTCTCGGTTTAGAAGACATCAATGATCGTGATCAAGCCCTTGCTATTAAAGGCATGGCGGTTTACGTCAGTCGCGCCGACTTTCCTGAAGAGGAAGACAATAGTTTCTATTGGGTAGACCTGATTGGTTTGCCTGTGATCAATGAGCAAGGCCAGACATTGGGCGTGGTTGTTGATCTGATGGACAACGGAGCGCAATCTATTTTGTGTGTGCGACTTGAAGGACAAAAAGAAGATCGATTGATCCCATTCATTGAATCCGTCATTAAATCAGTCAACAAAGATGCCAATGATCCAGAACGTCAAATCGTTGTGGATTGGCAACTGGACTGGTGATTTCTTTATCTGATGAAGCCATGCGTTTTGACCTTGTAACCATCTTTCCTGAAATGTTCTCTGCATTGACCTCTTGGGGCGTCACGGGCAGGGCTTTTGAGCAGGGTTTGGCCAGCATCCATACATGGAACCCAAGAGACTTCACGCAAGATGCTAGACGAACTGTTGATGACCGCGCCTATGGCGGTGGCCCTGGCATGGTCATGATGGCAAAACCTTTGGAAGATACTCTTGATGCTGTGGCAAAAGATCAAGAAAAATCGGCTAAAAAAGGCCCTGTGATCTTGTTGTCACCTCAAGGTGAGCGATTTAGTCAGAAAAAAGCCAAATACATTAAGGATTTAGGCGTTGTGACCCTCTTGTGTGGGCGTTACGAGGCCATTGACCAGCGTTTGGTGGAGCGCCGCGTCGACGAAGAGCTCAGTTTGGGAGATTTTGTGGTTTCTGGAGGTGAAATACCTGCCATGGCGGTGATGGACGCTGTGATCCGTTTGATCCCTGGAGCCCTTGGAGATGCTGATTCTGTGGCCCAAGATAGCTTTATGGAGGGGCTTTTGGACTGTTTTCACTACACCAGGCCCGAAAATTATGAAAATTTATTGGTTCCGGACGTGCTTTTAGGCGGACATCACG
>CAYYOB010000031.1:0-11053 GCA_964473225.1 uncultured Polynucleobacter sp.
GAACCAATGCATTGTATGTTTCCATTTCATCTTGAATACCTTCATCTTCGAAGATTTTCTCAACGCGAAGCATTTCTTGAATTTGGTATTGCATCAAATACTTGTTCTCAAAAATCATATTGAGATGCTCACCCAAAATCACGGTTCTCTTTTTACGCTCAGCAATTGCCTTAAGACGCATTTCAGGGCGTGCTTTGTAATACGCTTCTAGCGATAGTAAATCTTCACGCTTGATCTTACCCATTGTCATCTCCATGTAACTACTCCTAACGATTTAATTAAAGGCCGTATGCCTTAGCTAAAAGAGAAATTGGATGAGCCATTTGTGACTTCTTCATCCCACCCTCTTCCATACCTTGTTCAATGTGGTGTCCAGCTAACTGACAGTCTGAGCTGATGAAATCTGGCTCAGTGCTTGCCATGTTTTTAAATACTGGCTTACCAATCTTCATAGCAGTCTTGTGGAACTCTTTCTTCACACCCCAAGTACCAGCATGACCTGAGCAACGCTCAACCACACTCACTTCTGTACCAGGAATCATTTGAAGAGTTTCTAGTGTTTTCTTACCAACGTTTTGTACACGCAAGTGACAAGGTATGTGGTAACTCACTTTACCCAACTCTACTTTGAAATCATTCTTCAACAAACCATCTTTGTTACGTGCCACGAGGTACTCAAACGGATCCCACATGGCTTCCTTGACCAACTGAACATCAGCTTCATCAGGGAACATCAAAGGCAACTCTTGTTTGAACATCAATGTGCATGATGGGATTGGAGTCACAATCGCATATCCCTCTTTGGCCAATTTAGCCAATTGTGGAATATTGATGTCTTTGTTTTTAGCAACAGACTCTAAGTCACCCATCTCTAACTTTGGCATACCGCAACAAGCTTCTTTTTCAACTAACTTGTAAGGGATTTCGTTATGAGCCAACAACTTCAACAAATCTTGACCAATGCCTGGTTCGTTGTAATTGATATAGCATGTTGAATACACAGCCACCTTACCAGGTGTTTTCTCGCCATCTTTCACTGGCCATGCTGCAGACTCCTTAGCCACTTGCTTGAATGTTTGAGGAGCATATTCAGGAATCCATGCATCTTTATGAACACCCAGAGCTGAGTCCATCACAGAGCGCATCACTTTTGTACTATTCACTGCATTAACAGCTTTAGTCACAATTGGAATACCAGCAAAGCTACCCATCTTGTCAGTTGATGACAAAAGGTCATCACGGAAGGTTGTTTCACCCTTCTTGTGTTTGATTGCTTTTGCACGCAACATCAAGTGTGGGAAATCAAGATTCCAAACGTGTGGTGGTGTGTATGGGCACTTAGTCATGTAGCAAAGGTCACACAAGTAGCACTGATCAACCACTTTGTCGTAATCTTTCTTATCAACACCATGAACCTCACCATCTTCAGTGGCGTCGACCAAATCAAATAATGTTGGGAATGAACCGCACAAGCTCACGCAGCGACGGCAGCCATGGCAAATATCGAATACACGCTCTAGCTCTGTATTGAGCGATTCTTCATTGTAAAAATCAGGGTTTTTCCAATCAAGGGCGTGTCTTGTTGGGGCTTCTAAGTTACCTTCTCTCTGACTCATACTATTCACCTTCTGTATTTTTAATTTCGTGTATTGATTTGTTGATTTAATTAACTGAATTTATTCAAGACTCTTTATGAGATTCCCGAGATTTGCATCCCAGGAATCCTTAAAAAGCCTTTAGAACATTAGCGAATTACGCGCCCAATGTATCCAAAGCCTTCTGGTAACGGTTAGCGTGTGAACGCTCAGCCTTTGCCAAAGTTTCGAACCAATCAGCGATCTCGTCGAATCCTTCGTCACGGGCTGTCTTAGCCATACCAGGGTACATATCTGTGTACTCGTGTGTTTCACCATGAACAGCAGCTTCTAGAGCTTCTTTTGGTGTACGGCCTGGAAGACCTGTACCTGGCTCGCCTGCACCGCCTTCGATCAAGAATTCCATATGACCGTGGGCGTGACCAGTTTCACCTTCAGCTGTTGAACGGAACAATGCTGCTGTGTCGTTCTCACCAGCGATATCGCACATGTTCGCGAAATACAAGTAACGGCGGTTAGCCATTGACTCACCAGCAAAAGCTTCTTTCAAGCTCTGTTCTGTTTTGCTACCTTTTAATGTTGGCATTTTTTACTCCTATCGATAGATTTAAATACTAAGTCGGTTACGATTACTGTATGTCTAACACTTGTTTAATACATACAGCCGTCTAACTAGACAACTGTAGTTTAGGCTTATTAAACACGATAGTTAAATTGTATTTATTAATTTTTCTGATAGTTTTTGACTAATATCAACCAAAGAATGTAAGTTATTGTTTTTAAATGGATTTAAATTACTTTTTTTTAGCAACCAGCATTGTTGCCCTAGCGGAAATTGGGGATAAAACCCAACTTTTATCCCTCATGCTGGCCGCAAGATACAAAGATCATCACTGGGCCATCATTTGGGGCATCTTCATTGCCACCCTCCTCAATCATGCTTTAGCCGCATTTTTAGGCAGCGCCATCTCTGCATGGATCAGCCCAGAAGTCATGAAATGGATTCTGGGTGGTGGTTTTATCGCCCTAGGTTTGTGGCTTTTAATCCCAGATAAGCTAGATGGTGATGAAGAAGCTCCTCCAACAAGGAGTGCTTGGAAAGTCTTTACGATCACCACCTCACTGTTCTTTATCGCTGAAATGGGTGATAAAACCCAAGTTGCCACAGTGGCTTTGGGAGCACGCTATGATGATTTACTAGCCGTGGTGATGGGCACAACTATTGGCATGATGCTCGCGAATGCTCCTGCCGTGTGGTTGGGTAAAAAATTCACGAAAGCTCTACCAATCAAATGGGTGCATGGCATTGCCGCAGTCATCTTCATCGGCATTGGCGTGGTCACATTATTTGTGAAGTTTTAATCAACAAAAATAACAATTGAATTGCTTTAACTATTTAACTAAAAATTATTTGAGAGACATTGAATGGCCCGTACAGAAAACCCCATCACCTTCCTAAGAAGCGAATACAAGGCACCGGCTTTTACTATTCAAACCGTCGACTTAGATATTGCCTTGAACCCATCCAAGACAATGGTTGTGAATCGAATGATGATTCAACGAGCAGCCGGTCAATTGGGTCAATCTCTGGTTCTACATGGCGAAGAGCAAGAACTCATCAGTGTGAGGGTCAATGGTGAAATTGTTCGTGGCTATGAATTAACCCCACACACATTGACCATTCATAACCTACCTGATCAATTTGAATTAAGTATCACCAGTGCCAACATCCCTGAAAAAAATACATCTTTGATGGGGCTGTATGTTTCTAATGGCAACTTCTTCACACAATGTGAGGCTGAAGGTTTTAGAAAAATCACATACTTTTTAGATAGACCAGACGTCATGGCCACTTACCAAGTGACCTTGCGTGCCATCAAAAAAGATTTTCCTGTTTTGCTATCCAATGGCAACCTCATCAAAGAAGAGGAATTGCCTAATGGCTGGCACAGCGCAGTTTGGCAAGATCCATTTCCAAAACCTTCTTATTTATTTGCATTGGTGGCTGGCAAGTTGCAGGCCATTGAACGCACGATTAAAAGTCAATCTGGCAAAGAGAAGCTCTTACAAGTCTGGGTAGAAGCCAAGGATCTAGATAAAACTGAACACGCGATGGATTCATTGATTGCATCGATCAAATGGGACGAGCAACGCTTTGGTTTAGAGCTCGACTTAGATCGTTTCATGATTGTGGCGGTTGGCGATTTCAATATGGGAGCCATGGAAAACAAGGGCTTGAATATTTTCAATACTAAATTCGTTCTTGCCAATCCAGAAACTGCCAGTGATGTTGACTACAGCAACATTGAAAGCGTTGTCGCACACGAGTACTTCCATAACTGGACTGGTAACCGAGTTACTTGTAGAGATTGGTTTCAGCTCTCGCTTAAAGAGGGTTTGACTGTCTTTAGAGATCAAGAATTTTCAGCCGATCAAATGGGCAGCGCTTCTGGCAAAGCAGTTAAGCGCATTGAAGATGTGCGCTTACTTCGTCAAGTGCAATTTCCGGAAGACGCTGGCCCGATGGCTCACCCTATCAGACCGGATAGCTATCAAGAAATCAACAACTTCTACACAGTCACTGTTTATGAAAAAGGTGCTGAAATCATCCGCATGCAACAAACCCTCTTGGGACGCGATGGTTTTCGCAAAGGTATGGACTTGTATTTCAAACGTCATGATGGCCAAGCGGTCACTTGTGATGATTTTGTCTCTTCAATGTCTGATGCCAATCAAAAGGATTTGACCCAATTCAAACGCTGGTACAGCCAAGCTGGAACACCTCGGGTAAAAGTTGAAGAGAGCTTTGCAGGCAATACCTACCAAGTCAAACTCACGCAATCCTGCCCAGCCACACCAGGGCAAGATACAAAAGAGCCGTTTCACATTCCATTGCTCTACAAAATACTTGGGTCTGAATCACCTTCACATTCAGGCAAAGCATCCCAAGAGCAATTATTTGAACTCACCCAAACAACTCAAACCATCACAGTCGAAGGATTGAAAGAAAAGCCCACCCTATCGATCAATCGAAACTTTTCAGCGCCGATTGTGTTGGACTTCGAGCAATCAGAATCTGATCTCTTGACCCTTCTTCGTCAAGATGATGATGCGTTCAACCGTTGGGAAGCTGCGCAAAAGCTATTCATGAGAAGTATTCTGAATGGTGAAAACCTCACATCAGACTTACTCGACACCCTTAAAGAAATTCTCTTAGACGGTCAATTGGATCCTGCATTCAAAGATCTGATATTCACACTCCCCGCCGAGAGTTATTTGTATGAACAAGTGAAGGTCATTGATCCACAGGCCATTCATCAATCACGCCGCAAATTACGCCATCAACTAGCCCATCATTTGCAAGAAGCTTGGCTATGGGCTTACGAGCACCATCAAACACCTGGCAAATTCAATCCAGATGCGATGAGTGCGGGCAAACGCTCACTTAAAAATCTAGCGCTTCACATGCTCTCAGAGTCTGGTCATGCCAGTGCAGGTGATTTTGCTCTCAAGCAATATGAAACTGCTAACAACATGACTGAAAGATATGGCGCATTGGCAGTGATGGTTAACTTTGCATCAAGCCATGCTGCCAAGTGCTTGCAGCATTTCCACCAAACATTCCAATCAGATGCCTTGGTCATTGATAAATGGTTTGCCTTACAAGCAACAAGACAATCAGATTTAAGCAATCCTCAGTCAGTATTGAAAGATGTGATGGCTTTGCGTCAACATCCAGATTTCAGCCTTAAAAACCCAAATCGAGTCAGAAGCTTGATTCATGCCTTTTGTATGAATAATCCGGGAGCCTTCCATCAGCCTGAAGCAGCAAGCTATGAGTTTTGGGCCAAGCACGTGATTGAACTCAACCAAATCAACCCTCAAGTGGCCGCAAGATTGGCCAGGGGACTGGATCGTTGGAAACAATTTGCCCCGAATTATCAAGTTCACATGAAATCAGCACTAGAATTGATAGCTAAGCAAGATAACTTGTCCTCAGACGTGGCTGAAGTCATCGAAAAGGCACTCAATAGTTAATCAGGAAAAACATATGTCGCAAGGCACCACTTTTACCAAATACATCACAGAGCTTGGCTCTAAGAACCCCGAGATTCCAGCATCACTGTTGGTATCCGTTGCCAACGCTTGCAAATTAATCGCCAAACAAGTCGAGCAAGGTGCACTTGCCGGCATCATTGGTTCTGCTGGCAGTGGTAACGTTCAAGGTGAAACCCAGCAAAAACTAGACATCATTTCTAACGACATATTGTTAGAGGCTTGTGGATTAGATTCAACATTGGCAGGCATGGCTTCTGAAGAAATGGAAACCATTTTCCCGGCCAATAAAAATGGTAGCTTTCTACTACTATTTGACCCACTCGATGGCTCATCCAATATTGATGTGAATGTTTCTATTGGCACCATCTTCTCAATCCTGAAAAAACAAACCGCTGGCGAATTAACTGAAAAAGATTTTCTTCAGGCTGGATGTGATCAGGTTGCTTCTGGCTACGTGGTCTATGGTCCACAAACCACATTGGTGTACACCACTGGTCAAGGTGTTCATATGTTCACGCTCGATCATGAAACAAATGAGTTTTTACTCATCAAAGAAAACATCAGGATCTCACCTGATACGAAAGAATTTGCTATCAACATGTCCAATATGCGTCACTGGGATCAACCCGTGAAACGCTATGTTGATGAATGTCTTGCAGGCACTGAAGGTGCTCGTAAAAAAGACTTCAATATGCGTTGGATTGCCTCAATGGTGGCTGATGTGCATCGCATACTCTGCCGTGGCGGTGTATTCATGTACCCATGGGACAAACGTGATCCAAGCAAGCCAGGCAAGTTACGCTTGATGTATGAAGCAAACCCTATGAGCTTTTTGATTGAGCAAGCGGGCGGTGCTTCAGTCAACGGTAAAGACCGCATCATGACTTTGCCAGCTGAAAAATTGCATCAACGCGTTTCTGTTGTACTTGGCTCAAAAAATGAAGTGGATTTAATTCAGAAATACCACCAAGGAACCTAGTCAATTCCAGAATCTCTTGTGTAATAAAAAAGCCTCTGATCCATTTCAATCAGAGGCTTTTTTCTTAGGACAAGATAATCAATGAATCATAGTTTTTGGATCCATGTAATCAAGCCCATGAGCACAAGCAACGGCCTCACAAGTGATATGACCTTGATAAACATTCAAGCCATTCATCAAATGTCTGTTTTCAATCAATGCTTGCTGAGCACCCTTATTGGCCAGCTCCATCACAAATGGTGCTGTTGCATTGGTCAAAGCCATTGTTGAGGTTCTAGCAACCGCACCAGGCATATTAGCAACACAATAATGAATCACGCCGTCGATTTGGTAGGTTGGTTCTTGGTGCGTGGTTGCATGAGATGTTTCAAAACAGCCGCCCTGATCAATCGCCACATCCACAATCACAGATCCAGACTTCATAGCAGAGACCATTCTTCTTGTGACCAATTTCGGCGCAGCACCACCCGGAACTAAGACACTGCCAATCACAACATCAGCATTTATCACTGACCTCTCAATATTGGCCGTACTTGAATACAAGGTGTGGATCCTGTTTCCATATAAAGCATCCAACTCTCTTAAGCGATCAAGGTTTTTATCAATAATGGTCACGCGAGAGCCCATGCCGACCGCCATTTGCAAGGCGGCACTGCCTACAACGCCAGCACCCAAAATCACCACCTCAGCAGCAGGAACACCTGGCACTCCAGCCAATAGCAATGCTCGACCACCATTGGCTTTTTCTAAATGATGGGCAGCTGCTTGGATGGACATTCTGCCTGCCACCTCACTCATAGGAGCCAATAAAGGCAAGCGGCCATTAGCACTGGTCACTGTCTCATAGGCAATACAAATTGCATTTGATTGAACCAAAGCCTGGGTTTGATGAAGGTCCGGAGCTAAATGCAAATAGGTGAATAAAACCTGTCCTGAGCGAAGCATTTTGCACTCTTCAGGCTGCGGCTCCTTGACCTTAACAATCATCTCAGCTTCCGCAAATATGTCACTTGGGCAATCCACCAGTTGAGCACCAGCCATCACATAGTGCTCGTCCATGAAACCAATGGCCTCACCCGCATTTTTTTGAACCAATACCTGGTGACCCCAAAGCCTTAATTCTGTGACTTGATCGGGTGTTAATCCAACTCGATACTCGTGATTTTTAACTTCCTTTGGTACGCCAACAATCATGATGCACTCCTTTCTTTTTTATGTAGACCAAAAATAAAATACAACAATGTCAATCCAATCAAAATTGGAGGACCAACGTAAAACGCCATGCGGGTTGATTCTGAGTAAGCCATCAAGCCAATCACAAACACCACAAAGAAGATCGCAAACCATGAGCCGTAGGGCCACATGATTGCGCGGTATGGCAAGGCATCTCTTTGCACCTGAGTTAAAGATTTTCTGAATTGGATTTGCGTGAATAGGATGGCAATCCAAACCAATAGGCCAATTAAAGTCACCGCTGCCGTGATCCACTGGAATGCCTTCTCAGGAACAAAATAGTTCAACGCAACCCCCAGTGTTGGCAACATGATTGTCATGAGGATGGCTTTCATGGGTACGCCTGATTTAGACACTTCACCCAATGCTTGTGGCGCATTACCAATCTTGGATAAGCCTAAGAGCAATCGACCACCACTGAATATCCCAGCATTACAAGAAGACAACGCTGCAGTGATCACCACAAAATTGATGATGCCGGCTGCTTCTCTTAAACCGATACTTTCAAACATGGCTACGAATGGACTGCCTTGCTGACCGACTTGATGCCAAGGGAAGATAGCCAAGATAACAAATAAGGCTCCAACGTAGAAAATTAAGATGCGCCACGCCAATGAATCAATCGCCATAGGAATGGTCTTTGTTGGGTTTTCAGCTTCACCTGCTGATAAGCCAATCATTTCAATACCCACGTAGGCAAATAGAACCATTTGAAGTGATAGCAAGAAGCCGCTCACCCCATTAGGGAAAAATCCACCATGCTGCCAAAGGTTGGCGATACCAATCGGCTCACCGCCAACACCAAGGCCAAAGAAAATCATTCCACAGCCCATCGCAATCATCGTCACAATGGCAACAACTTTGATGAGAGAGAACCAAAACTCGAACTCACCAAAAACTTTTACTGCCACGAAGTTGATGCCACCCATGGCCAACAACGAAGACAAGGCCCACACCCATTGAGGAACATCTGGAAACCACATCATCATGTAAATACCAACGGCCGTGACTTCAGCCAAACCCACCACAATCCAGTAAGTCCAATAACCCCAACCAACCAGATAACCGGCCAAAGGTCCGATGTATTTACCAGCGTAATGCGCAAATGATCCTGCTACAGGCTCATGCACCGCCATTTCGCCAAGAGCCCTCAAAACTATGAAAGCTACCAAGCCAGCCAGAACATAGCCCAACATGATGGATGGACCTGCCAGCTGAATGGCTGTGGCTGAACCTAAAAATAAACCAACACCAATTGTTGATCCCAAAGCCATTAGACGAATATGTCGTGGCTGAAGACTTCTTTTTAAACCATGGTTGTCATGAACCATTTTTCACCTCTACTGTGTCATTCAAAAAATTGAACAGGCAGAATAGGAGGCAATCAATTACTTGTATATGGCCTAAAAATGCATGAAATATCTAATTTAAGAAAAGTAACAATGCAAAATTCTCAATACCCAATAAAAATCAAGGATTGAGAGAAATGCCGTAATTTCTTCTTACGAGAAAATAGGAAGTTTCCTACAAAGAAATCAGAATATTCCTACAAGGATGTAATCCAAATAATTGAGAAATTTTGTGGAATTTAGAAAAGTTTTAAAGATTAATTAATCGGAAAAATTTAAATCTGCTGTTGATGGACGAACACAGCGCACAGATTCTCTGGATGCGTCGATGCACCCACCATCCTTATAAACACCCTGAGGATCTCGGTAACGCATCATTCGGTCAATGATCATCTGATACTTTGATGGATCTGCCATTGATTGCTTAACGCAAGATGCCACAATATCTTCATTCATTTGTGGCTCACCATCATCACCTACAAATACGCCGTCGCGCCAGTGATAAACCTCGACACACTTTTCCTCTAAGCTGTAAGGCTGATCTCTTTTCCAAAAATTAGTGAATAAATTGTGTCCCAAATAAATGACCCACGAACCCTCATAACCAGTCACATCAGAGGATCGATCATCGGGATTACGAAACCACACACGATCTCCAGGAACGTAATATTTCATCGGGAAAGGGTTTTCAAGGGTGCCGTACTCTTTAAGCAGGGTTTCATGAAATTCGCCTGAACGAATAGCACTGCGCTCAGAACGCACCTCCATTCTTCTCAAGAGTTCAGGATTAACATTGTTAAGCTCTTGCGCAATACTGAGCAAGACCACATATTCAGTGGCTCGATAACAAGAAAAAGAATAAGCTTCTTTATAACTTGCAGGTTGAGTGGCTTTAATCAAGCCATCAATGAGGGACTGCCCTTTATTTAATAGAAATCCTTCTTCTTCGTCATAATGCCAATAATCCGTTGGCCTTTCAGCAGCTTCTGTATCAAAGTTCAAGGCTGCCTTAAAGCCCGCATTAACGACATAATGACGAATACTGATGGCTGACATCAATTCATCAAAGCTTGGAAAAGTGAATGGAATGGTTGTCATCAACATCGCAACCAAGATTTCTTTATCCAAATCTTCAGTATTTTTTTGGCTATCAATGCCCATGGTGGAATACAAACGAGTGGTATCCCAAGCTGGTGCCCATTGCTCTCTAGCACTCTCTTTTAGCTTATAAGTACATTGATAAGTATCGTTGCCGCTCAAGATAACCACATCAACGTGCTGCCACAATTGAAGTGCATCCAGATGCTTTTGCATACTGACCTGCAGGGCACTCAACTCTTCGGTGGTCTTGACAACAAACTCAATCCCACGAGACTCAAAGTGAATATTGGTTTGATTAATTGTCATTATTTTTTTATAAGAATCTGTCCAACAATCTTCGACTGTGTTTATCCAATAACTGAATATTTTCTATCAAGTATTGGACACCATGATTATCAGAAATCAAATAAGTATCTTTACTGATACGGCGAATATCCTCCTCGCCCTTTAAAACAAACCGAGTGCCACCCCTACTGGTCTCAACGGTCCACGTGCTGGGCGTTGCAAAGGATGACACATCAGATATTCTCGCCAAAACTGGCATGAACTCCCTGTTGGCGAGCTCTTCTTTAATGACGGTCTGATTTTCAGTGCTGACTTGATTCAAGTGGTCCAGCCAAACCAATTCGTGTCCATCCCTGTCAACAATCGCAATACATTCTTCCGGCAGACTGATTGGAAAGGCTTTAACTGGCAATACCTGTTCGTGTAATTGTCCATCTTCAGTTCGCAAGCAC
>CAYYOB010000032.1:0-10952 GCA_964473225.1 uncultured Polynucleobacter sp.
ATGCTGCATGTTGTAATGCAGAGCGAGTAACTTTAGTTGGATCTAAAACACCCATTTCAACCATATCACCATAAGTTTCGTTAGCTGCGTTAAATCCGTAGTTGCCTTTACCAGCCACTACATTATTAACCACTACAGATGGCTCTACACCAGCATTCGCAACGATTTGTCTTAAGGGTTCTTCAACAGCACGAAGCACAATACGAACACCAGCTTCTTGATCTGCATTTTCACCTTTAACTTTTGCAATCGCATCACGCGCTCTAATTAGAGCAACTCCACCACCTGCAACAATACCTTCTTCAACTGCAGCTCTTGTTGCATGGAGTGCATCTTCAACGCGCGCTTTTTTTTCTTTCATTTCAATTTCAGTTGTTGCACCTACTTTAATTACAGCAACGCCACCTGCAAGTTTTGCAACACGTTCTTGAAGTTTTTCTTTGTCGTAGTCACTAGTAGCTTCTTCGATTTGTGCACGAATCTGCTTAACGCGAGTTTCGATGTTCTTAGCTTCGCCTGCGCCATCAATGATGGTTGTGTTTTCTTTACCGATTTCCACACGCTTAGCTTGACCCAAGTCTTGTAGTGTTACTTTTTCTAGTGTCAAACCAACTTCTTCAGCAATCACTTGACCACCAGTCAAAATAGCGATGTCTTCAAGCATGGCTTTACGACGGTCACCGAAACCTGGAGCTTTAACAGCACAAGTCTTCAAGATGCCACGAATGTTGTTAACTACCAATGTTGCCAATGCTTCGCCTTCGATATCTTCAGCGATGATCAACAAAGGACGACCAGCTTTAGCTACTTGCTCCAATACTGGCAACAAGTCACGAATGTTGCTGATCTTCTTGTCAAACAACAAGATGAATGGGTTTTCTAGAATAGCAACTTGCTTTTCTGGGTTGCTGATGAAATATGGTGAAAGATAACCGCGGTCAAACTGCATACCTTCTACAACATCCAACTCATCGGCCAATGATTTGCCATCTTCAACAGTGATAACACCTTCTTTACCCACTTTTTCCATGGCTTCAGCGATGCGCTCACCAATGCTGTAATCACTGTTTGCTGAAATAGAACCAACTTGAGCGATTTCTTTGGTTGTTGTGCATGGCTTGCTGATTTTTGTGATTTCTACATACTTCATGCCTTCACGAACAATTGACTGAGCCAATTCTGTTGCAGTTGTTGTACCGTCACCAGCGTTATCAGCTGTCTTCGATGCAACTTCCTTAACCATCTGTGCACCCATGTTTTGTAGCTTGTCTTTAAGCTCAATCTCTTTAGCAACTGACACACCGTCTTTAGTCACTAATGGGCCACCAAATGAACGCTCTAGAACCACGTTACGACCTTTAGGTCCTAAAGTTACTTTAACTGCGTTAGCCAAAATGTTAACGCCTTCGACCATGCGCGTACGCGCGCTGTCACTGAAAAATACATCTTTTGCTGCCATTTGAATTCCTTTCGATGTCTCTTATTTAATTACTTCTGAACCACTGCCATGATGTCTTCTTCGCGCATAACGAGAAGCTCATCGCCATCAACTTTCACTGTCTGACCAGCATACTTGCCAAACAAAACACGGTCGCCCACTTTCACATCAAGTGGAATAACCTTGCCTGACTCATCTTTTTTACCTGTGCCAACTGCAAGGATCTCACCTTGATCTGGCTTTTCAGCTGCAGTCTCAGGAATCACTAAACCTGAAGCTGTTTTTGTTTCGTTATCTAAACGCTTGATGATCACGCGATCATGTAAAGGGCGTAAATTCATTTTGACTCCTTTAAAAAGTTAGTAAGTGTTTACTTAACAGTTAGTAAAAATAATTAATTATAATTTCCAGAAGCAGTGTTATTAACCTAAAACAGGTTGTTAGCACTCTAACTGGTTGAGTGCTAATTATAGGGATGGTACCCCAGCTTTTCAAGGGTCATCACCATATTTTCCGTGCAAAGAACGGATCCACTGGGCGTTCACAAACAAGCTTTTCTATAGAGCAGTTTAAATATTGGCGATTAATAATCACCAAGCTATTGATTTTATTGGATTTAATTATGAAACCTAAGTCTCGGCTCTATTCGTTGGTAAAAAATTGGACTAAAAGGCCAGCCTTGGCTGTTAAAGACTTTCATCAGGGACAACTGTATGAAGTGATGCTCCAACCAGAAAATCAACAACTGGAAGCCTGGGCTGAGTCTCAAGATCTATCGTTTGAGCTAGTTCTGAGAACCAAAGACCTCGTCACTGAATTTGTCACGCTGACATCCTTAGAGCAAGCCCCCAAAGAGACAGTGATCGCCCTGGTCAAAGAAGGAATTCGTGCGGCTGATTATTGGCACAGCTTCACCAAACCTCACGCCATCATGCTGGCGATGAAAGTGGATTGGTTGCTCGATGCAAATTTGATGAATGCCTTTCAGGAACTGCTACTGAAGTGTCATTTACCGGTTGGCTTAATTTATGTCGGTATCAGCGATTTAACTCAAACAAAACAAACGAATCAATTAAAAGAGGCCTTGCTTCAATTACAACGCCTGGGCATTTTGTTTCACTTACTGAATTTCACAGGACAAGAAGAAGAGTGTCAACTAATGCTCAATCATCGCTTCACCCATATTCATATAGCAGGTGATTTGATCAGACAGGCCATTCCAGGCAGTCAATGCGAAAAGAAATTGATTGCCCTAAAAGCACTCATTGAAGCCAATGACTCAATCTCCGTGACAGGACCTATCAAACTCATGCACGAAAAATCTGTGGCCGAAAAACATGCCATTGATTGTTACTACGGCAAACACATCATGCCTGCAATGACTCTTCACCAAGTTCTCAAAATGGGTCGAAGCGCCAAACAGCAATTAGCCATAAGACAACTGATCAAGAAACAGTCAGACAAGGAGTGAGTTAGATGAGAAAAAAAGTCCTATTGGTTGACGACCACCCAGCAATGCTCTGGGCACTTAAAAATATGCTGGCACAACAAGTTCATTTTGAAATCATTGGTGAGGCCACCGATGGTGATGGCTGCCTTGAATTCGCCAGAGAAAATGAAACCGACTTGATCATTCTAGATGTAGACATGCCAAAAATTGATGGCTTTGACGTGATCCGTCGGTTGAAAATCATTTCTCCAGACAGCAGAATCTTGGTGGTGTCTTCTCTCGAGGCCAAGGTATATGGCAGTCGGGTCAGAAGTCTTGGTGGCCACGGCTTTATTAACAAGACAGCCAGCTCAGACATCATCCTGGCCGCATGCCTAGCGGTCTCTCAGGGCTATACCTTTTTCCACGTGAATAATTCATCAAAGATATTCAGCAGTGATGAAGAAATCATTTCATCATTCTCGCCAAGAGAATTCCAAGTTCTTAAATACTTGGCCGATGGCCATCCCAACAGTGCCATTTCAGAATTTCTTCATATCAGCACCAAAACAGTATCCACATACAAGAACCGTGTTTATAAAAAAATTGGTGTGAGCAATATTGCAGAACTAATTTCATTTTGCAGAACCAATCGAATCGTTGATGCCTGACAAATATCAACTCACTCTCTTCGCATTACTAGGCAGCGGCTTATTCAGCATTTATTTACTGATTAGAAATAAGCATTGGGCCAATCTTGCGCAAAAAAATCAACGTCATTTAAACGCATTTCAAGAAACAAAAAATCAAGCCATTTCAACCATCAGCCATGAAATCAGAACACCGATCAGCGCCATCCTTGGCATCCAAGAAAAGCTGCTACGCAACAATCATTTAGACATTTCAGAAAAAACCATCTTAGAAAGTGCCCATGCTTCAGCCGAATCGATGCTGGAGGTATTAAATCAGTTATTGGATTTATCAAAAATTGATGCTGGGAAGATGGAACTCAGGGTAGAAGCCTGCAATCTAGGAAATCTGATCAAAAATACCAGCAGAACATTCAGTGCACTTGCTCAAAAAAATAACACCACAGTCAGCTGCCACGTTTGCCCTGAGATGGCAGAGAGCTTAATGGCAGACGGCACAAGATTGGGGCAGATACTCCACAACTTAATCAGTAATGCGATCAAGTTCAGCGCTGACAGAAAAGTACACATAACAACTCGGACGATTGCCAACGATCACTTTGCTCAAAGCATCTATTTTGAGGTCTCAGATAATGGCAAAGGCATACCTCAAGCTCACATCTCAAGGATTTTCAGACCTTATGAACAATTCGAGCATTTTGATGCAGAGCTAACACAATCAAGTACTGGCCTTGGATTGACGATTGCCAAACAACTGATTGCCATGATGGGTGGTCGACTAGACATTGATTCCGAAGAAGGGTTTGGCACATCAGTGAGCTTCACGCTCTCGTTTAAAAGATCTATCAAACAACCCAAATACACAAAAATAAGGATTTCTGAGGAAAAGGTTGCACCTCTGATCACCCATCATGAAAGCGTGATGATTGTTGATGATCATGCCCCAAGCAGACTCATCACAGAAGCTCAATTCAAAGAAATGGGCTATTGCGTTCACTCAAGCTCCTGCGGTCAAGAAGCCTTACAGACCATTCTTGAGTCTTCTTTTGATATCTTGGTCACAGACCTGACCATGCCTATCATCAATGGGGATCAATTGGCCATTGAAGCTCACCAGCACTATGGCTCCAAGATCAAGATTTTTGGTCTAACAGCTCACACAGATGGGGCCCACAGATTATTGAACCCCAACAATGTATTTGATTTTGTTTTAATCAAGCCAGCATCCATGCGGGATTGGCAACAAGAACTAGCACTAGAAAAAACATATTTGATGACTTTTAACGATTCTGCCAACTCGCAAAAGTCCATGTTGAAAATCATTGCCAGTGAAATCCTGATTTACCAAGAAAAATCTCTGGATCTTTTACTGCAATGTCTTGGCAAACAGCAATGGGTTGTGAGCGAAATCGAATTAAAAAGCATGGCTCATAAATTACTGGGTGGCGCCAAACTCAGCAATGACCCAAGACTGGTCAAACTATGTGAGCAATTCCAGATCAAAATACCTCAGCCTCATCGCCCTCTTTTTTATGATCTGTGCATTGCCCTGACACGCTCAAATAAGCTATTAAAAAAGATTGCCTCAGTGCCTTAAGCATATGTACATAAATGCTTATTAGGCTATATGATTCAGGCATGCCATTTAAGAGACGTTTATTGATATTGACAGGCTTTGTTTTAATCACACAAAGCCTTGGTGCCTTTGCAAAAGATTTTTTACCTGCGCCCGTTGAGTCAGCGATTAGAAAAAGTGGCATCCCCAAAGAAGCTATTTCCATTTCGGTCGATAAAATCACCAGCCAACAAGACCATGCTACCTTTAATTCTCACGATGTGATTCATTGGCAAGAGACTTTGGGCATGAATCCAGCATCCACGATGAAACTTGTCACAAGTTTGGCTGCTATGGAAATGTTAGGTCCACAGTACCGATGGAAAACTGATCTGTTTACCAATGGTCAAATCTCAAAAGGAACCCTTCGCGGTGACTTGCTCATCAGAGGAAGTGGCGATCCAAAGTTAATTCCGGAAGAAATCAATAAGCTTTTAGCCAATCTCAAAGCAAGTGGTGTTAAAAATATTCATGGGGATTTAATTTTTGATAGAAGTGCCTATGACCAATCAGTCAAAGAATCATCTTTTTATGATGGTGAACCAACGCGCGCGTATAACGTTGCGCCAGATGCTTTGTTATTTGCTTTTAATAGTTTTAGCTTTCAGTTCTTCCCAAATCTTGAAAATCGTTTAGTTGTCATTAAGCAAACGCCCCGCATGGCTAATTTATCAATTGATAATGACTTAGTGGTAGTCAATGGACCATGTAAAAATTGGCGAGATGGCATCACCATGTCTTTGAAAACTGAGAAAAACTCTAAATGGGTAGCCAGTTTCAGTGGCGAGTACCCTAGCGCTTGCTCAACTGCTAATTGGAATATTGTTGCCTCTGATAGCGATCACTTTTTGTCGCAAAGTTTGATCGCCGCATGGGAGGACCTTGGTGGCACATGGGGCAAAAAACCTGCCATTAAAAGTGGTGAACTCTCTGAATCCTTTCATCCAATCATGACGCACTTTGGCATCCCCTTGTATGAATCAGTCAAAGACATTAATAAGCTTTCAAATAATGTGATGGCCAAGCAAGTTTTATTGACGCTTGCGCTAGAAAAAAATGGTGCGCCTGGAAATACCAGTAACGCAAATATGGTGGTTAAATCCTGGCTCAACAAATATCAATTGGACATGCCTGAGCTTGTGATTGAGAATGGATCTGGCTTGTCTAGAATAGAAAGAATCAGCACCAAACACCTCAATCAAGTCTTGCTGCTTGGTTTGAATTCTTCCACAAGAGATTACTTCACAGAATCACTTCCAATTGCAGGCGTGGATGGAACCATGAAACATCGCTTGATGGATAAGCTTCGCAAATACATCCCGAAAAAAAGAGATATACAAGCTTTCGAAAAGAATGTATCCCAATTTCCAAAGCCCATCAAAAAATATGGCGCTTATATTAAAACTGGATCTTTGGCGGATGTGAGAAGTATTTCAGGCTATGTCGTGAGTAAAAGCGGTCAGGTCTATGCGATTTCATCATTCATCAACCATCACAACGCTCGCTCTGGGCGAGGGATTCATGATGCATTAATGACTTGGCTGCTTGATGATGGCCCGCAGCAATTACACGCCAGAGCCCACTGAGGCGCGCCCCAAGCGATCTCTGATTGCGTCCCACTCAACACCATCGGGTAATTGTTCAAAGAAGATGCAATCCACACTCAGTGCATCCAACTGTCTTAGCAAGGCATAGAGCTCCCTGGCCACGGCTTTTGAATCAAGAGGCAAGAGCACTTCTTTTGCCACATTCTTTAAACCAAGGTCTTTAGCAAGCAAATCTTTTGAGAAATGCACCCAAGCAATATTCTTTAGATCAGAGTTATTCACCTTAGCCAATATAGCCAATACTGACTGAGTGTCTTTGGCATCATATAAAACCAATTTCGTCTTCGGAGCGTAGTGTGCACTCAAACTTCCAGAAACCCTTGGTGCTGATCCAGTCTTTGCTGAGGCACCATCAGTCACTTCATTTGTACCAAGCGCTTGATCAATCATTGTTTGAGTGATCGCGCCTGGTCGCAAAATAACAGCGCCATGAGTGTCAAGGCGAGTCAAATCAACAATGGTTGATTCGATACCGACATCACAGGGACCGCCATCCAGCACCAACACTTCATCACCTGGAAACTCTTCACGAACATGATCTGCGGTTGTTGGAGAGATTCTGCCAAAACGATTAGCAGAGGGTGCAGCCAAGCCGCCACCAAACTCTTTTAATAAATGTTGTGCCACAGGATGCTTGGGACAACGAACACCAACGGTTTCTTGTCCGCCTGTGACTTCCAATAAAACATTTTTGGCTTTTGGCAGAATCATGGTCAAAGGGCCTGGCCAGAATTCATGAGCCAAAATCAATGCTTCTGGAGAAACATCCCGCGACCATTGACTGAGGATTTCGCGCCAAGCATTGGACGTGGCCTCTTGATCATTGCTCAAACCAAGATGAGGCTCTGCAACATGAACAATCAAAGGGTGACCTGAAGGACGACCCTTAGTAGAAAATATTTTATTGATTGCTGAAACATTATTAGCATCAGCTGCCAAACCATAAACTGTTTCAGTGGGCATCGCAACTAAACCACCAGCCTTCAGAACGTCTACCGCTCTTTTGATTGAATCAGGCATGATCAGCGTGCAATTTTTAGAACTCGTATGGCCTCTTCGCAAACCAACTCAACAGCAGCTGAGGTTTTGCCTACAAAATTAATGTGTCCCATTTTGCGGCCCACGCGAGGCTCAGCCTTACCGTAAAGATGTAGCTTTGCAGAAGGCGCATTCAGAATCTTTTCCCATGAAGGCTCTTCTTGCTTTCCAGAGACCAACCACTCATCACCCAAAATATTGAGCATGATGCTTGGACCAATCAATTCAGTGCTGCCCAGCGGCAAACGAGCCATAGCTCTGACCTGCTGTTCAAACTGGCTCGTCAAACAGGCATTTTGCGTGTAATGCCCAGAGTTATGAGGGCGTGGAGCAATTTCATTCGCAACCACTTCGCCACTTTTAAGAACAAAGAACTCAACACATAAAACACCGACGTAATCTAAACGACGAATAATTTCTTTGGCAGCCTCAACGATTTTTGTTTCTTGCGCTGGATTGATCGATGGTGCCGGGACTGTTGTTGTGTGCAAAATGCCATTCTTGTGAATATTTTGTGCAATTGGATAAGCAACGACTTCATCATCATGACCGCGCACCACCAGTGCTGATACTTCAAAGGCCAAATCCATGCGTTTTTCTAAAACACACACCACTTCGCCAAAACCACTCCAAGCTTTCACCAGCTCATCACGATCATGAACGGTCACCTGACCTTTACCGTCATAGCCCATGCGAGCAGTTTTTAAAATACCTGGGAAGAGATCAGCAGAAACTATTTCAGCATCGCTCTGCTTTTCAATGACTTGATAAGGTGCAGGGCCAATGCCCGCTTCTTTTTGCCAAGTCGCCAAAAACTTCTTT
This sequence comes from uncultured Polynucleobacter sp., assembly GCA_964473225.1. Classification (GTDB taxonomy): domain Bacteria; phylum Pseudomonadota; class Gammaproteobacteria; order Burkholderiales; family Burkholderiaceae; genus Polynucleobacter. The sequence continues at coordinate 8,600 of CAYYOB010000032.1, forward strand.
TCTGCCACTCGGTCTTGTGCGATAGAAACACCCGCGCTTCTTGGAGCAACAAATACGCCCAAAGATTCAAGCTCATCAAGTGCCTTAGCAGGAACGTTCTCAAATTCAGTGCTGGCTGCCTTACAAATAGCTGCCATTTCTTTTAGTGCTGCACTGTCGGTGTAGCTTGCTTGAATATGTTTATCTGCAACCACTCCAGCAGGGCTGTGTGCATCAGGATCTAAAACACAAACTTTGTAGCCCATTGCTTGTGCAGCATGAGTGAACATGCGACCCAATTGACCACCACCAAGAATTCCTAAGTAAGACCCCGGCAAAATGGGGCTTTGACGATCAGCCATAAATCAAGAATGTCCTGGTAAGTTCATGGCTCTTGCTTTTTCAGTTTGAGCAGCTCGGAATACTTCTAACTTTTTAGCCAAGGCAGAATCGTTGACTGCAAGATTAGCAATCACATGCAAAGCAGCATTGGCTGCACCCGCATCACCAATCGCAAACGTTGCTACAGGAATACCTTTAGGCATTTGCACAATCGATAAAAGTGAATCTTCGCCACTCAAATGCTTTGAGGCAACTGGCACTCCAAAAACTGGAACAATTGTTTTTGCAGCCAACATACCTGGTAAATGTGCCGCACCACCAGCGCCAGCGATGATTGCCTTGATACCGCGCTTTGCAGCTGTTTCGGCATAAGCAAACATATCATCAGGCATGCGATGCGCAGAAACTACTTTGGCTTCAAATGCAACCCCAAAATCAGTGAGCGTTTGAGCTGCGTTCTGCATGGTGTCCCAATCAGAATTTGAACCCATCAAGATTCCAACAATTGGTGTTTGACTCATCTTTTTTCCTTTTTGCTTTTTGCTAGCAATTACGCAGTCAGTGTTTCTAAAGCTTCACGGTATTTAGCTGCAGTTTTTTCAATCACATCTTCAGGCAACTGTGGTGCAGGTGCAGACTTGTTCCATGGTTGACCATTGACTGTTGCAGACTCCAACCAGTCACGCACAAACTGCTTATCAAATGATGGCGGATTAGATCCCACTTGGTATGAAGCCGCTGGCCAAAAACGAGACGAGTCAGCAGTTAAAACTTCATCCATCAACACCAATGAATTATTTTCATCTAAGCCAAATTCAAATTTCGTGTCAGCAATGATGATGCCTTTGCTGGCTGCATAGACTGAAGCTTCTTTGTACAAGCGAATGCTGACTTCTTTGATTTTTGCTGCCAACTCTTGGCCAATGCGTTTCTCAACCTCAGCATAAGAAATATTTTCATCATGCTCACCAACATCCGCTTTTGCTGCTGGCGTAAAAATTGGCTCAGGCAACTGTTGTGCATTTTTCAAACCCGCAGGCAATTGGATGCCGCAGATGGCGCCAGTGTCTTGATAGTCTTTCCAGCCACTGCCAGATAAATAACCACGCACCACCGCTTCAACCATGATCGGCTTCAAACGCTTCGTCACGATGGCTCTACCTTTGACCTGACTCACTTCATCGGCTGCCACAACTGAACATGGGTCAATGCCTGTCAAATGATTAGGAATCACATGGCTTAACTTACCAAACCAAAAATTAGCCATCTCATTCAGAACAATGCCCTTACCAGGAATAGGCTCACCCATGACAACATCAAATGCTGACAAGCGATCAGTGGTGACCATCAACAGTTGATCATCACCAATGGCGTAAATATCTCTTACCTTGCCCTTTGAGATTAATGGCAATGACTTGATTGAAGATTCGTAAAGAGCTTGCATGAATACCTTATTTAACTAATTGAGCCAATTGACCGCTTTTGTAACGCTCAGCCATTTGCTCCAACGGAATTGCTTTGATCTTGCCAGCCTGGCCTTCACAACCAAACGCTAAAAAGCGTGCCTTACAAATCTCTTTGGCAGCTTCACGTGCTGGTTTCAAATAATCTCGTGGGTCAAACTTGCTTGGGTTCTCAAATAAATATTTGCGAATTGCAGCTGTCATGGCCAAACGGATATCTGTATCAATATTGATTTTTCTAACCCCGTGCTTGATACCTTGCTGAATCTCTTCAACAGGCACACCATAGGTTTCTTTCATGTCGCCACCAAACTCACGAATGATTGCGAGCAACTCTTGAGGCACGCTGGATGAACCATGCATCACAAGGTGTGTATTTGGAATGCGCTGATTGATTTCTTTGATGCGATCAATCGCCAAAATATCGCCTGTAGGTTTTTTGGTGAATTTATAAGCTCCGTGGCTGGTACCAATCGCAATCGCCAAGGCATCACATTGGGTTTGCTTCACAAAGTCAGCCGCTTGCTCAACATCGGTCAATAACTGCTCACGAGTCATCGCGCCTTCAG
>CAYYOB010000033.1:0-10446 GCA_964473225.1 uncultured Polynucleobacter sp.
TCCAATGCAGCTTCTTTTTTAGCGCTTTGGCGCACTAAATCCATCAAAGGATCATTGGCCACTGTTGGATATAAGTCAAAGACCAAGCGATTTTGATAAGTACCCACTGGATCTAAAGTAAACAACTGAGGCTGAATGCTTTCTTTGAGGTCGAAAACCAAGCGAACAACTTTGGGCTGAAATTGACCAACACGAACTTGAGCGATGTAGGGGTCGTTGCTATTAACTTTTGCCACTAATTCTTTGATGGTGTTGTTGAGTTCTAGCCCCTCAACGTCTACAACTAGGCGATGCGGGTTGGTGAGCAGTTGGTGGCTCACTTTTAGTGCCTGATCGGACTCTAGGGTCACGCGCGTGTAGTCTTCCGCTGGCCAGATGCGAACCGCCACCAGTTTTGCACCCCAAGCGATTTGACTAGGGCCTAAAAAGATGAGCGCGCTGGTTTGAGCAATTCTTTTGAGAAGCTCGCGTCGTTTCAATCTATTGGCTCGATTGCCACCGATGAATTTCATGTTTCTTGAAATCCTTTGGCCAGTTTGTCGCCAATGTCTGTTTGGCTGGTGATCATGAGTGATCTGGTTTCATCATCATTGGTCGATAAAGTGATGATCCAGTCGGCCAAAGGCAAAGTACCTTCTGCTTTTTCTGGCCACTCGACCATGCAAATGCCTGCTGCACTGAAGACATCTCTGAAGCCAGCGTCGATCCATTCTTTGGCATAACTCATGCGGTACAAATCAAAGTGATGAAATGGCAGGATTGTTTCGGTTATTTCATTTTCAGTATTTTTTTGATTGAGCTTCACTTGGTAGGGCTCACACAAACCATAGGTAGGGCTTTTGACTTTGCCCATGTGCCCTAATGAGCGAAGAATGTGTCTGGTCAGCGTGGTTTTACCAACGCCCAGATCACCCACTAAAGAAAAATGAAGGGCTTTATCCAAATGATTACTTTTAGCTTGGAAAAGATGTTGAATCTGTTGGGCAAGTTTTAAAGCAAATGCCTCTGTGTCTTGCTCGGAAGAAAGAGTTCTAGACGGAATCATCAGATGAGTATCTTTTGTCATTGGGCCCTACAATCTCATCATGGAGCAAAAATTGTGACTCAAACCCAAACAACCAAGGATGATTTCATCCAAGATATTTCTTGGTTGAGGCGCGAGGCCATCGACTTGGGATTTGGCGATATCAGAGTTTCTGACACAGATTTGAGTGTGGCAGGACCAAGATTGAAAGAGTGGTTGGATGCTGGACGTCACGGTGACATGAATTATATGAGGGAGCGCGCTCATTTGCGACTCAATCCTCAAGAATTGCAGCCAGGCACGGTTCGGGTTTTAACGGTTCGGATGGATTATCTACCTGATACCTCTGAAATGCGCCAAGCAGTTGATTGGCGTAATAAAGAAATCGCCCGATGGGATGAGCCTTCCCAGGCGGTGGTGGCCATGTATGCCCGAGGTCGTGACTATCACAAAGTTCTGCGCCAGCGCTTGCAATCTCTGGCTGATGTGATTGAGAAAAAGATAGGCCCTTTTGGTTATCGGGTATTTGTTGATTCTGGCCCAGTCATGGAAGTTGAGTTAGCGAATAAGTCAGGTTTGGGTTGGCGAGGCAAACACACCTTGTTGCTCAATCGTGAAGCAGGGTCGATGTTTTTCTTGGGTGAAATCCTCGTTGATGTGCCATTCCCGGTTGATGAACCCATCACCAGTCATTGTGGCGAATGTTCTGCTTGTATCAATATCTGCCCGACCCAAGCCATCACAGCCCCTTATCAATTGGATGCCCGTCGTTGTATTTCATATTTGACGATTGAGCATCAAGGGTCGATTCCTGAAGAGCTAAGACCCCTCATGGGTAACCGAGTTTACGGTTGCGATGATTGTCAGTTGGTTTGTCCTTGGAATAAATTTGCTCAACTCAGTTCAGTGCCTGATTTTTTACCAAGGCATGGTTTAGAACATGCTGACTTATTGGATTTATGGTCATGGTCAGAGGAAGACTTTATGTCTAAGCACGAAGGCAGTCCAATCCGCAGGATTGGGTATGAATCTTGGCGACGCAATCTTGCTGTGGGCATGGGCAATGCTCTCAGATCATCGAGTCTTGATGGCGGTGCCAGAGAAAAAATCATTGGTGGTTTAAAACAAGTGTTACCCAATGCCAGTGACATGCTGAAAGAGCACATTGAGTGGGCTTTGATGCAAGCAAGTAAAGTATCAAAATAAATCCAATAACTAATAATTAAAAAACAATAAACTGCATCCCATGAGTTTGAATAGAGACATCGTTTTAAAGGGCGCCAAAGACGCCTTTGGAGTGCCTGCTGCTATTTTGTTCGCAGGCATGTTGGGATTTGGTGCGATGGGCCAAGCCAATGGTCTAGATGTATGGTTAACCAGTGCCACGAGTTTCTTCATGTTCGCGCTGCCTGGCCAGGTAGTGCTTGTTGAGATGCTCGTTTTGAGTGCTTCGGGTGTCACGATTGCGATTGCTGTCACGCTCACTGCCACCAGATTTTTTACGATGTGTCTAACGCTCTTCCCACAGTTTCCGGAAAAGCAGCGCAGTTCTTTCTATTACTTGGTGGTTCATTTTGTGGCGATGACGGCATGGGCTGTGTCCATGAGAGATTTTCCAAAAATGAAAGCAGAGGAACGCCTTTCTTACTTCACGGGATTTGCTTTTGTATGTTGGGCTGTATCAACCCCAGCAACTGTATTGGGATTCATGCTGGCAGGGCAGGTGCCAAGTTATATCAATCTGGGATTGGTATTTATCAACCCACTCTTTTTCTTATTAACCTTCACTGAAGTAAAGCCAAGAGGCAATCGCATTGCGATTTTATTGGGCGCACCAATTGGCTTGCTCTCATACCTTTGGTTCCCTGATTACTCTCTATTGATCGCCGGAATTATGGGTGGCACGATTGCCTACATGATTGATAAACACTTTAGGAATAGACAACATGCTTGAGCCATCAGAACTAAGTACCATGTTCAATGATGCCGGTATGTGGGCTGCTTTGATTGCGGCTTGTATCGGAACTTATTTTTGGCGTGGCTTGGGTGTTTATTTTTCTGGAAAAATAAATCAAGACAGTGAATTGTTCAAATGGTTGTCAGCAGTCACTTACGCGATGGTGGCAGCATTGACCGTCCGTATCATTTTGCTGCCCGTGGGTTTATTGGCCACAGTGCCTATTTACATTCGTTTGGGGGTGAGTATTGTGGCGCTCATCATCATGTATTCAAAGCCAGGTGAGCGCATGGTTCCAGCTTTGCTGGTGGGAACATTTAGTTTGGTGTTGTACGGATTGGTGATGAACTTTTTGGGTTGATCACCAACCGCATAGAGCTTTAAATCAATTAATAAAAATTAATCTTTTTTACAAGTTTTAATACCTAGTAATGGGTAGGCTGGGCAAAAACGAAACACACCTGTTGCGATTGGCAATAAACCAATCCAGCCCCAATTACCAATCACACCAATGATTGCTAAAACAACCAAGAGTGCACCAATCACGATACGTAAAGTGCGGTCAATTCCGCCGACGTTGCATTGCATAGACTTCTCCTTATTTGCCACAGTAGCTGGCGTATAACAATTCCATCACGGACATCGCGATGGGGCTCGAAATTTTGTAATAAATGTGTTTGCCATCTCGACGTGTTGATACAACACCTTCTTCGCGAAGCACGGCCAACTGTTGTGACAAAGTGGGTTGTTGAATATTGGTGACTTCTTCTAATTCTCCAACTCGTCTTTCGCCTTGGCTTAATTGGCAAAGCAGCATCAAGCGATCACGGTTGGCCAATGTTTTCATCATGCGACAGGCTTTGTCTGCGTTATCTCTCATCGCAGCAATATCAAACTGCATGCCTTCATTCATGGTTTGTTTTTCTTTTGCGTCCATCAAGTTCACCAATTGATTAATTAATTATTTACATTATATATTAATATTAACTATATATTCTGATTAATTGAGGGTGCTTGGTTGCCGTTCACATTGGCTTCTTGGCTAAATGCGACAGCTTTTGGCGGACGAAAAGACCAATTTAAGGTATCGTACAAAGTCTTAAAAAACATAAATCTTCATAGGAGAGCACCATGCCAAGTCAAAAAGCTTATTTAAATCAATCAGATGTACAAAAAATATTGGCCGCAGCCAATGCTCATGCTGAGAAAAATAATTGGGCAGTATCAATCGCAGTGGTGGATGATGGCGGCCATTTATTGGGCTTCACACGCCGTGACAACTGCCCACCTGTGTCTGCTTATATTGCTCAAGAAAAAGGCCGTGCATCAGCTTTAGGACGTCGTGAGAGCAAAATCTATGAAGATGTGATCAACGGTGGTCGTTATTCATTTTTAAATGCCACAGCAGTTCTTCAGGGAACGCTTGAGGGTGGTGTGAACATCGTGGTTGATGGTCAAACGATTGGTGCTGTTGGTGTTTCAGGCGTTAAGTCAAACGAAGACGCTGAAATCGCTAAGGCTGGTATCGCAGCTCTTTAATAAGCCATCAGACAAGCAGTTAAGTAATAAATCAGTGCTAAATACTCACAGGCCTCATAATAGAGCCCTGTGAGTACAGAACAAACCAATACCCCCCCAAGTTTTACCGATTTCGGATTTTCCGAACCAATCCTGCGCGCTGTTTTAGAGCAGGGCTATACAACGCCCACGCCGATTCAAGCGCAAGCGATGCCCCATGTCTTGAAAGGTCAAGATGTGATGGGTGCTGCGCAAACTGGTACCGGCAAAACGGCTGCATTTGTTTTGCCGATTTTGCAAAATATTTTGCCTTTAGCGAGCAGCAGTGCATCTCCTGCTAGACATCCGATACGCGCTTTGGTTTTAACCCCAACCCGTGAGTTAGCGGATCAGGTGGCTGATAACGCATTCAAATACGCCAAGTACACCGATATCAGAACGGCCGTTGTGTTTGGTGGTGTTGATATGTCTGCTCAAACAAGTTTATTGCGCTCTGGTGTTGAGCTGTTGATTGCAACACCAGGTCGTTTACTAGATCACATTGGTCAAAAAACTGCGAATCTATCTCAAGTTCAAATATTGATTTTGGATGAAGCAGACCGCATGTTGGACATGGGCTTCTTGCCGGATCTTCAGCGCATCATTGGTTTGATTCCGGCAAAACGTCAGACACTTTTGTTCTCGGCCACTTTTTCACCAGAGATTAAAAAATTAGCGCAAAGCTATTTGCGTGATCCAGTGACCATTGAAGTTGCTAGACAAAATGCTGCTGCAGATACGGTTCGCCAAGTGATACACATGGTGCCATCTGAGCAAAAGAAAGATGCGGTCATCAAAGTTTTAAAAGCCCGTATTCAGCAAGGGTTGACCCGTCAGGCGATCGTGTTCACCAATAGTCGCATTGGTTGCGGCAAATTGGCCAGTGCCTTAGAGCGCAGCGGTATCAAAGCTGGTGCGATTCATGGTGACAAGAGTCAGATTGAACGCATGCAAATTTTGGAGTCTTTCAAAAAAGGCACGATGGATGTATTGGTTGCTACTGATGTGGCTGCACGAGGCCTTGATATTGCAGACATGCCTTGCGTGATCAATCATGAGTTGCCATTCAATGCTGAGGATTACGTGCATCGCATCGGTCGTACTGGTCGCGCAGGTGCTCAGGGTGATGCAATTGCTTTGGTCGATGCTTCTGAAGAAAGACTATTGGCTGATATTGAGAAGTTAATGAACCGCAAGCTGTTGCGTTTACCAGTGCCGGATCCTGCAAATGGTCCAGCTGGAGATCCATTCTTCTATATGCCTTATCAAGCATCCGCTGCAAAAGAAGAAAAACAATCAACACCTGGTCAAGCTGAAACAACTGCTCAGGCGACAACTCAAACTGCCTCTCCGGCAACTAGCAAGCCATCTATTCAGCCTGGCGGTAAGCCAAGAGCTGCTCTATTGGGCGGTTTTAAAAAATAAGTTGTGGTTAAAGTTGGGGTTAAAGCTGCAGTTTAAGCCGCATTAAATTTTCAGGCGGGTTTTTCTGTAATGCTCAACAGCAGTTTCTAACCACTTTTTGATGGTTGATTCATTGACGGTTGAGTCAGTGAACCTTGAATCACTGAATTGAGGGCTATCAGAGCCTTGTTTGAAAAGTTCAGGGTCATCTAACCCCAAATGTCGCGCAGCAGCTTGAAGGGCCTCTAATGCTTCACCAGGGGTATTGCAAGCAATCGCCGTTGCATTGGTTTGTTTGCTGAGCTTCTCATGGTTGTCATCTCGCACCAAGGGCAGGTGAAGGTAATGAGGTTGAGGGTAGCCTAGTTGTTTTTGTAAATAAATTTGCCTTGCGGTGTTGTCCAATAAATCCTCACCTCTGACCACGTGTGTGATTCCTTGTAGGTAGTCATCCACAACCACCGCCAGTTGATAGGTGAATACTCTATCTGAGCGCCTTAAGACAAAATCACCCACGGATGATTCAATCTCAGGGTCTGTGACCAATAAACGCCAAGCGCATGGTTCAGTGACCTCTTTTAAATTTCGGCAGCTTCCTGGGTAGACCAATTCACCATGCCGGTCTTTCCTTTTGCCCAAACGCAGTAATTGATCTTCGATTTGTTTGCGGGTGCATCGACAGCCGTAAGCCTCTTTTTCTTGTTTTAATTGATTCAATGCTGATTCGTAGAAATGGTTTCGTTTTGATTGGTATTCAATCTCTTCATCCCAATGTAAACCGCAATTGAGCAGTTGTTGAATGATGATTTTGTCGGCGCCTGGAACGCACCTTGGTAAATCAAGGTCCTCGATCCTTAAAAGCCACTTTCCTTGATGTGCTCGGGCGTCGAGCCAACTGCCTAGGGCTGTTGCGAGCGACCCGGCGTGGAGAGCTCCTGTGGGTGAGGGTGCGAAGCGACCGCGGTATTCAGTCTTGAACATAGCTAAAATCATCTCATGTCTTTAAATACCAACTTTGTTCATTTGCGTCTTCACTCCGAATATTCGATTGTGGATGGGGCTGTGCGCATAGATGATGCCATTGCTGCCGTGGTTAAAGATCAAATGGGTGCATTGGCTTTGACCGATTTGAGCAATGTGTTTGGTTTGGTTAAATTCTATCAAGCCGCACGCAAAGAGGGTATTAAACCTATTATTGGTAGTGATGTTTGGATCACCAATGCCGAAGATAGAGACAAACCATTCAGATTGCAGTTGTTGGTAAAAAGTCATCAGGGATATTTGAATTTATGCGAGCTATTAACCAAGGCATCGCTGACCAATCAATTCAAAGGCAGATCTGAAATTGATGAAACTTGGTTCAAACAGCATGCCGAAGGTTTGATTGCATTATCAGGTGCAAGGTTGGGCGATGTTGGTCAGCATTTATTGGCAGCTCAACATGATGAAGCTGCTGCTTGCGCTAAGAAGTGGGCAAATTACTTTAAAGATTCTTTTTATATTGAGGTTCAGCGCGCCGGTCATCCCCAAGATGAAGCGCATCTTCATGAAGCTGTTCATTTGGCGAATGAACTTCAATTACCAGTAGTGGCAACGCATTCGATTCAGTTCATGAAGCCCTCTGACTTCAGAGCGCATGAGGCGCGAGTGTGTATTGCTGAAGGAGAAGTGCTCGGTAATCCTAAGCGCGCAAAAAAATTCACTTCTGAGCAGTACTTTAAAACGCAAGAAGAGATGCAAAAACTTTTTGCAGATTTGCCAGCAGCGATCACCAACAGTGTGGAAATTGCCAAGCGTTGTAATTTGTCATTGACCTTGGGCAAGCCTCAGTTGCCAGATTTTCCAGTGCCTGCGGGCATGACATTGGATGATTATTTGATGGAAAAAGCCATGGATGGCTTATCCAAACATTTATTGCATTTGTATCCTGATGAAGCTGAAAGAGAAAAGCAACGACCCAGTTATGAGGTGCGCTTAAAGTTTGAGGCAAGAACCATTTCTCAAATGGGTTTCCCGGGTTACTTTTTGATTGTTGCGGACTTTATTAACTGGGCAAAAAATAATGGTGTGCCAGTGGGTCCTGGTCGAGGTTCCGGAGCGGGTTCATTGGTCGCTTACTCTTTGGGTATTACCGATTTGGATCCATTGAGATACAACTTGCTCTTTGAGCGATTCTTAAATCCTGAGCGCGTCTCCATGCCTGACTTTGATATTGACTTCTGTCAGCACGGTCGTGATCGCGTGATTGCCTATGTAAAAGAAAAATACGGCAAAGATGCGGTGAGCCAAATTGCCACATTTGGCACGATGGCAGCGCGTGCGGCGATACGAGATGTGGGACGTGTTCTAGAGCAACCATACGGATTTGTGGATGGCATCTCTAAACTAATTCCAAATAAGCCAGGCCAGCAAGTCACCATTGAGCAGGCCAAAAAAGAAGAAAAGCTTTTGGCTGAGCGCGAGTCTCGAGAGGAAGAAGTTAAACAATTATTGGGTTTGGCTCAACAGTTAGAGGGCATGACCCGAAACGTTGGCATGCATGCTGGTGGCGTATTGATTGCTCCAGGCAAGCTCACAGACTTTTGTCCTTTGTATACCCAAGGCAGCAAAGATGGCAAAGAAGGTTCAGATTCTGGTGTGGTCAGTCAGTTTGACAAGGATGATGTTGAAGCGGTCGGTTTGGTCAAGTTTGACTTCTTGGGACTCACAACACTCACGATCTTAGATTGGGCTGAAAGATATATTCATCAACTATATCCAGAGAAGAAAGATTGGCGTGTTGGTCAAGTGCCGCTCGACGATCCTGCTGCATTTGAAATTTTAAAAAATGCCAATACGGTCGCAGTGTTCCAGTTAGAAAGCCGCGGCATGCAAGGCATGTTGCGTGAAGCAAAGCCTGACCGCTTTGAGGACATCATTGCCTTGGTGGCTTTGTATCGTCCAGGTCCGATGGATTTGATCCCATCGTTTATTGCGCGTAAACACGGCAAAGAACAAGTGCATTACCCAGACCCACGTGTTGAACCGGTTCTAAGAGAAACCTACGGCATCATGGTTTATCAAGAGCAGGTGATGCAGATGGCGCAGATCATTGGTGGTTACTCACTGGGTGGCGCTGACTTATTGCGTCGTGCCATGGGTAAGAAAAAGCCTGAAGAGATGGCTGAACATCGTCAATTATTCAGAGATGGTGCTGGTAAAAGTGGACTGAAGGCTGATAAGGCTGATGAAACTTTTGACTTGATGGAAAAGTTTGCGGGCTACGGTTTTAATAAATCGCATGCCGCAGCCTATGCTTTGTTGGCTTATCACACGGCTTGGTTGAAAGCGCATTACCCAGCTGAATTTATTGCAGCCAACATGTCATTGGCAATGGATGACACCGATAAAGTAAAAATACTTTACGAAGATGCCTTGGCCAATAAGATCAAGATACTTCCTCCAGATGTGAACACCAGTGTTTATCGCTTCATGCCATTGCGTGAAGATCCTCAAAATAAAGAGCAGGCAGCCACCATGATCCGTTATGGCTTGGGTGCTATTAGAGGTTCTGGAGAAGGTGCAATTGAACAAATCATTCAGGCAAGAGTAGAGGGTCCTTTCAAAGACCTGTTTGATTTCTGCTCTAGATTAGATCGTCGCGTGGTCAACCGTCGCACGATGGAAGCTTTGATTCGTGCGGGAGCGTTTGATTCTTTGTATGGTGGTTTTGACTCTCGAGCAACACTCTTGGCTTCTTTGCCAAGAGCGATGGAAGCTGCTGATCAAGCAGATGCCTCTGCACAGCAAGTGAGCTTATTTGACATGGCTGGCTCTTCAGATGAACATAAGCCAGAGTTGATCACAGAAGATGCTTGGTTTGAGAAGCGTCGCTTACAAGAAGAAAAAGCTGCCTTGGGTTTGTATTTAACTGGCCATTTGTTTGATGCTTATCGCGAAGAAGTCAGTCATTTTGTGAGAACCAAGTTAAATCAATTGACCGAAGGCAAGGATCGCTTGATTGCAGGCATTATGACTTCCACCAGAAGCATGATGGGCCCACGCGGTAAATTAATGATTGCAACGATTGATGATGGTTCAGCTCAAATAGAGATGACCATTTACAGCGAGCTATTTGAACCGAATAGACATTGGTTGAAAGAAGATGAATTGATCATCGCCAAGGTCAGTGTCACGCCTGATAAATTTTCAGGGGGCATGAGGGTTGTTGCAGAGTCAATCATGGATGTGACCACGGCACGTTTAAAGTTTGCTAGAAGTTTGCATGTTCAGTTACAGCAGGGCATTGATCTTTCTGGATTCAAGCAGCAAGTCAGTACATTTGCAGGCAAAAATCAACAAGGCTTGATGATGACGGCAGATGTCATTTCAAATGGAACTGCCTGTTTGGTTCAGTTCCCTGATACTTGGAAGATCTATCCTGATGATGAAAGTATCAGAAACTTGAGTGTGGCTTTGAATAAGTCAGGCGGCCAAGGGATGGTCGAAGTTAAGTACGCTTGAT
>CAYYOB010000034.1:0-10077 GCA_964473225.1 uncultured Polynucleobacter sp.
GTGCGTTCAAAAGGTCTTGAATGTCACCATCCATCATGGCATCAATCTTGTAGAGGGTGAGATTGATGCGGTGGTCGGTGATGCGTCCTTGGGGGAAGTTGTAGGTGCGGATGCGATCGCTGCGATCACCAGAACCCACCAAGCTCTTGCGAGTCTCAGCTTCTTTGTCGTGCGCAGCGCGACGCTTGGCATCCATGATTCTAGATACAAGCACTTTCATGGCTTGATCTTTGTTGCGGTGTTGGCTGCGATCATCTTGGCATTCCACCACCGTACCAGTTGGAATGTGCGTGATGCGCACCGCAGAGTCTGTTTTATTGATGTGCTGACCACCGGCGCCAGATGCTCTGAATGTGTCAATGCGCAAATCAGCAGGATTGATTTCAATATCGCTGATTTCATCAGCTTCAGGCATTACGGCCACTGTGCAGGCTGAGGTGTGAATGCGTCCTTGAGTTTCTGTTTGAGGCACTCGTTGCACACGATGTCCACCTGATTCAAATTTGAGTCTTGAAAAAGCACTTTGTCCAACAATGCGCAAAATGACTTCTTTGTAACCACCCAAATCTGATTCTGAAGCACTCACCACTTCTACTTGCCAACGTTGTCTTTCAGCAAAGCGTGTGTACATCCTGAATAAATCGGCTGCGAATAAAGCACTTTCATCACCGCCGGTGCCCGCACGAATTTCCAAAAAGATATTTTTGTCATCATTGGGATCTTTGGGTAATAGCAGGCGCTGCAAATCAGCTTGCATATTTTCCATGCGCTCTTTGGCAGATTTGATTTCTTCTTCTGCAAAGTCTTTCATTTCAGGGTCGGCTTGCATCGCCAAAGCTGCTTGCTCGTCGGCTTCTGCTTGCAGGAATAACTGAAATTGTTCGACAACAGGGGATATCTCCGCATGCTCACGATTGAGTTTGCGGTACTGATCCATGTCCTTGGTGATTTCTTCCTGGACTAACAATGAATTGAGTTCTGCGAGCCTGGCATCTAACTGCTCAAGCTTCGCTTTCATACTTGGTTTCATCTATTGATTGGAGTTGTTTGACCGGAATAGACCCGGTAAGATTTTCATGAGTGCGTCACGCTCTTCGCCTTGTGCATGTTGCAAGGCATGTAAAGAGCCGTGTAAAAATTTATTGGTGAGGCCTTGCGCCAAAAGATCTAATACCACTTGTGGGTCTTCGCCTTTGGCGAGCAACTTGCGGGCACGCTCAAGCTCAACTGAGCGCAAGTCTTCACCGCGTTGGCGCAAGTCTTGAATCAAAGGCACGGTGCCTCTGGTTTCTAACCAGTGCATGAAATGCGATACGCGAGTTTCAATGATTGCTTCTGCTTGACCCACGGCTGCTTGACGAGAGTCTGAACCAGCTTGAACAATGTCACTCAAGTCATCAACGGTGTAGAGGTACACGTCGTTTAATTTACCTACTTCAGCTTCAATGTCACGAGGTACTGCCAAGTCAATCATCACGACTGGGCGATGACGGCGTTGCTTGACGGCATTTTCAACCATGCCCAAACCAATGATTGGTAAGGTGCTGGCAGTGCAAGAAACAACAATGTCAAAGTCATGCAAGCGTGTCGGTAGATCAGAGAGGCGCAAAGATTCTGTTGCCAAGCCTTGTTCTGATAATTCGTCAGCCAATTCTTGGCCGCGCTCTAAAGTACGATTGGCCACAGCCATTAATTTTGGTTTGCGCGCCGCAAAATGCGTGGCGCACAAATTGATCATTTCACCAGCGCCGATAAATAAAACTTTTTGATCAGAAACGCTTTCAAAAATTCTTTCAGATAGGCGCACTGCAGCAGCTGCCATTGAAATAGAGTGTGCTCCGATTTCAGTGGTGCCACGAACTTCTTTGGCGACCTGAAAAGTTTTTTGAAAAAGTTGATTGAGGTAAGTGCCTAATGAGCCAGCTTCATCAGCACAGCGCACCGCATCTTTTAGCTGACCCAAAATTTGGGTTTCACCAACCACCATTGAATCTAAACCGCAGGCCACTCTGAAGGCGTGACGCACAGCCAGTGATTGTGGCAAGACATAAACGTGAGGCATTAATTCTTGGTGATCGATGCCGCGAGATTTGGCAAGCCACTCAATCGCACTTTTCTTCAGTAAAGAAGATTGCTGATCAGCGTGCTCGTCATTGGCGGCGCAATACAATTCTGTTCTATTGCAAGTCGAGAGAATCGTTGCTTCTGGCAAATGTGTTTCAGATACACTGGCCAAATGATCTTTCAGATGATGCAAGGCAGGCTGAATCATCTCAGGTGTGAATGCCACCTGTTCACGCACCTGAATAGGTGCGGTGTGATGATTAATGCCCAATGTCAAAATCTGCATAACGAAATTATAAGTTTTTCATGGAGTTAGGATGAGTTTTCTAGCATTTTTAGTGTTTGGTGGATCAGTTGGCTTTCTCAGTGCCTACTTTCATCCTAAAAAAATGAGTAAAAAACCATCCTTTTTTAAGAAATATGGCTGGGCGGTATTGATCGGAGTCGTTTCTTCAGCGATTGCATCGATTTTGGGCCAAAGCTTGAAATTCTTTCAATCTGGGCAAGTTTTGGAGTGGTTGTCAGCCATGGTTTTTGCGATTTTCTGCGTTTTTTTGTTCAAATTAGGCCAAAAATGACCCTAAAACGATGAAAAATGACTAAAAATCAAAAAACCTGAAATTTGGCTTCATTTCGCTTAATTTCATATGAATTCGGTGATTAAAAGTAAAAAGGGCTCAGATTTGAGCCCTTTTTTGTGGGGATTAGCTTTTTAGACCGTGATTAGACCTCAATCAAACATTGAAAAGGAAATTCAGGACATCGCCATCTTTAACGACATACTCTTTGCCCTCGGCGCGCATCTTGCCAGCCTCTTTTGCACCCGTCTCACCCTTGAAGCTGATGAAATCGTCAAAAGCGATGGTTTGCGCACGAATGAAGCCACGTTCAAAGTCGGTATGGATCACGCCCGCTGCTTGAGGGGCTGTGTCACCAATACGAATCGTCCAAGCACGAACTTCTTTAACGCCTGCTGTGAAGTAGGTTTGTAAACCAAGCAAGTTAAAGCCGGCTCTGATCACTCGATCAAGACCTGGCTCATCCATGCCCATATCGCTTAAGAATTCTTTTTTATCGGCATCTTCTAGTTCTGCAATTTCTGCCTCAATGGCGGCGCATACAGCCACCACAGGGGCTTTTTCAATCGCAGCGTGAGCCTTGACTGCATCAAGGTGAGGATTGTTCTCAAAGCCGTCTTCTTTGACGTTGGCAACGTACATCACTGGTTTGGCAGTGATGAGGCAGAAGGGCTTTAAAAGTGCCAAATCTTCTTCACTCAAACCCATGGCGCGCACAGGTTTGGCTTCATTGAGTTGCGCCTGTACTTTGGCGAGCAATGGGGCCAAAGCATTGGCTTCTTTGTCATTGCCAGACTTTGCAGCCTTGGAATAACGGGCATAGGCTTTATCCACCGTGCCCAAGTCTGCAAGAGCTAATTCGGTGTCGATGACGCCGATGTCTGAAATTGGATCCACCTTGCCGGCCACGTGGATCACGTTGCCGTCTTCAAAACAGCGCACCACATGGGTGATGGCATCGGTTTCTCGAATATTGGCCAAGAACTGATTACCCAGTCCTTCGCCTTTCGAGGCACCGGCTACCAAGCCAGCGATGTCCACGAATTCAACCACGGCGGGCAAAATGCGTTCAGGTTTAACAATTTCCGCTAATTGAGCTAAGCGAGGGTCTGGAACCTCGACCACACCGACATTGGGCTCAATGGTGCAAAAAGGATAGTTCTCCGCTGCGATACCAGCTTTGGTAAGCGCATTAAACAGAGTTGATTTGCCGACGTTAGGCAGGCCGACGATGCCACATTTTAAAGACATAGGGCGTTATTATTCCATGTATGAAGACTTATGACCTTATTATCGTCGGAGCAGGCATTGCTGGGAAGGCAACTTCTTTGCGTTTAGCGCAATTAGGTTTAAAGATTTTGCATTTAGCACCGAGCTTTGATGTTGGTTTTCAGGGCAATGATTCTGCTGTGTGGGACAGTCGTATTTACGCTTTATCAGCCAGCAGCAAAAATTTATTAGAGCAAATGCATGTTTGGTCAGCTTTGGATCAAGGGCGCATTCAGGTGGTGAGTGATATGCGCGTGTTTGGCGACAGTGGTCATGCCGATGATGAAATTCATTTCTCAGCATTCAGTGCCACTGTTCCACAATTGTCTTGGATTGTTGAATCTGGCCACATTGAAAAAACTTTGGATGCAGCGATTCAGTTCCAAGGCTTGATTGAACGCATCACGGACAAAGTCATCGGTGTTGTTTCAAACAACGAAGGTGTCACAGTCACCACGCAATCTGGTTTGAGTGTTAGCGGCAAACTTGTCTTGGCCGCTGATGGAGCTCAATCATTTGTGAGAGAGCAGCTTCAAATTGAGACCACTCAGAATGCTTACGATCAAATCGGAGTAGTCGCAAATTTTCAAGCTGAAAAACATCATCAAGGCACTGCATGCCAATGGTTCTTGCCGGGCGGTGAAATTTTGGCTTTATTACCTTTGCCAGATAAAAAACTTTCAATGGTTTGGTCAGCTTCTACTGAGCATGCAGAGCAATTAAAAAAACAGAGCCCTGAATCATTGTGCGCAGAAGTGATGAGAGCCGCTCAAGGACAAGTTGCACAAAGAACTGGTCAGCTACAGATGTTGACAGCTCAACAAGGATTTCCATTAAGACGCATGAAAGCAAAGCGCATGATTGCTCCAGATGCAAGGCCGCGCATTGTGCTGATCGGGGATGCGGCGCATGTGATGCATCCATTGGCGGGCCAGGGTCTTAACTTGGGTTTGAGAGACGTGGCAAGCCTGGCAGATATTTTAGATAATAAAGAAGCATTCAGAGCGTTTGATGACCCTGTGTTACTCAGAAGATTTGAGCGTGCGCGACATGGTGATACAGATGCATTGCTTTTCACTACCGACCGTTTACAAAAACTTTTTGCTAACGAAGCAGGGCATGTGAAAACAATCAGAAATTTAGGCATGAAATTAGTGAATCGCAGTCATTTTTTAAAGAGACAATTAATCAGGCGGGCTTTGGCTTGATCAATGCCAAAGCAATTTAATTTATTGGGAAATTATTAGAAAACTTATGAAATTATTTAAAACAATCAATCTTATTTGCGTCATGGGCGCCGCCTCATTATTGAGTTTTTCAGTAGTCGCTCAAACCAATCCTGAAGCCAAGATCAAAACAGAGATGCAAAAGCAATTGGGTGAGCGCGCCAAAGTAGATGTGGTGCGTACAACGCCGATGGCTGGCTTATATGAAGTGACGATTGGCAAAGATATTGTTTACACAGATGCCAGCGCACGTTATTTGATTCAGGGTGAAGTGGTTGATTTAAAAACTGGCACCAATCTCACAGAACAGCGCAGCAATGATTTGAATCGTATTCGTTGGGCAGATTTGCCATTGAATGATGCCATCAAGGTGGTGCGTGGCAAAGGCACTCGTCAGGTGGCAGTGTTTGCTGATCCAAATTGTGGCTTTTGCAAACGTTTGGAAAAAGGCTTTCAGCAGTTAGACAATGTGACGATTTATACCTTCCTAGTACCTATGTTATCTGCTGATTCACTCACTAAATCTCAGCAGATTTGGTGTTCATCAGACAAAGTCAAAGCATGGAACGATTGGATGATCAATAACCAAGCGCCGACTGGCAAAGGTGATTGCGGCAATCCATTGGAGCGCAACACAGCCTTGGCTAGAAAGTTAGGCGTGACTGGTACTCCAGCGATGTTCTTCACGGATGGCACACGTGTGAATGGTGCGGTCCCAATCGCACAAATTGAAAAAAAATTGAAGTGATTACGAAGTGATTGAATCAATGCCAAAAACCAGGTCCAATCGCATCGCCAAGAATACCAACGACACCAAAGATCAAGGCTTCAGAGGTAAGCAGTCAAAGAACTCCATCACCTATGTGATTGGGTGTGATGATTGGCGCGCTCATCGCTTTGATGTGGTGATGCAAATTCCTGGTGAGATTGCCAGTCAAGGCCCTCTTCATCTGCAATTACCGGCTTGGATTCCGGGCAGTTACATGATCCGAGATTTTTCAAAGCATCTTGAATCAATCAGTGCTTCTGAAATTATTTCTGCTAAATCTATCAAGCCAATCAAACTGATCAAGATTGATAGCCACACATGGGAATTGAAATCCAAGCAAGATGTGGAAGTGAGATATCAGGTGTATGCCTTCGATACTTCTGTGAGAGCGGCTTACTTGGATCACGAAAGAGCATTTTTTAATGCCAGCAGTTTGTGTTTGCAGTTATTGGGTTTTGCAGATCTTCCTTGTGATGTGACCTTGCTCGAACCCAAAGATCCTGACATGAGTCAGCGTTGGTCTGTGCAAACCACATTGCCTGTTAAAGAGTCGAAGCAAATCAAGCGCTCAGGCTTTGGGGTCTATCAAGCAGAGAGTTACGATGCTTTGATTGATCATCCAGTGGCCATGGGTGAGTTCCAGGTGATTCAGTGGCAAGCGCATGGCACGCCTCACCGCATGGTGATTCAGGGATTGTTGGATGGCGTGGATGAGCGTCAACTGAGCAAGGACCTAAAAGCAATCTGTGAAACGCACATCAGTTTTTTTGAGCCAGTTAAGCCACGCGCCCCATTTAAAGAATATTGTTTCATCGTCAATGCCGTGGGCGATGGTTATGGCGGTTTAGAGCATCGCAACAGCACCGTTCTTTTGTGCAAACGTGCAGATTTGCCTTACCCTGAACAAAATTTACAGAAGCATGAAGCCTATGAAGATTTTCTTGGTTTGTGCAGTCATGAGTATTTCCATTCCTGGATGGTCAAGCGAGTCAAACCCAAAGTATTTGATCCTTATGTCTTGGATCAAAAAAATCATACGCGTCTGCTGTGGTTGTTTGAAGGCTTTACCAGCTACTACGATGACCTTCAATTATTCAGAAGCCAAAGAATTAATCTTGCGTCTTATCTCAAGCGTCTTGAGAAAACTTGGAACATGGTGTTACGTGGACCAGGCAGACACAAACAAAGTTTGTCAGAGAGTTCTTTTGATGCTTGGACCAAGTATTACCAAATGGATGAGAACACACCCAATGCTGTGGTGAGTTATTACGCCAAAGGATCTTTGTTGGCATTGGCCCTTGATTTAAAAATTCGTGAACACACCAAGCAAAAGCAATCCTTGGATGATGTGATGCGACATTTGTGGCAAATGTATCAGCTGACTGAAATAGGGATGGCTGAGGACGATTTTGATCATGCCATTGAGTTTGTGATTGGTTCTGGTTTCAAAGCTACTTGGCAACAAATCAAGCGTGATCACATTGATGGCGTTCATGACTTGCCTTTAGAGACCTTGTTACAAAAAGTGGGCGTCAAGGTTCAGTTGAAAAAAACGCTTGCCACTGAAAGTGCTGAAGTTGCCAAGCAATTATTGGGTATCCGAACCAGCATGAACAATGGTTGGGTCAGATTGACCCATGTCTTAGATGGTGGTTTGGCACAAGAAGCAGGTTTGTCTGCAGGCGATCATTTGGCATCGATTAATGGTGAGCGTGTCACGCCAGCTCGCTTAGAGGAGTTGCTTTTGGCATTGATTCAAAAGTTATGCCGAGGCCAAGTGGTTAAGTTCTTGGTTTATCGCCATGACAAAGAGTTGGTGTTGAGTATTCAATCTCCTAAAACCAAAGAAAATGTTTTGGCGGCCAAGCCAAAGCAATACACTTTGTCCGTTTAATTTTCTTAGCTGATGCCATCATCGTTTTCGATTCAAGCGTCATTGCCAGGTGATTGGCTTGAATTGATTCATGACGAATTGGCTTCTGGTCGTTTTGAGCGTTTAGAGCAAGAAGTGTCATCTATTTATAGTCAGAATCCAGAAGAAATTGCACCATCGCTGGACAATATTTTTCGCGCCTTCAAAGAAACATCAGTAGAGCAAACCAAGGTCATCATTTTGGGTCAAGACCCATATCAAACACCGGGTCTCGCTCAGGGTTTGTCATTTTCTATTCCAAAAGAAATCAAACCGGGTTGGAGAGCGTTTCCAAGCTCTTTGAGAAACATCAGCAAGGCTTTGGCCTTGGATGGTTATCAGGCCTTGTCCCATGGTGACTTGAGTGCTTGGGCTGCGCAAGGTGTTCTTTTGTTGAATGCCACATTGACGGTGCAACTGAATTTAGCTGGATCTCATGCGCAGCTTGGCTGGCAAGATTTAACCGATGTGCTTTTGTATCAATTGGCCAAGAAAAAATCTTTGATTTGGATGTTGTGGGGCGCGCACGCACAAAAGAAACTGGCTTTGATTGAAGAGGCCAGTCAGGAGTCTGGTGTTAAGCAAGAAATTTTGACGGCTTCACATCCATCTGGCTTAAGTGTCTACAAAACCAAAGAACCTTTTATTTACCCTGGTGATCAGCAATCATGCGGACACTTTCGCAAGGCCAATGAGCTCTTGCTTCAAAAAGGCTTAAAGCCGATTGAGTGGTTGGTTCCCAATTAGCCTTAGTGCTGAGTGCTATTTAAGCGTTGAATAGTTCTGCTAGAGCTGCGCCTGGATCTTCTTGGCGCATGAAGGCTTCACCGACCAAGAATGCATCTACTTTCGCGGCGCGCATCAAAGCAACGTCTGCTTTTGTGAGAATGCCACTTTCTGTGACCACACGTTTTTCTGCAGGAATTTCTTTTAGTAAAGAAAGCGTGGTTTCTAAACTGACTTCAAATGTGCGTAAATTGCGATTATTGATTCCTAGCAATGGTGTCTTCAGTACCAAGGCTCGCTCTAGCTCGTAGGCATCGTGAACTTCGACCAACACATCCATTTGTAGTTCATGAGCAATGGTTTCAAAGTCTTTCATTTGCGCATCATCCAAAGCAGCTGCAATCAAAAGAATGGCATCAGCACCCATCGCACGCGCTTCATAGACTTGGTAGGGATCGACCAAGAAGTCTTTGCGCAATACTGGGATGCTGCAAGCTTGACGGGCTTCGCGCAAATACTGAGCAGAACCTTGAAAATATTCTTTATCCGTTAAAACCGATAGACAAGCTGCACCATTTTTTTCGTAGGACTGGGCAATTTGAGCTGGATTGAAATCTTCGCGAAACACGCCCTTGCTTGGGCTGGCTTTTTTAATTTCTGTGATGACCCCAGCATGACCTTGAGAAATTTTTTCTTCAATGCTGGCAGTAAAACCACGGGGCTTTAATCCTACTGCTTGGATACTGGCTTCTGCATCCGCTCTTAGGACGTGCATGGCCACCTGAGAAGAGGCTTTGGCGACTTCATCAAATTTGGTTGCCAGGATGCGTTTCAGAATATCGCTCATAAATACTTTATAGGTGGTTAAGTGTGTAGCTTAAGCTAATGATTGTGTGGTTTTAATGAATTCATCTAACTTGGCTTTTGCTTTGCCTGAAGCAATCGACTGTCTGGCAAGCTCTAGGCCATGCGTAATGTCTTTGGCAATGTCGGCAGCGTAAAGAGCGGCGCCTGCATTCAGGCAAACGATGTCTTGTGCGGGACCAGGTTCATTGGCCAAAACGCCCAATAGAATCTTTTTTGATTCTGCTGCATCGGCCACTTTGAATGTGTTGGTTTTGCAAACGCTTAGACCAAAGTCTTGTGGTTTGATTTCATATTCTTTGATCTGACCATCTTTGAGCTCTCCAACCATGGTCGGGGCTTCTAAAGATATTTCATCGAGGCCATCTTTGCCATAAACCACCAGAGCGTGTTTCATGCCCAGTTGTTGAAGAACTCTGATTTGTACGCCCACCAAATCTGGGTGGAAAACCCCCATCAACATGTGCGCGGCATTGGCTGGATTGGTGAGAGGACCCAAGATATTGAAAATCGTGCGCACACCCATTTCTTTGCGAACAGGAGCCACGTTTTTCATGGCTGGGTGATGATTTGGTGCAAACATGAAACCAATGCCACAGCTGTTCAATGATTCGGCCACCTGAGGTGCTTGTAATGTGATTTGCACGCCCAGCGCTTCAAGAACATCGG
>CAYYOB010000035.1:0-2652 GCA_964473225.1 uncultured Polynucleobacter sp.
AGAGATTGAAGATATTCGCGATAAGGTCCCGGGCTTCACAGGCATCATTTCTGACCTAGGCGGCCCAACTGCCAACATGTACCGCATCGCTTGTAAATCGAAAGAGATTGAGGCGCACTGCCGCAAACCATCGTGCGTTTATCCAGATATCTGCCCGAACCTCAACACTGATCACACGCCATTGATTCAGTTGTACCGTCGCGCCAGAGCTTTGCCAGGTATTAAAAAGATTTTGATTGGTTCAGGTGTTCGTTATGACCTCGCGGTCAAAGCACCGGCATACATCAAAGAGCTTGTGGCTCATCACGTGGGCGGCTATTTAAAGATTGCCCCTGAGCACACCGAGCAAGGTCCTTTATCAAAAATGATGAAGCCTGGCATGGGCGCTTACGATAAGTTCAAAGAGTTATTTGACAAATACTCTAAAGAAGCAGGTAAAGAACAGTATTTGATTCCTTACTTCATTGCAGCCCACCCAGGCACCAGCGATGAAGACATGATGCATTTGGCAATTTGGTTGAAGAAGAATGGTTTTAGAGCTGATCAAGTTCAAACTTTCTACCCTTCTCCAATGGCAACAGCTACTGCCATGTATCACACCAATAAAAATCCATTGCGCAAAGTCACGCGTGACAGTGAGACAGTAGACATTGTCAGAGGCGAAAAGCGTCGTCGTTTACATAAAGCGTTCTTGCGTTATCACGATGCCAACAATTGGCCTTTGCTAAGAGAAGCTTTGAAAAAAATGGGTCGCGCTGATTTGATTGGTAATGGCAAGCATCATTTGATACCGAACTATCAACCGACCACGGATGGAAGCTACCAAAGTCCGCGTCGCAAGAACTCTTCAATGGGTCTGACTGGTGGTAAGCCGTTTGGCAAACCTACGGCCACAGCCGTTGCGCACAACCCAAGAGATTTCTCTGTTCCTCAAAAACCTGGTCGCGGCAAGATCATGACGCAACACACTGGTTTACCGCCACGTGCGACGGGTGTTAAAACTGGTGCCAAAACCACAGGCAGCGTTTCTGGTCGCCCAGGCTCAGCCAGAGGCTTAAGCACTGGCTCAAAGCCTGGCTTAAGAGCACCTATCAACAAAAAGAAGTAATCACACCAAAAAGATTGCTCGATTAGACCAGCAGGATGGTTTTTAACTGCTCGGCCGTGAGTCCTTGAACCCTGACTCGCTTGAGTCGACTCAAGTCACCAGCCAACAATTCAATATTGGCACGACGAATCTCCAGCGTTTTCGATAACCACTGAATCAAAGCCTCATTGGCCTTCCCTTCAACCGGTGGGGCTGCCAATCTGAGCTTGAGTCTTCCATCATGCTCGCCCTGAACCTCGGTCTTTTTAGCCCCGGGCTGGCAATGCAAAGCAATGATGAAACTGTCGGCAGAGGCGCCATCCTCAGTTAGCCAGGCGGGTAATGATTGGTTCATAGAATGATTGAAGCACAAATGATTGTTAAAAGTCTAAAGACAAGTCAATTAGCTCTCAAATGGTCGTTTGAAGATGCAAAGACCGCCTCGTGTTATCAGTGGCTGATGCTTTGTGAAAAGCTCAGCAAGCTTGATGCTTAACCCTATATATAACTCTTTAAGAGTGGGATGAGCAAGGCACCCAAGATGCCGTGCAAGCCCATGGCTAAACTGGCATAAGTGCCAGCTTCTGGATGAACAGCAAAGGCTCTCGATGTACCAATGCCGTGCGCTGCCACACCCATCGCAAAACCTCGTTGCCACCACTGCTTCATCCCTAAGAGGTTCAGAATATGACTACCCAGAACGGCGCCTAGGATGCCAGTGATCACAGCAAATACAGCAGTCAGGGTTGGCGATACTCCTAAGCGTTCAGCCACACCCATCGCAATCGGCGCAGTCACTGATTTAGGATAAAAAGCCCCAATGATGGCGCTGTCAGCACCCAAGAATGTTGCCACACCTACAGCGCTGACGATCGACACAATACCGCCACACATTAAAGCAATCAATAATGGGAACACGCGTGACTTAAGTGCTGCCACACCTCGGTAAATTGGAATGGCCAAAGATACCGTGGCGGTTCCCAATAAGAAGTGCACAAACTGAGCGCCTTCAAAATACTTTTGATACGGCATATCTACCAAATACAAAGCCAGAGCCACCAAGATAACGGCAATTGCCACGGGATTGGCCAAAGGATTGCGATCGGTCTTCTGATAGAGAAAGCTACCGATTTGGTATGCGGTCAAAGTGAGAATCAAAGCAAATAACGGGCTGCCAGAAAGGTAGACCCAAATTTCTGCGATCTGTAAATTATTAGGATTCATGAGAATCCTTTTTTGAAATGAAACGCAGAACAACCGCTGTCACCACGATGGTCGCCACCACACTCACTAACAGAGCAGAAATCACAGCAACTGCGTTGGCTTTTAGTTGAGGTAAAAATAAAATCACACCCACAGCCGCTGGAATAAATAAAACGCCCAAGTGCTGACTGAATGCATCAGAGACCAATGCCAAAGATGGATTAACGTGTCCTTTGATGATCAAGAAAATCAACAAAAATACCAAGCCCAAAACTGGGCCGGGAATGATGGGCAAGAAGAAATGAGAGATCAGCTCTCCCAAGCCTTGCCACAATAATATTTGGACTAATCCAGGAATCATC
>CAYYOB010000035.1:2752-7067 GCA_964473225.1 uncultured Polynucleobacter sp.
ATGACTTAGGATTTACTTGGAAGCTCAACAAGATGAGCTTTGAATAAGTTCTTTTTGGCCACATAGTTTTCTGCGCTGGCTTTAAGGCCGGCAATGGCTTCTGGCGTGAGTTCTCTAACTACTTTGGCAGGTGATCCTAGGATCAAAGAGTTATCTGGGAAGACCTTACCCTCTGTAACTACCGAGCCAGCCCCGACCAAGCAGTTCTTACCAATCACCGCACGATTGAGTACCACCGCTTGAATACCAATCAAAGAATTTTCACCAATTGTGCAGCCATGCAACATGGCTTGATGGCCAACCGTCACATTTTCAGCCAAAGTCAAAGGACAGCCCATGTCCGTGTGCATCACAGTGCCTTCTTGCACATTACTACCCTTGCCCACGGTGATAGGTTCATTGTCACCACGAATCACCACCCCAGGCCAAACACTCACGTCCTCATTCAAAATCACATCACCAATCAATGTGGCCTCTTTGGCAACAAATGCAGACTCATGAATTTGCGGAGCTTTGTCTTTGTATTGATAGATGGTCATAGTGCCTTCCTTTTTTTGATATTTTTATTTTTGTGTTTATTAATTTTTTTACTTACTTTTTATTTGTTGATTCTTTAAATCATCAGGTACGCATCAATTATGTGGTTTCCAACGAACCGAGTAAGAAGCGATGAGCACCTCAATTAAAAGAGCTATCAAAGCCAAAATGAATGAGCCAATGCCAGCCACAAATGTGTACAACACAAATACAGAGATCATTAATTTTCCACTGCTTGTTTCTGCGAAAAATAATTCCAAGATGGTTAAACCAATCATGATGGCGCACAAGACCAAAAATACCATCGAGACATTGATGAAACGCCCGCGCGTTGCGATGCTCTTTAACTCTTGATTGTAAGAATCGCGAATCGATTGCCTGAGGCTCTCATCCAAGAGCTCTTTATGAAGTACACGGGCTCGGTCAATCACACGAGCCAAGCGATGGGTCAAGGCACCAATCATGCCTGCCACTGCGGTTAATAAGAAAACAGGCGCTACAGCCAATTGAATACTATCGCTTAAGGTGCTGGGATTCATCATATAAGGAATATACCGCAGGTCAGCCAATCTCACCACATAGAAAGAAAATAAGCGACCTAGGTCGCTTATTTTTCATTGAATCTCAGTGAATCTTGTTGAGTTTGAGTAGACTTTTCGACGACTGACTTAAAAAGTTCCTGGATACAAGATGTCTTTGGTGACGTTTTGAATATCTCTGTGTCCTGTGAAGGCCATGGTGATATCCAATTCTTTATGAATGATCTCAAGACACTTGGTCACACCAGCCTCACCCATGGCACCAAGACCATACAAGAAAGGACGACCAATCAAGGTGCCTTTAGCGCCTAATGCCCAAGCCTTCAAAACATCTTGACCTGAACGAATACCGCCATCCATCCACACTTCAATGTCTTTACCAACGGCATCAACGATGCCAGGCAAAGCCTGAATGCTTGATACTGCGCCATCTAACTGACGGCCGCCATGATTAGAAACAATCAGAGCATCGGCACCAGAGTTAGCAGCCAAACGAGCATCACCCTCATCCAAAATACCCTTGATGATGAGCTTGCCACCCCAACGCTTTTTGATCCACTCCACATCACCCCAATTTAAGCCTGGATCGAATTGCTCTGCTGTCCAAGATGATAGAGATGACATATTGCCCACGCCTGTTGCGTGACCAACAATGTTTCTAAAAGTTCTGCGTTGAGTACCTAACATGCCCATGCACCAACGTGGCTTGGTCATCATGTTGATGATGTTTGCAATGGTTAGTTTCGGTGGCGCAGACAAACCATTTTTGAGGTCCTTGTGACGCTGACCCAAGATTTGTAAATCCAGAGTTAGCACCAATGCAGAACAGTTGGCTGCTTTTGCACGGTCAATCAAGCGCTCGATAAATCCGCGATCTTTCATGACATAAAGCTGGAACCAAAAAGGCTTGGTGGTGTGTTCGGCCACATCTTCAATAGAGCAAATGCTCATGGTGGATAGACAAAATGGCACACCAAACTTTTCAGCAGCTTTGGCAGCTAAGATCTCACCATCAGCGTGCTGCATCCCAGTTAAGCCAGTTGGAGCCAATGCCACCGGCATAGCAACTTCTTGACCAATCATTTTTGTTTTGGTCGTTCTGTTTTCCATGTTCACAGCTACTTTTTGGCGCAGCTTGATTTTTTGAAAGTCAGATTCGTTTGAGCGATACGTAGACTCAGTCCAAGAACCAGAATCTGCATAGTCATAGAACATCTTAGGCGTTCTTTTTTTATGCAAAATGCGCAAATCTTCGATATTAGTAATAACTGGCACTATCATCTCCTCAGGGAATCAGTATTTACAGCGAGTTAGGCTGTAATATTTTGCTTTTCACCATTATAGGTATTCTTTACTCAGCATGGCAAAACCTCTTTCTTTAGAAAAAATCCTGTTTAGTCAAGGTTTTGGCACACGTCGCTACTGTAGCGACCTGGTTTATGCTGAACTGGTCAAGGTCAATGGTGTATTGGCCGAGGATCCTGATGAAAGAGTCCCAACTGAGAATTTACAGCTTGAGGTGGATGGGGAATCATGGGAGTTTCATGAGAAAGCCTATGTGGCATTCCATAAGCCAGTTGGCTATGAATGCTCCCACAAAACCAGCCATCATCCAAGTATCTACGGCCTACTCCCGCAACCCTTGGTTGAGCGCGGCATTCAATGTGTGGGCCGCCTAGACCATGACACCACTGGCTTGATTTTGATGTCGGATGATGGTCAGTTCATTCACCGTATGACCACCCCTAAAAAGAACATTGGCAAGGTGTATCAAATCACAGCAGCGGATGATTTAACTGAAGGACAAATTCAACATCTCTTAAAGGGAGTTGTTTTAGATGATGACCCGAAGCCATGCTTTGCCAAAGCCTGTGTGCAGCGCTCAAGCAGAGTTCTAGAAATGACGATCGTTGAAGGACGCTATCACCAAGTCAAACGAATGATGGCAGCCGTGGGCAATCATGTCGCTCAATTACATCGATTATCGATTGGTGAGTATGCCCTACCCCAAGATCTTCCAGAGGGAGAATGGCGCTGGCTTTACCCTGAAGACCTGAAACAGCTATCTACTAGCCTTGCTGAAGATAAAACTTGAAAGTTTCTTGAGTTACATCAAAGAGAACATTCAAGATTAGCTCTAAAGTAAAACTTATAGATGTGACTAATTAAGTTTTATATAAGGGGTTAAGAATGTTAGGCGAACTATTTGGATCTTTTGCGGGACAGTTAAGTTTATTGATCATCTTAGCGATGATTGTCACCGGCATCGTGATGGTGAGAGTTGTCCTAAAAAAGATGGACGAAACCTCACCAAAATAATCACTTAATGAGCGCCAAACCCTCTTTGAATTGAGGGTGCTCACAAGATTGTAGGAGCTCAAAGACAACCATTTCTGTTGTCACGAGCTCTGCACCATTAGATGCCAAGCGATCAAATGCAGCATCACGATTAGCTTCAGTTCTAGAGCTGCAAGCATCAGTCACAACCCACACATCAAACTCTTCGTCGAGTAAACCCAAGGCAGTTTGCAATAAACAAACATGGGCCTCACATCCTGCGATCAAAATCGTGTTTTTCTCACCTTGATCATCCTGCTTGCGCTGAATGTGCTTAGGCAAACTTCTGGCATTACCCATAGGTTTTGGTGGAGCTCTTAACTCATCGACCAAACCATCCGCGCAAGCACCAAAATACATCTTGGTAAGAGTCTTTTGGCAAAGAGATTTCAACTGAGGATCGTTAGGCCCTAATTTTTCTGGGTTTTGTTCAGTACCAATGATGGGTAGCTTTAATAGCTTGGCTATTTTTGCTAAGCGCACGGCATTGGCCAAAACCTGGTCAGCCTGATAGATCACCGGCATCAATTTGCTTTGATAATCAATCAGAACCAATTGGGTTTCGTCTGCGTTTAAAAGTATGGACATAATGAGTAATGCTTCTTTAAGATGAATACGTGGTATTTTCTTATAAAAAGAGACCCAGGAGTAATAATTTGTTCGCAGCCTTCTTGATCATCATTCCTCTGATTGCCTTTATTTTCTATATCAGGGCCATCAGCAAAACCATCAAAGCCATTGATCCAGAGTACAGGAGTCAAGGACCTGGGATGGCCTGGCTACTCCTCATCCCTATCTTCAATGTGATTTGGTTCTTTTTCTTACTCAAATCAATCAAGAATGGCTTTCTTCAGATGTATGAAAACAGAAGAATCAATCAACCCATTGATACTGGCTATGCC
>CAYYOB010000035.1:7167-9888 GCA_964473225.1 uncultured Polynucleobacter sp.
GTATGAAAACAGAAGAATCAATCAACCCATTGATACTGGCTATGCCTACGGCATTGCCATGGGTTGCTGCTGGGCAGCATCATTCATACCCAAACTGATTTTTGTGGCATTGATACCAATGTTCGTATTTTCAATACTTCATTGGACCAAACTGAATAATGCAAGAAAGCGCTTGAGTGACGAACTCAAGCTAAATTGATTGGGTAAGTTTTACTGATTTTTCTTTAAATGAATTTGCGCGGTCATCTTGCCCGCAAAGATCATATCTAATTGAACACCATCAATGCCCTGAGCAATCTGAACACCGTCTTGCGCTACAGGGAATGTTTTTTCAAGCGTTAGCATGTTCTTAGGCCAATCAACTCGCAAGACTGCGCTCATGGGCAAGTAACCATCAAAATACCGGCGCATCAAAGGGCCCGCATTCAGCATGTATTGTTCTTGCGATACCTTATCCAAAGCCCTTGACTCCAAATCAATGCAAATGGATGCGCCACGCTCAACATCGGTGAGAGTTACACGATTGTCTTTAACTTCTGCCGAGTTCATTTTTTCTAAAGACTTGACCGTGATCTTTTTGATTCTATTTTCATTAAACACAATCACTACTTTTCTGATGGGATCTAGTTGACGATGACAAGTCGCAATGGTCACAATGCCAGAGTCCAAACTTTGTGGGCTGATCATCACTCTTGATTCATAACTATACGCACCAGGATCAGGGCGGTTTTTCAAATATTTGATTTCGCCCTCATTGGCAATATCAGAAAACTCTAAGGCTGAGATTGGGTTGACCGCCAGCATGGTGGCTGCGCAAACAATCGACTGCAGATATCGTTTCATCATGGATTTTCCTTGGAATGATATTGCTGAACTTTTTCTAACCAAACCCTCAAAGCATTGGCCAGATCTTTTTTGCTGAAGGAGCAACTCTCCTCTGTGAAGAGTGATGAAGACTCAACCCTGGATAAAACATTCTCAAGGGCTATGCTGTATTTCTCGGGCAATTGACTATCTTTACAAAATGTTCGAAACCCCTGAATCAATTCGGTTGAAGGACCTGTACCATCCAACCAGTCTTGCAATTGCTCTTCAACATGCTGAGAGTTCTGAATACTCATGCTTACCTCCCTGCCGCTTGATATTCGTTCGATAAGCTTGCCATCAATTCAGCAACCGTCATAGCGCGAGCTCTGGCATATTCAGTGCCAGCCCAAAGGCTTTGGTAATCGCCTTGATCATTTTGTGCTGCCCATTGCCTCATCGGAGCCGTCATATTGTTTTGCACAGGAAATGGTAAATATGTTTTACTTTCCATCAATGATATGTATTGATTTTTAATTCCCTGAGCGGGACGACCTGAAAAAGCCCTGGTGAACGCAGTTCCCAATTCAGGCTGCGTTAATACAAATTGACGATGCGAAGGACTGGTTCCCGCTTCAGCCGTCACTAAAAATGCAGTGCCCATTTGCGCTGCTGATGCACCAGCTTGAATGATGTCCTTTACATCTCGACCATCCATGAGTCCACCAGCCGCCACGATGGGTATCAGAAGATGCTTATTTAACTCTTGAACCAAATCCCGAATGGTGAGTTGTTGATCAACACCATGGGGATCAAAGATGCCTCGATGTCCACCAGCCTCAATACCTTGAGCCACGACAAAATCAACACCTGCTGATTGGATCATCAAAGCTTCTTCTAAAGAAGTAGCGGTAACACCCACCGCAATACCTAATGAATGAGCCTTTTCAATGATCTGTTGGGGAGGCAAACCAAAATGAAAGGTCAGCACCTCTGGTTGATGGACCCAAATAGGCTCAAGCATGCTTTGTAAATCTGGAATGTATGGTGACTTTGGAATAGCCACAGTCACACCCAATGTATCCACCACATCTTTTAAGTCACTCAAGGCCTGCTGCTGCTCAAACTCTGCAGGCATGACTGGCTCTTTAAATACAAAAAAATTGGCGTTGATCCTGGTCTTGGGTACTTTTTTGATGAGTGCTTTGGTGGCACGCAAATCAGCATCGATTTTCTCTGGTGTTGAATAGGCAAAACCAAAACTGCCCAAGCCTCCTGTATCAGAGACAGCTGATACCAATGCAGGCGTGTTCACCCCACCTGCCATCGGCGCTTGTATCACTGGAATTGTTAAGTCAGAAAACTTGAACATGTCATACATTATTTAAGAAAGTATCACTAGCATACCTGTTCATGATGATTTTTTCAGCCAAGATGAAAAAAGGGGCTTTCCGAAGAAAGCCCCTTAGATTAACTGCTTGGTTTTTACTTAAGTTCTTACCTAACTAAGCCTTAAGCATCCACTGTTTTTGCTACATCACTGAAACCTTTGATTTGATCAAAGTTCATGTATTTGTAGATTTCAGCTCCGCTTGCATTGAGAACGCCCATGTCAGCCATGTACTCTTCTTTGGTCGGGATGCGACCCAATTTAGAGCAAATAGATGCCAATTCAGCTGAACCCAAGTAAACAAATGTGTTTTTACCTAAACGGTTCGGGAAGTTACGTGTTGATGTTGACATCACAGTAGCACCTTCGCGAACTTGTGCTTGGTTACCCATACACAATGAACAACCAGGCATTTCCATGCGTGCACCAGCACCACCTAAAACACCGTAGTGACCTTCTTCTGTTAACTGCTGTGCGTCCATCTTAGTTGGAGGAGCAACCCACAATTTCACAGGAATATCACGCTT
>CAYYOB010000036.1:0-9824 GCA_964473225.1 uncultured Polynucleobacter sp.
TGGATTACTGTCATGTCTTCTGGGCTTTAAAGCATTGAATAACATCCCTTGTTCATCTATTGATAGAGTTCTGGTTCTGCTTGGAGGTGATGATGGCTTTCTTATTAATGAGATTGGGTTATCAATATTAATTCCCCATTCTCTTCTGGAGTGATTGATGATGCTCGAGAAATAAGCCAATTCACGAATAACAGTCCCAGCAGATACTTCTTGAAGTCTTATGTCTCTGTACTCAGCAATTTTGCTGGGTGTTAGAGCTAGCATGTTGAACTGTGCGATTGGTTTCCTAGCTAAAGCTCTTAAACGATAGCTATCTTCAGAAGCACTTTTAGTGTGAGGAACTACTTCTTTTAGATAACGATGTATCAATTCAGCAAATACTGTTCTTTCAGCAAGCGAAGTATTGGTGAATGCACCTTTATCAATCTGTGCTTCAACTTGTGTCGCCCACTTAATAGCATCAGCTTTACTATTGAATGATTTAGTGACTGCCTCATAGCCTTTCTTTTGGACACGAGCTTGCCATTTATTACTTCTTTGACGAAATGTCGCCATCTTTCCTCTCCCAGTAGGACAGGATTAGGACAAGAACAAATTTAAGACTAGAAATTAATTTATAAAGTTAGCTCTTACTTATCTGCCTTCCAAGTACCAGACTTGCCGCCACTCTTTTCAAGTAGCTTCACTTCTTTGATGACCATGCCACGGTCTACGGCTTTGCACATGTCATAAATGGTGAGTAAACCAATTTGCACGCCGGTCAAGGCTTCAATTTCAACGCCAGTTTGACCAATGTTCTCAGTCGTGACTGTGCAGTGAATGGTTGAATTCGACTCATCGGGGGTGAATTCAACAGCAACCCTGGTCAATGCGATAGGATGGCATAAAGGAATCAAATCAGGACTCTTTTTGGTGGCTTGGATGGCCGCAATTCTGGCGATGCCAATCACATCACCTTTTTTGTGACTTCCAGACATGACCATGTCAAAAGTGCTTTTTTGCATTTGTATACTGCCAGTAGCAGTTGCAATGCGGTGGGTGTGAGCCTTTTGACCCACATCTACCATGTGGGCTTGGCCGGTTTCGTCAAAATGAGTCAGTTTGTTCATGCGGTATTTGTACCATAATTAGGGATATGAATCGAAAAAAGAATAATGTCGCTCAGAAAATAATCGCGGGCTCGCTCGCTTTCATTTTCTATCCAAGCTGCTTATTGGCCCAAGTCGATAACAATCGAGTGGCGCAGGAAAATATTGATCGCACCATGCAGTCGCCTAGAGCCGGCTCTGAATTTGCGCCCCCGAGTAAAAGAGTTCAACAACCTCAATTGGTCTTGCCTGATTTGGGGGATTCATCTAGTGCTGCTTTATCCCCGATCGATGAAAGATTATTGGGTGAGCGCATCATGCGCGATATTCGCAGAGACCCAGATTATTCAAAAGACCCAGTTTTTCATGACTACCTCAACACGGTGGGTCAGCATTTAATTGAAACGGCTAAAAGGCAAAGTGTTGCTGGTTTAGATGGGAGAGGTAGCTTTGCCATTAATTTTGAATTGTTCGGTGTGCGAGATAAGAGCATCAACGCCTTTGCTTTGCCAGGTGGTTTTATTGGTGTGCACACCGGTTTGATTGTTTCTGCAGAAACAGAGTCTGAGTTAGCCTCAGTGCTTGGCCATGAAATTGGCCATGTGACTCAAAAACACATTGCCCGTATGTTTAGTCAGCAAGGCACTAATTCAATGATTGCCTTGGCATCCATCATTTTGGCTGCCGTTGCGGCCAGCCGCAATCCTAATGCTGCTCAAGGTCTTGCAGTGGGTGGTCAAGCATTGGCGATACAAAATCAATTGGCCTATTCAAGAGATGCTGAGCGAGAGGCTGATCGTGTGGGTTTTCAGATTCTTCAAGCCGGTGGTTTTGATGTTCAAGGAATGCCAGACTTTTTCCAAAGAATGCAAAGAGCGAATAGCATCATGGAAAGTGGTGTCCCTGGTTATGTACGAACTCACCCACTGACAACCGATCGTATTGCAGATATGCAAGACCGTGTGCGGGGGTTGGCTAAACCCAAGGTTCAATCATCCACAGAATTTTATTTATTAAAAGCGCGTGCTCGTTTGATACAAACGACCAGCTCAAGCAATTAC
The DNA here is from genome assembly GCA_964473225.1 of uncultured Polynucleobacter sp. Lineage (GTDB taxonomy): Bacteria > Pseudomonadota > Gammaproteobacteria > Burkholderiales > Burkholderiaceae > Polynucleobacter. The sequence goes on from CAYYOB010000036.1 coordinate 2,150, forward strand.
CCTGAACTCAAGCAGTTTTATGAAAGCCTTGCCAGAAAACCGGATCCTATTAAACAGTTGGAAGGTAATTACGGCCTGGCATTATTGAATCTGAAGCAGCAAAAATTAAGCGAAGCAGAGTCTTATTTACAAAAAAGCAGGGTGTTGCTTCAAACAGTTTCTTCACAAGGTTCTCCAGTGCAGCGCTCAAGCCTTTCTTTAGAGTCAACTGCGATTGATATTTTGTTTGCCAAAGGTCAGCATGCAGAGGGTCTTAAACAAATTGCTCAAATCAAGTCAACCTACCCGCAATCAAGGGCGCTGAATATTTTGACAGTTGAAGGTCAGTTAAAAACTCGTCAGTATGATCAAGCCATCAATTGGCTAAAAATTCAAACAAGATCACAGCCTGAAAATTCAATCTGGTGGGAGCTCTTGGCTAGAGCCTATGCGCAATCTGGCAAGAGAGCGTTGCAGCATGCAGCCTTGGCAGAGAAGTATGTTGCTGATGGCGCGTGGGTGGCCGGTATTGAACAGATGCGTTTAGCTAAGTTAGCCGGGGATGCTGATTTTTATCAGTCTTCAGAAATTGATGCTCGCGCCAGACAAATTCAAGATTTGTATCGCCAAGAACTTATTCAGCAAAAACAAAAATAGTTTTGATGGTTTGATCAGTGAAAGCCGTGGATGGTGCTCGGTAACTGAATATGTTCTTCTTGAGCAGGGCTTGTGTGAATATGAGCAATTCTCCAGCCCATCGGGCCTTGCACCAAGATATAAGTGAAGTTCAAGAAAAATTCTGGTTCTGTTTGCTCAGCTTCTAAGCGCACAGCTTCGGTTGAGTCGAAGAAAGAAATTCCAATGCCTGTGTGTCCAATCACCTGGATGGGGTCGAGCCACAAGAAATGATCTTCAAGAATTTTCTTCAATCCTTCACGAAGCTCAGCGTGGCCATTCAAGCGTTTGCCACCTGGCAGGATGCAGGTAATGGAATCTTCATCCATCCATAGATCAATCGATCCATCCAAGTCATTGCGATGCAATGATTCGCGCCAGGCTTCGATGACTTCTTCTGGCATTTGAAATAATCTGGCTTGACTTGGCATGGTATTTTTAATGATTAAGTTGATTGACAGAGTTTAGGACGTCTTTTACTTCTATGTCCACTAAACATTTCAAGTGACCGAGTGGGCAAGTTCTCTTAAAGCATGGGCTGCACTCGAGGTGTAGCCAATGAATTGAGGCAAGCTTGGAGAGTGGCGGCGTGTGCCTTGGATCGCTAGAGCCAAATATGGCCACTTGAGGGCGTCTAAATGCAGCAGCAATGTGCATCAAGCCAGAGTCATTGCTGATGACAGCTGTGGCATTGCTGATAGCAGCCATGGCATCTTCAAGGCTGGTTTGACCGCACCAATTGATGACTCTGTCTGGATGGGTGCTGATGTTTGCAATATCACTACCAATCGAGAACTCTTTCTTGCTACCAAGAATTAATACCAAAGAGTTTTGCTTTGTTTCAATGAGTTGTTTGGCTAAGTTGCCAAAATGTTCTATGGGCCACTGTTTTGCTGGGCCATATTCAGCCCCTGGACAAAGTACATAGAGCTCTTGATGCGCCTGAATGTTTTGAAGCTTTTGCTGACTTTGGTCAATCATTGCTTGTGGTAATGATAGGTGCGGTTGTGGCACTTCGGAGGATGTCTGACCTGACAGCGCAAAGTAATGACTCGACATCGGTGGGCGATGTGAGCGAGATGGATTTTTGAGCGCCTCATTGATCAAGCCCCAACGCATTTCACCTTGGTAGCCAATTCTGCGAGGAATCTTGGCAAGCCAAGGAATCAGCGCTGATTTAAAGCTGTTGGGTAAAACATAGGCGTGGGTGTAAGCGCTTTGAGCCAGTTGCTTGGCCAGAGCTTTGCGCTCATTCCATTGCAATGCGCCATGCTGAAAATCGGCGGTGATGATTTGATCAACCGCTGGTATTGCTTTCATGATGCTAGCCACCCATGGGGTCGCTAAAACATCGATCTGACTATTGGGGTTATTTTTTTTAAGCTGAGATATCAGAGGTTCAGTCATCACTGCATCACCAATCCAGTTGGGTGCAATGATGAGTATCTTCACCATCTTAGTGACCGTGTGGCTTAGTACCAGGTATTAATTGGTACTCAGTGCCACAGTAGGGGCACTTGGCGTGTCCCGTTGTCAGCACATCTAGAAAGACGCGAGGATGCATGCTCCAGGCAGGAGAGTTATTGTTGGGGCAATGAAGAGGTAAATCTTTATTGCCATCGACCTTGATAACGCTTTGCTGACTCATGATGACCTCGGTTTTTTAAACCACTGTTAGCCAGTGACGATATTTATCGCTCTTACCAGCTACTGCATCAAAGAATATTTGCTGAATTTTTGTGGTGATCGGACCACGTTTGCCATCACCGATGATGCGATCATCAAGTTCACGAATCGGTGTTACTTCAGCAGCTGTGCCAGTGAAGAAAGCTTCATCACAGCAATACATCTCGTCGCGGGTGATGCGCTTTTCTTTAATTTCAATACCAAGATCTTTGGCAATTGTAAAAATAGCATCACGGGTGATGCCGTCCAAACATGAAGCCAAATCAGGTGTGTAGATAACACCATCTCTAACGATGAACACGTTCTCGCCAGAACCTTCTGATACATAGCCATCAGTGTCTAAAAGAAGCGCTTCGTCGTAACCTTGTGCAGTCACTTCTTGGTTGGCAAGAATTGAGTTGATGTAGTAACCAGAAGCTTTGGCTCTCACCAAAGAAACGTTCACATGATGTCTTGTGAATGAAGATACCTTGACGCGAATACCTTTGTTCAAACCATCTTCACCTAAATAAGCACCCCATTCCCAAGCAGCAACTGCCGCGTGAATTGAATTGCTTCTTGCAGAAATACCTAGTTTTTCAGAGCCAATCCAAACGATTGGACGAATGTAGCAAGACGCCAATTTATTTTCTTTAACAACATCAACAATTGCTTGGGCCATTTGCTCTTCGGTGTAGTTCATCTTCATCTGGAAGATTTTTGCTGAATTGAATAAGCGACGTGTGTGCTCTTTCAAACGGAAGATCGCAGGACCAGCATCGGTCTTGTAGGCTCTGATGCCTTCAAAAACACCCATGCCGTAATGAAGTGTGTGAGTTAACACGTGGATGTTTGCATCTCTCCAAGGGACCATCTTGCCGTCCATCCAAATAAAGCCATCACGATTTGCCATTGACATGGTTTGTTTCCTAAATTCTGAGAAAAATGGGTTGAAGCGCCATTGTAAAACAGCCACCGGGAGATGGCTATGACGAAGACATCTGTGCTCCCTATAATCAAAGATCCTCATAGACGACTTAATTCATAGTGACCTGGCTCTCCAACAATAAAAAACACCTGCTTGAAGGCAGCAAAACCATGTCAAAAGCTGGTTTTGCGATCTTCACCTGGGCGCTGGTGACTGGTATGGCCATGGCTGAGTCAAGTCTGACCACATGGCAAGCCATTGGAATGTCACTGTTGGTTTACGCTGGTTCTGCGCAATTGGCTGCCTTACCCTTGATGGCCGGGGATTTCCCTTTTTGGACCATTTTTTTAACGGCTGCCGTGGTCAATTTGAGATTTGTTATTTTCAGCGCCGGTCTACAACCGTTTTTTAAAGATAGAACGCTTTGGAAGCGTTCTATCTTGGGCTATCTGAACGGCGATCTGACCTTTGCTCTTTTGATGTCTCGTTATCCACAATATCGAGCCGACCCATCCCACTTGCCATTTTTCTTAGGCATGTCTTTGACCAACTGGACGATATGGCAAACAGGGTCTTTGGTGGGGATATTTCTTGCTGGAGCGGTCCCAGATGCTTGGGGTCTGGGCTTTGCTGGAACATTGGCATTGATCGCCATTTTGTTACCGATGTTGGATAGTTTATCCATGCGCTTGTCAGCCGTAACAGCCCTTGTGGTGGCGTTGGCTGCCAACGATCTGCCTTATAAGTTAAGCATCGTTTTGGCGGTTTTAGCAGCCATCGCGGTCGGTATTGCGTCTGATCGTTTTATCAGACAAAGGAAGGGGGCGTCATGAGCCCATTCGATAGTTGGATTGTGATCATCGGCTTGATGGTGGTGACTTTGATCACTCGAAGCTTCTTTTTGCTCATTGGTGAACGAATGGAGCTATCAGAAACAGTTCAAAATGCCCTCAGATACGCTCCAGCGGCGGCTTTGGTGGCCATCATTGCCCCTGAAATCTTTGTGACCCAGACATTCACCCCTTCTGAAGTGACCACCCCTCAATTTTGGGGAGGTGTTGCCTCTTTTGTGGCGTTTTTAGTCACAAGAAGTATGTTTTTCACCATTATTTTGGGAATGTTGGCTTTTGCCTTGGTGGGCTTGATTGGGTCTTAAAAAACCGTCCAATTGAGCTGTAAAAAGGTAAAATCTTACTTTCTTGTCTTTTGTCGAAAATTCGCTATGCCAGGCACATCAAAACTTCAATTCAATCGCCTTTCCACCTTGGCCGCCAATGGTCAGCTAAAAGGTAAGCGAGTGTTCATCAGAGCTGATTTGAACGTTCCACAAGATGAAGCTGGCAATATCACTGAAGACACTCGCATCAGGGCATCGATTCCTGCCATTAAATTGGCTTTGGATGCAGGCGCAGCTGTGATGGTGACATCTCACTTAGGTCGCCCAACTGAAGGCGAGTTCAAACCTGAAGATACTTTGGCACCGGTTGCCGACAGAATTGCAGAACTCATGGAGCGCAAAGTTCCATTGATCAGTCACTGGGTTGAAGGTGGTTTTGAAATAGAACCAGGTGACTTGGTACTTTTGGAAAATTGCCGTCTCAACAAAGGTGAGAAGAAAAACAGTGATGAGTTGGCTCAAAAAATGGCCAGCTTGTGTGATGTTTACGTCAATGATGCATTTGGTACAGCGCACCGTGCTGAGGCCACCACTCATGGCATGGCTAAATTTGCACCTGTTGCATGCGCAGGTCCTTTGATGGCTGCTGAGCTTGATGCTTTGGGTAAAGCATTGACTGATCCAAAGCGCCCATTGGTGGCGATTGTTGCTGGATCAAAAGTTTCAACAAAATTAACAATTCTTAAATCATTGGCAGAAAAAGTTGATCAATTGATCGTGGGTGGCGGCATCGCTAACACTTTCATGTTGGCAGCAGGTTTGCCGATTGGCAGATCTTTGGCTGAACCTGATTTGGTGAACGAAGCAAAAGCGATCATCGATTTGATGGCCAAGCGTGGTGCGAGTGTGCCGATTCCTGTGGATGTGGTGGTTGCGAATGAGCTGTCACCATTGGCGCGTGCTAATAGAGTGGCATCAAGCGATGTACAGCCTGATGACATGATTTTGGATGTGGGCCCAAAAACTTCAGCTGAACTAACAAGCATCATTGCGCATGCAGGAACCATTGTTTGGAACGGCCCGATCGGTGTTTTTGAGATTGACCAATTTGGCGGCGGCACGAAGATGTTGGCCGCTGCGATTGCTCACTCTCCAGCATTCTCAATTGCTGGTGGTGGTGATACTTTGGCAGCGATTGCTAAGTACGGTATTGAGAAACAAGTTGATTACATTTCTACTGGAGGTGGCGCTTTCTTGGAATTCTTAGAAGGTAAAACTTTGCCAGCCTTTGCTATCTTGTCAGAAAGAGCGGATAAATAATGCGTGCAACAAAAATTGTTGCGACCTTGGGTCCAGCATCCAGCAGTGCAGAAGTTTTAAAAAAATTAATGGAAGCGGGCGTTGATGTTGTCCGTTTGAATTTCTCTCACGGTACGGCAGCAGATCACCAAGCCAGAGCTCAGCTTGTTAGAGAGGTTTCTAAAGCGGTTGGTCGTGAAGTCGCCATCATGGCAGATTTGCAAGGCCCGAAAATCCGCGTCGGTAAATTTGAAAACAACAAAATTATTTTAAAAGCTGGCGAAAAGTTCACGCTCGATGCTAACTGCACTTTGGGCGATCAAACAAAAGTAGGCCTTGATTACAAAAATTTGCCCAATGATGTGAAGGTGGGCGACAAGTTATTGCTTAACGATGGCTTGTTGGTGATTCGAGTTGAAGGTGTTGAAGGATCGTGCATTCACACTGTTGTTGAGTTGGGTGGTGAGCTTTCAAACAACAAAGGCATCAATCGTGCAGGCGGTGGTTTGACTGCACCTGCGTTGACGGATAAAGATAAAGAAGATTTAAAAACAGCTGTAGGTTTGGGCGCCGATTACATTGCAATCAGTTTCCCAAAAAATGCTGAAGATATGAAAATTGCTCGTGGCTTGGCTGATGCCGCCAGCAAAGAGTTTGGTCATAAAACAAAGCTGATTGCAAAAATTGAGCGTGCAGAAGCAGTGATGCCTGGCGTATTGGAAGAAATTCTTGAAGTCAGTGACGGCATCATGGTGGCGCGTGGCGACTTGGCTGTGGAGGTTGGTAATGCGACTGTTCCGGCACTGCAAAAACGAATGATTCGTTTGGCTCGTGAAGCAAACAAGGTGGTGATTACTGCGACTCAAATGATGGAGTCAATGATTGTTAATCCAGTACCAACTAGAGCTGAAGTGAGTGATGTGGCCAATGCTGTTCTTGATGGCACAGATGCTGTGATGCTCTCTGCTGAGACTGCATCAGGTCAATATCCAATTGAAACAGTTTTACAAATGGCAGCTATTTGCCTTGAAGCTGAAAAAACTGAAGTGCATCATTTGGATGCTGACTTCTTTGATCAAAAGTTCACGCGCATTGATCAATCTATTGCTTTTGGTGCTTTATTTACCGCCTATCACTTGGGTGTGAAAGCGATTGCTGCATTGACTGATTCTGGTTCAACTGCCTTGTGGATGAGTCGTCATAAAATCCAAGTTCCTATTTTTGCGATGACAACAAAAATCGCTAGCCAAAGATCAATGGCGCTTTATAGAAACGTGCATCCTTTGCATTTGGATACCAGTAATGACAGGGACACTGCCTTAGAGCAAGCAGAGGTAAGAATTAAAAAGTTGGGCGTTGTGACTTCTGGCGACACCATCGTATTGACGGTGGGTGAGCCAATGGGTCAAGTTGGTGGAACCAACACGCTCAAGATTGTGAATGTGAAATAAATTTTAATTTAAGGAAATAGTTATGGCTCTTGTATCTTTGCGCCAATTATTGGATCACGCTGCTGAGAATACGTATGGATTACCAGCATTCAATGTGAATAACCTTGAACAGGTGCAAGCCATCATGGCCGCTGCCGATGAGGTTAATTCACCAGTCATCATGCAAGCTTCTGCTGGTGCTCGTAAATATGCTGGCGAAGCATTTTTACGCCACTTGATTGATGCTGCAGTGGAGGCATACCCACATATTCCAGTGGTGATGCACCAAGACCACGGTCAAAGCCCAGCCGTTTGTATGGCAGCGATTCGTTCAGGTTTTACATCTGTGATGATGGATGGTTCTTTGATGGCTGATGGTAAGTCAGTTGCTTCATATGAATACAACGTTGCAGTGTCACAAGAGGTGGTGAAGTTTGCCCATTCGATCGGTGTGACTGTTGAAGCTGAATTAGGAGTTTTGGGTTCTTTAGAAACCATGATGGGTGATAAAGAAGATGGTCACGGTGCTGAAGGCGCGATGACTCGTGAGCAGTTATTGACCGATGTTGAGCAAGCGGCTGA
>CAYYOB010000037.1:0-9780 GCA_964473225.1 uncultured Polynucleobacter sp.
TACTGACTAAGTTGTTGGAAAGCGCTAAGACTGTTTACGATTCGAAAGTTGAATTAGTCGGTAGAGAATCTTTTGCTAAGTTTGAATGTTCAGTGATTTTGCATGCCTTAGACACTTCATGGCGAGAGCATTTAGCCGCTTTGGATCATTTGCGTCAGGGTATTCATTTACGTGGCTATGCACAAAAAGATCCTAAGCAAGAATATCGCCGTGAGGCATTTGAATTATTTGCTCGCTTGCTAGACGCGGTGAAGTTAGAAGTGACTCGCACCATCATGGTCGTCAAAATTGAAACTGCTGAAGAGTTGGAGCGCGCCTCTGAATCGATTCAGGAAGATTTGGCTGATGTGAAGGGTGTGCAGTATCAACATGCCAGCGCTGATCAATCAGAGGATGAGCCTTCTGCACGTGCTGCTGCTCCTCAAGCTGCTCATGCTGGCCCTAAGGTGGGTCGTAATGATCCTTGCCCATGTGGTAGCGGTAAAAAATACAAGCACTGCCACGGACAGCTCAGTTAATTCAATAATTGTTTGAATCATTGCCTCATTTTTAGAGATAAAACACCATGCCAGTGAATTCCCCATTACCGATTGCCAGTGAATTAAGTCCTGTGAATGGTGTCCGTTTGGGGCATGCAGAGGCTGGTATTAAAAAACCTGGTCGTAAAGACGTTCTGATCATTGAACTCAATGAAGGTTCTAGTGTTGCTGGTGTTTTTACAAAAAATCGCTTTTGTGCAGCACCTGTGCAAATTTGTAGAGAGCATTTGCAGGCATCAGCAAACAGTGGCGCAGATATTCGAGCATTGATCATCAACACAGGTAACGCCAATGCAGGTACAGGTGAGCCTGGTTATAAAAATGCGATGCGCACGTGTGAAGAGTTAGCAAAGTTAATGGGTTTAAAAAAAGAGCAAATCTTGCCTTTTTCAACTGGAGTCATTCTTGAGCCATTGCCCGTAGAAAAGGTCATCGCCGGTATGCCTCAAGCGATTGGCAATCTAAATGCTGATAACTGGTTCAATGCTGCGCATGCCATCATGACCACTGATACTCAGGCAAAAGCATATTCGAAGCAAGTTGAGATCAATGGTCAAACCATCACCTTGACCGGTATCAGCAAGGGCGCTGGCATGATTCATCCGAACATGGCCACCATGTTGGGCTATGTGGCAACTGATGCAAAAGTATCGCCCGCTTTGTTGCAGCAATTAACGACAGCCGCTGCTGATTTGTCTTTCAATGCCATCACGATTGATGGTGACACATCGACCAATGATTCCTTCATTGTCATGGCCAGTGGTGCTAGCCAAGTAGAGATTCCAGCTTCTGGTCAGGCACATGACATCTTCCGCCAAGCATTGATTGAAGTCTGTCAAAAATTAGCTCAAATGATTGTGCGAGATGGTGAGGGGGCTACTAAGTTCATCACGATTCAGATTGAAGGCGGTAAGACCGATGCTGAATGTAAATTGGTGGCTGAAGCGATTGCTCATTCACCGTTGGTGAAAACCGCTTTTTTTGCCAGTGATCCTAATTTAGGTCGTATCCTGGCAGCGATTGGCTATGCCGGTATTGCAGATCTTGATGTTGGACGTGTGCAGTTATGGTTGGATGATGTTTGGGTTGCCAAAGACGGTGGCCGTCATCCTGAATACAAAGAAGAAGATGGTCAGCGCGTGATGAAGCAAGCAGAAATTACGGTGCGCGCTAACTTAGGTCGAGGTCAAGCGACTCAAACTGTCTGGACCTGCGATCTATCTCATGAATATGTTTCTATCAATGCGGACTATCGTTCTTAAAGCGATCCCGCTGAATTTACAAAGATCATAGGAAAGTCATGTCAGATAAGTTTGATCGTTTAGATAATCTATTGCAAAGACTTGATGAGTGGATGCCAAAATCTTTGACAGAAAAGGATTGGAATTCTGCCGTTGCTTTTAGATGGCGTCGCAAAGATACGCTCTTGGGTAAGTTGGGCTATCTACAAGCTGTGCATCATATCTCTGGCATCACATTCAAAGACCTTCAGCACATTGAGCGTCAAACAGATCTCATTTATAACAATACCAAGCACTTTGTTGAAGGTAAGCCTGCTAATAATGTTTTGTTAACGGGCGCTAGAGGCACTGGTAAATCATCTTTGATCAAGGCTTCTTTGAATGAGTTTGCTGCGCAAGGTTTGCGTTTGGTTGAAGTCGATAAAGAGCATTTAACCGATCTTGGTGATCTGACTGATTTGTTGGCAGCCCGACCTGAGAAATTCATCATCTTTTGTGATGATCTGTCTTTTGAGGACGGAGAGTCTGGCTATAAATCTTTGAAGTCTGCTTTGGATGGTTCTATTTCTGCCCAAGTTGATAATATTTTGATTTACGCTACATCTAATCGCCGTCATTTATTGCCGGAGTACACGTCTGACAATGAGTCCTACCGACATGATGCGGACGGAGAGTTGCATCCTGGTGAAGTGGTTGAGGAGAAGATATCTTTATCTGAAAGATTTGGTTTGTGGATTTCTTTTTACCCTCCAAAACAAGATGAGTACCTTGATATCGTGGCGCACTGGCTCAATCATTTTGGCTTGAGCGCAGAAAAAATTGCTGCAGCAAAACCAGAGGCTTTGATTTGGGCATTAGAGAGAGGCTCAAGATCAGGGCGAGTGGCTTGGCAGTTTGCGCGCCATTGGGCTGGACAGCAGGATTAATACATTGGCTGCTGAACAAGAGCCGACATCACCCAGGCCGGTTGTAGAGGTTGCAGTAGGCGTTTTAATCGATGGTGCTGGGGCTGTATTGCTTGGCCAGCGCCCAGAGGGCAAGCCTTATGCCGGTTACTGGGAATTTCCTGGTGGAAAAGTAGAGGCTGGTGAAACTCTTTTCGCAGCTCTTTCTCGAGAACTTCAAGAAGAAATTGATGTGCGCATTGATCAAGCAGATGAGTTCATGGTTTTAGAACATGACTATCCTCATGCGTATGTGCGCTTGCATATTTGTTTTGTGAAGTCTTGGCAGGGTCAGCCACGTGGATTGGAAAATCAAGCACTGGGATGGTTGAACATCAAAGATATTGATCAGCTTGGTATTGCTGGATTTGATCCTGTCTTGCCAGCCACGCTACCAATTTTAGAAAAGCTAAAGAGCTTAAAAGTTTTTTAGAAGGTATTTTTAGAAATTGCAAAGAGATAGTTCGAAAGGAACATCTTCTGCAAAAGCATGTGGCTTTGCTTCACCATCACAAGTCATGAAGCGAGTCCAAAGCATGTACTTGTTAGCACTGATTTCAGGAATCAAGTGTGATTGATGAATGCCAACACGCATCAATTGATATGTTTTACCAGAAAGCATTTGTTGGTATGAGCCTTTAGGTGCAAGCATCTCAGCAGGTTTGCCTGAACCTCTCAATAATTTTAAGAATAGCTGGCTGGCATATTTCCATGACATCAAGGGCTCTACAAATTTCTTTAAATTCGTGCGACGAATATTCGCGTCTGTGAATTGCCATGCGTAATACGCTGGTAAATCTACTGGACTGGTGCCACCTGGGATGCTCAAGCGTGAACGAATCAAATTCAACCATTCACTCTCTAAGATCTGAGCATTGGTCTTACCTGTTTGATTGATTTTGCCCCAGATCATATTCATTTCTTCAAGGGTGTTGAGTAAAGCGTCTTGATCAATATTGCTGGAGTTCTTTAGGGATAACAAACTATTTTTTTGGCGATCAAGTTCTTTCATGAGACTTGATTTCAAATCTGCGCGTGCAGTGATCTCACCTAGGTCAAATAATATTGAAATGGCTTGATGCTGATCTCTTGCATCATCTTTTTCTACGAAGTACTCGAAACGATCAAAAAGATACTCCAGTCTTAAAAGACTGCGCACCAATTCATTGAAGGGATATTCGTAAATAATCACAGTTTCATATTCTAGACTGAAATTATGTGATTTTTGGCAAAAAAAGAGCCTTTTTAAGTACTTTTATGCCTCAAAAGTATTTGATGAAGGCGCTGGGCCTCAATCTTTAAATCTTCAATCCCTTGGTTGTTTTCAATCACGTGATCGGCAATGACCAGTCTGTCATGACGGCTGGCCTGACTGGCAATGATCTTTTGAATCATGCCTATTTCAAGACCATTTCTCTCTTGGACCCTAGCAATTTGCTGGGTTTCTGGGCAATCAACCACCACAATACAGTCCAAAGCTTTTGGGGTTTGATTGATCCAAAAGGTGGATTCGACCAATAAAGGCACCACGTAAACAAGGTAAGCGGGGTTCTTGGCTTGATGTAGAAGACTCAAGCGTTTAGTTTCTTGATAAATCAAAGGGTGGGTGATCTTTTCAAGCTTTTCTTTGGCCTTGGGGTCAGCAAAAACAAGCTCTCTCATCTTTTGCCTGTCTAAAGAGCCATCTTTGAGCAAAAACTCAGGACCAAACGATTGCTCAATGGTACTCATGGCCAAACCGTTGGCTTTGGTGATGTCATGAGCAATGAGGTCGGTATCGATGATGGCGGCACCACATTTCTCTAGTTCGGCTGCCACAGCACTTTTCCCGCTGCCAATACCTCCGGTCAACCCAACCCTTAAAAGATGAGAGGGATGAGTGGGACTGTTCGAAGACTTGTTTTTTAAATCTGCCATAACAAAATAATGATGCCACCAAATGCGATAAAAGGACCAAAAGGAAATGCATGGCTGTGATCTTGTTGGTGAATCTTTAACCATGCGTAGCCACCAATCAGGCCGGAAGCGGAGGCAATTAAAAGTATGTAAGGCAAACTTTGAATACCTAAGCAAGCACCAAGACCAGCCAATAACTTTGCGTCCCCCATGCCAATGCCGTGATGCCCTCTGATTTTTAGATACAGCTGGTTCAGTGCGTACAGACTCACAAAACCAAACACAGCTCCCAAAATGGATGATTCAGTATTGGCCCAAGCAAGCCCCAGGAAAATGTTTGCGATAAGTCCGTAAACAATCAATCCATACGTCAGGTAGTCGGGCAAAATAAAAGTCTTGAAGTCGATCCAAGACAATATTAATAGAGCAGCAATGATGATGATGGCGGAGAAAATTTCAATCAAAGAATCTGTCCCATTTCAAAAATTGGTAAATACAAAGAAATGACCAAGCAAGCAATGATAAGCCCCATCATGATCATCAGGCATGGCTCAATACTTTGAGCCAATTGATCAACCATGTGGTCTAAGCGATCTTCTTCTTGATTAGCGATATTGGCAAGCATTTGAGGTAAATCCCCTGAAACTTCACCCACTTTGATTAATTGCAGCTGTTCTTTTTGACTTAGCAGAGATTTTCCGGATATTTGCTTGATAGATTCTGAGAGTGACCAACCTTGTGCCAAGGAAACATTGATTTGTGCGCAAAAGTTAAAACTGACCCAGTCGTTTGAGTGCAGTGCCGTTTGTTTTAAGGCTTCAAGAATCGGTACGCCCCGAGAAGTCAATAATGAGATATTCCGACTCCATTGAATCAGCAAAGAGCTTCTTCGAATCGAGCCAGCAATTGGAAGAGTCAGCAAGAGGTGATCAAGCACCTGTTGCGTTTGAGTATGACGTCTCCAAATGAGATGAAATAGACCCATGAGACTTCCGAGTGCAATCGCCACTATCAGAGAATAATTTTGTACCCAGTGCGAAGCCTGAATTAACAATCTTGTTGGCCAAGGCAGCTCTGCCTGAAAGTTGGTAAACATACTTTCAAAGCTTGGAATGACCCATTGAAACATCGCCACCAGAACAAAGCTTGAGACAAAGAGAACGATGCATGGATAACTCAGTGCTTTTTTAATCTTCTTTTGTAGTTTGATTTGTTTCTCAAGATAAATCGATGCTTGCGACAAGCTGTCTAAAAGATTTCCAGTGGCTTCACCTGTTTGCATCAAGCTCACGCAAAATGGATGAAACCCCATTCTTGATAAAGAGTGAGAAAGGCTGTTGCCATTGGCCAAAGATTTTTGGGTGTTGGTAAGCCCCATCATTTGAATGGCATCTAATAAAGATAACCCAGACTTCAAGAGTGAATGAAGTTGTCTGATCAGGTGAAGTTGAGTAGCTTCTTTCATACGATGTGACGCCTGATTTCATCTTCAGAGCTGAGTCCTGACGCTATAAGAGTTTGCGCAGACTCTTTCAGGGTCGATATTTTTTCGGTATGACATTGAGTTTGGATAGCGCTCAAGGGCGCTTCGCTTTCAATCAGTTGTCGGAGTTGGTCGGATAGGCGCATGACCTGATGAACAGCCTTTCGACCATGAAAGCCACTACCGTTGCAAATGGAGCATCCTGTCATCAGGTCTTTTGATGAATTCCCTGAGCAGGCTGTGCAAAAAATTCGCACCAATCTTTGAGCTGTGATGCAGCTGACATTGTTCGCAATATCACTGTGTAAACACCCCAATTGTTTTAATCTGAAGATTGCGCTGGGCGCATCGTTGGCGTGCAGTGTCGCTAAAACCAAATGACCTGTTTCGGCAGCTTGTAATGCAATTTTTGCTGTGACAGCATCTCTGATTTCTCCGACCATGATGACATCAGGATCTTGTCTCATCAATGCCCTTAATGCCACATCAAAGCGCAAGCCTGCTTTCTCATTGATTGGCACTTGATTAACACCTTGAAGTTGAATTTCGACGGGATCTTCAATGCTCGTGATGTTGCGGCTGCCATCCATCAAATACTTTAGGCAGCTATAAAGCGTTTGAGTTTTGCCACTGCCGGTGGGCCCGGTGACCAAGATCATTCCTTGAGCCTGATCAAGGCAGTGCAGTAAATGTTGTTTTTGAGTTTGATCAAGACCAATCTTGTTGATATCAAGATCGTCTTCTTGCTTGCTCAAGACCCTTAAAACAATTTTCTCGCCATGCAGGGTGGGTAAAGTTGAAACACGGCAATCGATGTTGTTGATCTGTGGGCTCTGCGAGCTGTTCAATAACATTTGACCATCTTGAGGCAAGCGTTTTTCAGAAATATCCAAGCGTGCCAAAATTTTGATCCGACTAGATAGTCGGTCATGCCAATGTGCAGGGGAACTGTTTAAGTGACTCAGGCAGCCATCAACGCGCAAGCGCACATGGCTTACTCCGTTTTCTGGCTCAATGTGAATGTCGCTGGCTTTTGCCAGGAGTGCTTGATCAACAATGTCTTGCCAGAAATGAATGATGACATCATCTTGTTCAATCATTCGGCTGATAAATGCGGACCGTCTTGATGATCTGTTCATCCACCTGGATGATTTCCATGACCACACCGCCTATTTTGACGCTGACGTTGTTGTCTGGAATATCTTCGAGTGTCTCAATCAATAAACCATTCAAAGTCTTGGGCCCATCGGTGGGAAGATCAAGATTTAAAAGACGATTCAAATCACGCAAACTGGCAGTGCCATCTGCAATATAAGTATCGTCATCAGACCACTTTGTTTTGATCGCAAGGTCTGGCAGAGATGTTGTGAATTCACCAATCAACTCTTCCAAGATGTCTTCAATCGTCACAAGTCCTTGAACAATGCCGTATTCATCGACAACGAGTCCAACACGCTCCTGATTTTCTTGAAAGAATTGAAGCTGTTGTAATACAGGTGTACCACTTGGAATGAAGTAAGGCTCACTGAATAATTCTTTGAAGTTGTCGTGCTGTAGATCTTCATCACCCAATAAGCTCAGCGCTTTTCTAACAGCTAGAATGCCAATCACTCGATCAGAGTCTTCATCACAAACTGGCAGTTTGTTGTGATAACAAGTTTCAAGTTGATGGATCACATCTTCAATTGGTTTTGAAAAATCCAGAACTTCCATGCGTGATCTAGGTGTCATCACATCATCTACTTTGATGCTTTCAAGGTTGAATAGATTGACCAAGATACTTCTGTGTTTGTTCGGAATGAAATGGGTTGACTCAAGCACCACAGAACGTAACTCTTCCGGTGTCATTTGAGTGTTTTGATCGGCTTTTGTGTTCACTCTGAGAATCTTGAGTAAAACAGCAACAATCACATTGATTAACCACATCGCGGGTTTTAGGATCACGATCAAAGGTCTGATCACCCAGCTTGTGAATATCGCAATTCTCTCTGGATAGGTCGCGCCAATCACTTTGGGCGTGATTTCGCAGAAAATAATGAGTAATACCGCGGCAACACCAGTACTGATTGAGAGAACAGATGCGTTATTACCAAAAGCATGTAAAGCAATGGCGGTTAATAAAACTGGAAGAGCAGTATTAACAATATTGTTGCCAATCAAAATGACTGATAACAATTCTTCTGTTCTTGAAAGTAGGTCTTGTGTATTTTTTGCGCCACGATTACCGCGACTAGCTAAATGACGAAGTCTATGACGGTTGGCTGCCATCATGCTCGTCTCAGTGATTGAGAAAAAAGCAGAAATAGCCAAAAGTAAAATTACTAAACCAACTTGTGCCCACCAAGGCCAGTCATTGAGCCACGAATCCATGAATGCTTTCTTAAGCAAAGAACATGAGGGTGACTATAGCAAACTAAGCTTGGTTTGTATTGTTAAAGCCTTACAAATACTGGTATGAAATTCTGATTATCTTGTCAGAAAGATCTGACAAGGAAAAATCTTACATTTAACTGTATGGATTTTTTAGCTTGAGCGTTGCAGCGAGTAATCGCAAAGATCCATTAAGCTTTGTGTCGCAGCGTTTTGAGGGAAGCATTTCAACGATTCTCTTGCTAATTGAGCTTCACGCAAGGCTGCAGCCTCTGTGTACTTAATGGCATCAGAATTCATGATCGCTTGATAGACCTGTTGAAAGAGATCTTCGGGCAACTCTTCTGCTTGTTCAATGGCCGATCTGATCAAAGATTTTTGTTCGGGAGTGCCGTGATCGAGAAGGTAAATCAATGGCAAGGTTGGCTTTCCTTCACGCAAATCATCACCAGCATTTTTGCCCATCTGTTCTGCACTGGCGGTGTAGTCAAGAATGTCATCAACCAATTGGAATGTTGCGCCGATGTGCTTGCCGTAAGCCTGTGCAGCAGCATATTGTTCTGGAGTGGCTTTCGCCAAAAGAGCACCAAGTGCAGATGACGCTTCAAACAACTTGCCAGTTTTAAAGTGAATCACTTGCATATAACGCGCTTCATTGACATCAGGATCGTGCATGTTCATTAACTGCAACACTTCGCCTTCAGCAATCGTGTTCGTGGCATCAGCCAGTATTTCCATGATTCTGATGTCGTTGGGCGCCACCATCATCTGAAATGCTCGTGAATATAAAAAATCACCCACCAAAACACTGGGAGCATTTCCGAATGCCGCATTGGCTGTTGCTCTGCCGCGACGCAAATGAGACTCATCCACCACATCGTCATGTAACAAAGTAGCGGTGTGAATAAATTCAACCACCGCTGCCATGTCCAGATGATGCTTCAAGGGGGTGCCGTTTGAGATGGCCTGACTGGTTAAAAGTAATAGGGCTGGGCGTATTCTTTTGCCGCCAGCTTCAATGATGTAAGCGGAAATTTGATTGATCAGGGCGACTTCAGAGCTTAAGCGTGAGCGAATAACCTCATTCAGCGACTGCATATCTGCTGAAATAGGACTTAAAATTGTCTGTAAGTTAGTGCTCATTAACTATTTATACTTCCCTGTTTTTAACTCTTGTTAGTTTAACTCATTGAATTAGTTAAGTTTTATTATAAAAAACATGAGAATGTCTCTTAGATTCCTCTGAATTTTACTTTTTGACTAGAAATATAGCTAGGGCTAGCCCTAGCTATATTTCTAGTCAAAAA
>CAYYOB010000038.1:0-9767 GCA_964473225.1 uncultured Polynucleobacter sp.
GCGTATTGGGTGGATGAGTCTATTGATTGTCCAGCAGCAGTGCCAAGAGCATGTTGGATTGCTTTGTAGATGAACTGATGAACGGCGCCGCCTTCTCTGAATCTGACTTCTGTTTTGGCTGGATGAACGTTCACATCCACCAATTGAGGATCAATCTCTAATGAGAGAACCACCATTGGTTGGCGATCACCATGCAAAACATCTTGATAGGCACTGCGTATCGCATGCTGAATAACTTTATCTCTGACAAAGCGACCATTAACGAAGCTGTACTGTTGATCTGCTCTTGCACGACTAGAGGTCGGCTTGCTGATAAAACCTCTGACCGTTAAAGGGCCTGAGATATGTTCAAGCGCAATCTTAGAGCTCTGAAATTCTTGGCCAAGGATCGCGTCCACGCGTTGTTCGATATTGCATGATGCCCAACGCTCGATCACCTTGCCGTTGTGCCAAATAGCAAAACCAATGTCTGGACGAGATAAAGCGATTCTGCGAATCAGTTCTAAACAGTGGCCTAATTCAGTGGCACTGCTTTTTAAAAACTTTCTTCTCGCTGGAGTGTTGAAGTACAAATCTTGAACGTCAACGGTTGTGCCAATCGGGCCAGAAGAAGGGGCTGCGTCCCCCATGGTTTGACCACCATTGACCTGGATTTGCCAGGCATGATCATCTTCACTGGTTCGTGTGGTGATGCTGAATCTTGATACCGATGCAATCGATGCGAGCGCTTCACCTCTGAAGCCTAGGGATGCGACCGATTCAAGATCTGCAAGGGAGGTGATTTTGCTGGTGGCGTGACGTTGAATCGCAAGATGAAGTTCTGTGTGAGCAATGCCCAAGCCATCATCTTGGATCGATATTCTTTGGCAGCCACCTTCTTCTAATCGAATCGTGATTGCTTGAGCGCCGGCATCAATCGCGTTCTCAAGAACTTCTTTGACCACCGATGCTGGTCTTTCGACCACTTCGCCTGCTGCAATTTGACTGATCAGTGTGTCCGGCAGCGCGGCTATGACTTTTCTCATAAAGCAATCAGCTTCGCTTAATGGTGACGATGTTGTTCTTCGAGCTCAATGATCTGTGCTCGAATTTCATCTAAGTCGCTGGCTTCCTCTGTGCCATCCAAATACTTTTGCATGTCTTCAATGGCCGGTCTGATGTAATCCAGTTGTGCCAATGCAATGCCACGGTCTCTGATTTCTTCTAGTGCATCGGGCAGCAAAATAACTAAGCGCTGCTGCACACCCAATAATCGTTCCCATCTTTCTTGTTGTGTGTAGATGGCTTTTAGATTGCGCAAAAAGCGAGACAAGATTTCTCTGGAGCTTGATGATCTTAAAAAAGCACTCAAAGGCAGTTGGTATTCGCCACGATATCCTTGGGCGTCCAAGTATGGATCCAACATTTGCTGAAGCTCTTCTTTAGATAAAGAGGTTCCAGTTAAAGGGTCAAGGATCACTTCACCCTGAGGTAGGGATAAGCGAACCATGAAATGATTTGGGAAAGAAACGCCTTTGATGTTCAGGTCAATTTGTTGACCAAGTTCCATAAAAACCAAGGCCAAGGAAATTGGAATGCCTCTTCTTGTTTCTAGAACACTGTGCAAATAAGAATTATTTGGATCGTAGTAGTCGTTGCGATTCGGGCCAAATCCAAGCTCTTTATAAAAGAAGTTTTTTAAGATTTGTAACTTTTGAATCCCAGCCATTTCGTGAGTGGTGCGTTGCTTGAGTTTGTCACCCAATAAATCTAATTCATCAAACACATGCTGAACCACCAAATCTGGGTATGCGTGTTGAGCAATCGCAATCGCTGCTTCTGTCAAAGGGAAGTGATCATCCTCTGAAACCAATGAAGCAAAGTAATCAAGTTGTTGTGTTGGCATAGTTCAATAAATCTGTTTTATGTTGCTTTGTATAAAAAATCTTTTACCCTGAAACCAGTCAGCCATAGAGTGCCCAAGTAAACGGCGCCAGCCAGCGCCAACCATAAACTTAGCCAAGCAATTCTGATGAATGGCGTATTTTTTAATTCTAACCAGTCATGTTGGTGAGCGCCGTAGTAAAAAATAATACCAATCGCCACCAAGGCAATGCTCAGTTTGAAGAAGAATTTAAGCCACCCAGCATTCTTCGCTAGTAAACCTTGCTGATGAAGGCCACGCCATAAAAGGAATGCATTGAGGCAAGCCCCCAAGCCAATTGAAAGAGCTAAGCCAGCATGATTGAGCCATGGTACTAAAGCAATGTTGGCTAACTGAGTTAAGACTAAAACAATGATGGCAATTTTCACGGGTGTTTTGATGTCTTGTCTTGAGTAATAGGCGGGTGCCAAGATTTTTATCAAGATCAAGCCAATTAAACCTACGCCATAGGCGGCTAATGCATGCTGAGTCATTGTCACGTCCACGGCTGTGAACTGACCGTAGTGATACAGGACTGCAGCCAGTGGCTGACCAAATATGAATAATGCCAAAGCCGCGGGCGCTGCCAAGGTGAAAGTTAACTTTAAGCCCCAGTCAATTAACTGAGTCATTTGTGTTTTATCTTCTAATGCATTGGCTTTTGAAAGACTTGGTAACAAGACTGTGCCAATCGCAACACCTAATAAAGCGGTTGGAAACTCCATCAGGCGATCAGCGTATGAAAGCCAAGATACACTGCCTACAGCAAGATGTGAGGCAATGTTGGTATTGATGATGAGTGAGAGCTGAGCCACTGAGACGCCAAACAATGCGGGCAACATCAAGCGCATGACTTTTTTAGCTCCAGGGTGATTCCAAGCGCTCTTGATTCTGCCAAGGCTCAATCCAATACTGGGCAACATGCCAATTTTTTTAAGAGCGGGTATCTGAATCGCTAATTGAGTGATGCCGCCAAGAATCACGCCAACGCCCAAAGCGTAAATCGGGGTTTCAAAATAAGGGGAAAGTAACCATGATGAAAAGATCATGGATAAATTCAATAAAACGGGTGTGAAGGCTGGGACAGCAAATTTCTTATAAGTATTTAAGATGCCAGCAGACAAGGACACCATCGAAATCAGGCCAATGTAGGGGAACATGATCCGAGTCAGGGTCAAGCTGGCTTCATGGGCTCCGGTCTCACGCAGACCTGAGGCCACCAAGAAGATGATCCATGGGGCGCCAATCACGCCTAGAAGAACTGTGGCCACCAATGCCCAAAATAAAAGGGTGGCAATTGCACTGACCATCAATGAGGTCCCTTCCTGGCCCTCTTTGGTGCTGGTTTCGCTTAAAACTGGCACAAATGCCTGAGAAAACGCCCCTTCAGCAAATAAACGCCTCAATAAATTGGGGATTCTGAAGGCCACATTGAAGGCGTCCGTCCACTCCGAAGCCCCGTAAGTCCTAGCGATGAGGGTTTCTCGGAGCAATCCCGTGATGCGGGATAGCATGGTAAAGCTACTGATTTTGGCGGCGGCAGATAATAAGTTCACAGGCGTAGTTTTACAGATTTCTGGAAGGGGTGGTAGCCTTCCTCAGGATAAGTTATAATCTTTTTCTTTTGGCAATACCCCTAAAGGTTATAAACATGGCAAATACCGCCCAAGCTCGTAAACGTGCCCGCCAGGCAGTTTCTCAAAATGAACACAACACCAGCTTGCGTTCACGTCTTCGCACAGCTATCAAGTCTGTACGTAAAGCCGTAGATGCTGGTGATAAAGCTGCTGCAGCCAAGGTTTTCCAAGCTGCACAAGCAACTATCGACAAGATTGCAGACAAAAAAGTAGTGCATAAAAACACTGCTGCGCGTACAAAATCACGCTTATCTGCAGCTGTTAAGGGCATGACTGCCTAATTTAGGTCAGTTTTAAAAAAGCCCGTTCCCTTATCCGGAGCGGGTTTTTTGTTTCTAGTTGTTTGATTTTATTGGGATTTCGCAAGCCTCAACAATCGGAAGATTGTTATCTTTGGCAAAGTTTTTCACGAAATCCATGGCTTTTGGCTCGATATCCCTTAAGCGCTCGTCTACAACCACACACTTTGTGCCTGCGATGATCACGGGCTTAACAAATGGTGAATAGGTGAAGCGAGGATCGCTTGGATCATTTTCTGGTCGAAATTGAGCCATGACACCGCAAAGTCTTTCAGCCCAGTCGCTGGGTCTAAATGGCTTGCCATCATGAGTGAGACCTTGGATGAAGAATTGTTTGGTCGTCACGATGTGTATGCGGTATAAATGAATAATTGGTTGGGGAAAACCCGACTATTTTAGCAGTTCAGCATTATCGTGAATCAATTATTGAGTAAACAGGCATTTGAAATTTATGGCGTCAAATCTTGCTGTTAGACATTATTTACAGTTCACTGATTTCAGTGCGGAGGAGTACGCTTATCTTTTAGAAAGATCAGCTTTTTTAAAGGCTAAATTTAAAAGATACGAAACTTGGCACCCACTTCATGACCGAACCTTGGCCATGATTTTTGAAAAAAACTCCACACGCACCAGATTGTCTTTTGAAGCAGGTATTCACCAACTAGGTGGCCATGCTGTATTTTTAAATACCAAAGATACCCAGTTGGGACGCGGTGAACCAGTTGAGGACGCTGCTCAAGTGATCTCACGAATGACTGACATCATCATGATCAGAACATTCGGCCAAGACATCATCGAACGTTTTGCTTCTAATTCACGCGTACCAGTGATCAATGGTTTGACCAATGAATATCACCCTTGCCAAGTATTGGCTGACATCTTCACGTATGTAGAGCACCGTAACAGCATCAAGGGTAAAACCGTTGCATGGGTGGGTGATGCCAATAACATGGCTTACACCTGGATTCAGGCGGCTGAGATTTTGGACTTCAAGGTGCACTTTTCTGCCCCTTCGACTTATCAGTTGGACCAAAAGATGTTGAGTCCAAATGCTAAAAATCATTTAACGATTTTCGAAAACCCTGTTGATGCTTGTCGTGGAGCTGATTTGGTGACCACGGATGTTTGGACCAGCATGGGGTATGAAGCGGAAAATCAAGTTCGTTTAAAAGCTTTCAAAGGTTGGATGGTCAACGATGCGCTGATGGCTACCGCCAATTCAGACGCATTGTTCATGCATTGTTTGCCTGCTCACAGAGGTGAAGAGGTATCTGCTTCAGTGATTGATGGTCCTCAAAGCGTTGTTTGGGATGAGGCAGAAAATCGCCTTCATGTACAAAAAGCTTTGATGGAATTTTTGCTTTGCGGCAAGTTGTAATTTTTACTTAAACTTTAATTAATTAGATAGATATGTCAGATATTAAAAAAGTTGTTCTAGCTTATTCTGGTGGCTTAGATACCAGCGTTATTTTGAAATGGTTGCAAGACACCTACCAATGTGAAATCGTGACTTTCACAGCGGATTTGGGTCAGGGTGAAGAGCTTGAGCCAGCAAGAGCAAAGGCGCTTAAATTTGGTATCAAACCTGAAAATATTTTCATTGATGATTTGCGCGAAGAGTTTGTGAGGGATTTTGTTTTCCCAATGTTCCGTGCCAACACCATTTATGAAGGCGAATATTTATTGGGTACATCCATTGCTCGCCCATTGATTGCCAAGCGTCAAATTGAAATTGCACGACAAACCGGTGCTGATTCTGTATCGCATGGCGCTACAGGCAAAGGCAATGACCAGGTTCGTTTTGAGCTTGGTTACTATTCATTAGAGCCGTCGATCAAAGTGATCGCTCCATGGCGTGAATGGGATTTATTGTCACGTGAAAAATTATTGGCGTATGCCGAGCAACATGGCATTCCAGTGGAAATGAAACACAAGCAAGGTGGCGCGCCATATTCAATGGATGCTAACTTGTTGCACATCAGCTACGAAGGTCGTCATCTTGAAGATCCTAAAGCTGAAGCTGAAGAATCTATGTGGCGTTGGACAGTCTCACCAGAGCAAGCTCCAGACGCACCTGAGTACCTCGATATTGAATTTGAACGTGGTGATGCAGTGGCCATTAACGGCAAGCGTTACAAGGCTCATGAAATGCTCGCAGAACTAAACAAAATTGGTGGCAAGCATGGCGTAGGACGTTTGGACCTTGTTGAGAACCGTTATGTGGGCATGAAGAGCCGTGGTTGCTACGAAACTCCTGGCGGCACGATTCTTTTGAAGGCTCACAGAGGTATCGAAAGCATTACTTTGGATCGTGAAGTGGCTCATTTGAAAGATGATTTGATGCCGCGTTATGCCAGCATGATTTACAACGGATATTGGTGGGCGCCAGAGCGTGTGGCGATTCAGACATTGATTGACCACACTCAACAAAGCGTGAGTGGCTTTGTGCGTGTCAAGTTGTACAAAGGCTCTGTCACCGTGGTTGCGCGTGACTCTGTCAACACCTTGTTTGACCAAAACATTGCTACGTTTGACGATGATGGTGGCGCATACAACCAGGCTGATGCTGGTGGATTTATCAAATTAAATGCCTTGCGCATGCGCATTGCTGCGAATGCACGTCGCAAGCGTGGTTCTTAATAGCTAACAAGATTAAAGGGTAAGACATGCAATTCGATCAAGTAACAGTTAACAAAAAAGCCAACGTTTTTTTTGACGGTAAATGTGTTTCTCACACAGTGACATTGCCAAGTGGCGAGCGCAAGTCTGTTGGCGTGATTTTGCCAAGCACATTGCGCTTTGACTTAACAACCAAGGAAGTGATGGAGGTGGTTGATGGCACTGCTCATGTGAGCATCAACGGTGCTGCAGAGCAAGCCTTTACTGCTGGTCAATCATGGACGGTTGAGGCGGGTGGTTACTTTGTGATCCGCGCTGAACAGCCAGTTCATTACGTTTGTCACTTCGGTTAATCGTTTATTGAGTGATTAATTCTTGGGTAGACCAGTGATGGTGTGCCCAGGAAGAACCCCTTTCTTGCTGAACCAGCCTTGGTTCATTTCTAAAGCAAAGCGAACGGGTTTTGTTGGGCAATGATTATCTTCAGTCATTGCTTTCATTTCTAGAATATTCACAATCTTTCCGTCATCAGCAATGAAGGCGATGGCCAAAGGAATTTTTGTGTTCCTCATCCAAAAGCAATGCGTGGCGCTTTGTTCAAAAATAAACAGCATGCCGTCATCAGCGGGCATATAAGTACGATGCATAAGACCTAATTGACGGGCTTGTGCTGTTTTTGCCACTTCTGCTTGTATTTTGTAAAGACCTGCGTAGAGATTAATTATCTGACCCTGTTGAGCCATCGCAGTTGAGCTAAAAATAAAGCAGGCAAAAACAGCGGTAATGATTTTATGAAGCATTGCTAGAAAAATCCTGAAAATTGATTTAATGGTTTCATCATACTTTAATGAGATTCCTCAAAATAAAACCCCTATTAAATCTTCAATAAATGACTGGATTTGATACAAATTTTATTTGAAAAAAATAGCAAAAATAGGGCTTCCCCTCAATTTGGAACTTATGTTTAGAATAGGGTATATGAGTCGAAAACCTAAAACAGCCAACCCGATAGATTTCCCTGCTTTTCAGGAGGATCACGCCACGGTGATGGATCGCCAGTCTGAGCGTGTTCAGCCACCAAAGATGTTCCGAGTTGTTTTATTGAATGATGATTTCACGCCGATGGAATTTGTGGTGATGGTGATTCAGGAATATTTTCACCATGACCAAGAACGTGCCACACGCATCATGTTGCAAGTACACCTAGAAGGAAAAGGGGTTTGTGGTGTATATACTAAAGATGTCGCTTTAACCAAAGTTCAACAAGTTGTAGATAGAGCCCGAGAGTCTGGGCACCCATTGCAGTGCACTATGGAGGAAGCATGATTGCTCAAGAATTAGAAGTTACCTTACATATGGCATTTGTGGACGCTAGAGCGTCAAGACATGAATTCATAACAGTTGAACATTTGCTCTGTGGCTTGCTCGACAATGCCACAGCTGCGGACGTGTTGAAAGCTTGCGCGGTCAATATTGATGATCTGAAAAGTAATTTAAAAAACTTCATCAATGACAACACTCCAATCGTGCCTGGATCAGATGATGTGGATACTCAGCCAACCTTGGGCTTCCAAAGAGTGATTCAGCGTGCCATCATGCACGTGCAATCAACATCTAATGGCAAAAAAGAAGTGACTGGTGCCAACGTGTTGGTGGCTATTTTTGGTGAAAAAGATTCTCATGCTGTTTACTATCTACAGCAGCAAGGCGTGACACGTCTTGATATCGTTAACTACATCAGTCATGGCATCAGAAAAGACCAGGTAGATGCTCCAAAAGCGAGCGAGCCTAGTGCTGAGGGTGAGGATGCCAGTGGAGCTGGCAAAGACAGCCCACTGGAGCAATACACGCAAAATCTGAACGTGTTGGCTAAGCAGGGGCGCATCGATCCATTGATCGGTCGCGAAGGCGAAGTTGAGCGAGTGATTCAGGTTTTATGCCGTCGCAGAAAAAACAACCCTTTATTAGTCGGTGAGGCTGGTGTGGGTAAAACAGCCATTGCTGAAGGCTTGGCTTGGAGAATCACTCAGAATGATGTGCCAGAGGTATTGGCCAAGGCGACGGTGTATTCATTGGATATGGGTGCTTTGTTGGCGGGTACAAAGTACCGAGGTGATTTTGAGCAACGTCTAAAAGGTGTTTTAAAGAACCTCAAAGACAATCCAGATGCAATTTTGTTCATTGATGAAATTCATACGCTGATTGGTGCTGGCGCAGCATCAGGCGGAACATTGGATGCCAGCAATCTATTGAAGCCAGCTTTGTCTAGCGGTCAAATGAAATGTATTGGCGCCACCACTTTTAACGAATACCGCGGTATTTTTGAAAAAGATGCAGCGCTTTCACGACGTTTCCAAAAGGTCGATGTTTTAGAGCCATCTGTTGATCAAACGGTTCAAATTTTGCGCGGTCTTAAGTCAAAGTTTGAAGAGCATCACGGTGTTAAGTATGCTCAAGCAGCTCTGACAGCTGCAGCTGAGTTGTCAGCTCGTTACATCAATGACAGACACCTTCCAGATAAGGCGATCGATGTGATCGATGAGGCAGGTGCTGCACAACGCATCTTGCCAAAATCAAAACAGAAGAAAACGATTGGTCGCCAAGAGGTTGAAGACATCGTGGCAAAGATTGCACGCATTCCGCCACAGTCAGTGTCTGTAGACGATCGCAGTAAGTTGCAAACCCTTGATCGTGACTTGAAGAGTGTTGTGTTTGGTCAAGAGCCTGCCATCGAAGCTTTGGCATCAGCCATCAAAATGTCGAGAGCTGGTTTGGGCAAAGATGACAAGCCAATTGGTTCTTTCTTGTTCTCTGGCCCAACCGGTGTTGGTAAGACTGAAGTAGCCAAGCAATTGGCCTTCATCATGGGCATTGAGCTGATTCGTTTTGACATGTCTGAGTACATGGAGCGCCATGCAGTGAGTCGCATGATTGGCGCGCCTCCAGGATATGTTGGCTTTGATCAGGGTGGTTTGTTGACTGAGGCGGTAAATAAGAAGCCTCATTGTGTCTTATTGCTTGATGAGATTGAAAAAGCTCATCCAGATATTTTCAATATCTTGTTGCAAGTGATGGATCACGGTACTTTGACAGATAACAATGGCCGCAAGGCAGACTTCAGAAATGTCATCATCATCATGACCACCAACGCTGGTGCAGAAGCGATGCAGAAGTCCACCATTGGATTCACAACCGTGCGTCAAGCGGGTGATGAGATGGGTGACATCAAGCGCACCTTCACGCCAGAGTTCCGTAATCGTTTAGATGCCATTGTGGGCTTCAAGGCTTTGGATGAGAGCATTATCTTGC
>CAYYOB010000039.1:0-9752 GCA_964473225.1 uncultured Polynucleobacter sp.
AAGGTAAAACCGGCGCAAACTTTTGTAATGATGCAAAAAGATTGATAAATTTATCTTTCTCACCAAACACCACAGACGGTCTAAAAATTGTCCAATCCAAATCACTGGCTTTAACTAAATTCTCTGCATCACCTTTGCTGCGCTGATACATCGATGCCCCAGAGCTACTAGCACCCAAAGCACTCATGTGAATGTAACGCTTCAAATTAGCTGAGTGCATGGCAGCAATGATTTTTTTAGTTAACTCAACGTGGTTTTTTAAAAACCCTGGGCCGTATGGTGTTCCTGTTTTGTCGTGTAACACACCGACCAAATTAATCACCACGCCTTTAGGCCCTAAACGTTGACACATATCAGCCAGCACAGCAGGGTCATGAATGTTTGCTTCAATCACTTGAAGCTTGGGCAAGACCCACAATTCTTTGGCATACGCCGCTTTGCGTGTTGGCAATAAAACAGTGTGGCCTAAGGCACTCAATCCACTGGCTATTTTTTGACCAATGAATCCACTGCCACCAATTAATAATATTTTGGCTTCATTCATCATGGCAATTCCGACAATACAGACGTTTTAGGAGAAACCATCCCCAAATTTTGTTTGAGCGATGGCGTTTTATTGCTAGACATGGCAGTGTAATAACTGGCATTTGCTAAAACATTTTTGACATATCCCCTGGTTTCACTAAAGGGGATTGTTTCTGCAAAAATCGCCCCCTCAACAGCACGAGGTAATTTTTCACGCCACATCTTAGGTCTACGAGGACCAGCGTTATAGGCTGCTGATGCCAAGGCCCATGAGCCATCCAAGTCCTGCAAAACCATATTCAAATAATTACTGCCCAAAGTTAAATTGACTTTCATATCATCTAATTGAGATGGCCTGTAGCTATTCATTCCAATTTTCTTTGCTACGTATCTTGCAGTAGCCGGCATCACCTGCATCAAACCAGAGGCTCCGACATGGGAACGGGCATTCATGATGAAACGTGACTCTTGACGAATCAAACCATAGGTCCAGTTGGTATCCAAGCCAATCGATCTAGCGATCGGAGCAAGCGATTCTTTAAAAGGGGTCGGGTAGCGCAAACTAAAGTCATGTTCAGACTTTGTTCGATCAGCCGTATTGACTGCGCGATCATACAAACCAATTCTCTTGGCATGCTCAGCCACCGCAATTAATTGCTTATCGCTAAGACCACGCAACTCCCAATTCCATTCTCTATTGCCTTCAAAACGCATGCCCATGGCATAAAAGCGTGCCGCTCTTGCGTAAGCTTTATTCGATGACATTTGCTTGACCAAGACTTCTTCAGCTGCAACGCGCTTGGGGACGTAAATTTTCATGCCCAAGTCTTCTCTGGCCAACTGTCCATAAAAATGGTACTGATCCATCAAAGCTTGCAAGCCTTCTTTTGCCAAAGACTCATCGCCCAATTCTTTTTGCGCCCTGGCATACCAATAAGTCCATGCGGGATCACGCATTCTGACGGATGGCGTCATGTGATCAATTGTTTCTTTGACCATCTGCCAATCACCCTCACGCAGTGCAGCTCTGACCTTCCACTCTTGAGTTTCGGGCGTGAGCAAATGATGATGCCCCAACTCATGTTGCAGCCTAAACACTTCCATGGCTTTAGGGTCTAACCTCTTTGCAAAATATTGGCCAACACTCCCCCAAGCAGCTGCTGTGTTCTCTTTACTGGTGCGCCATGTCTTTTTGTCGAAACTTCTAAAAGCTATCTCAGGAGATTTTCTGGCGCTTCTAACAACATCTGCCATTGGATCAGTCACGTCAAATCGATTGGCAAGCGTTTCAAAATTATTCTCTATTGCCATTCTTGAAAAAGTGGCAACTTCGTATTTCGAAAACCCACCTTCTCGATAAATTAAATTAACAGTTTCTGGGCACGCCTCACCAAAATGGCGAGAGTCCAATAAAATATTTTTAGTTTCTGCGGCGAGCATATCGACTGGCTCACCCTTTGAAAATCTTGACTGCAGCGCATAACACTTCACCTGAGTGTCATCATTCAAAACAAATTGCGCGTACTCACGATCAAAATTAGACCAATCCTTCCTCTTACCTAAAACCAAAAGCCAATCATTTCGCAATCTATCTGCCAGAGCGGTTCCTTCATATTTTTTCAAAAACTGATCGACCTCATCATCAGCAGTTGTTTCAGCTCTAGCAACACCTGTTTTATCAAATAGGCGGGGTTTAATTTGGAAATATGTCACATAATCAGCAACGTCATAAGCAGACAACTTTTGACCCAAACTTTTGGCTTTGATCGGATCATTATTTTTAGAAGCTTCTCTTAATTCAAGAAATATCTTGTCATCAGAAGTTAAACTTGCATCTGATGATTTTTTCTTTGCCGTTGCTTGATTTGATGCTTGATTTTTCTGAGCATGGCTAAGGTCTGCTGATGTGGACGCCAAAGCGACCAGCATCAAGCTCAGTAGTACCTGTTTATTTATCAATTTTGTGGTTTTTCGTTGTAGCATAGCCCTAATCATGCCTTATTTTTTCTACTTTTGAATAGCTTGTGAAAACTTTAAATCATTTAAGACAAGAATTGCTCGCCAAGAGACTCGATCTTCATCAAGATTCGAGTCTTCGAGACGAGCTTGAAGTCAAAATAACTCAGCTCTTAAATGAAACCGATGCCAACTGTGTGGGTATTTATTGGCCGATCAAAAGCGAATTTGACCTGCGTCCTCTAGCGCTCGATTGGTGCTCCAAAAATCCCAAGAAAAAATTAGCGCTTCCGATTGTGAAGCTCAACGAGCCATTGATCTTTGGTGAATGGAATCAAGACACCACTTTGGTCAAAGGCCCTCAAAACATCAATGAACCTTTGCTTGATTCATTCAGCTCCAAAATCGATCCAGACCTACTCATCATTCCTTGCCTTGGGTGGTCAGCACAAAATGATCAGTTTTGGCGAATTGGCTATGGTGGTGGGTATTACGACCGAACCATTGCTGAATTCAAAAAAAATAAGCATTCCGTTAAAACAGTTGGCGTGGGATATAAAGCTTTAGAAGTAAAAGAGGGCGCATGGCGCCCTCAAAGTCATGATCAAGCACTCGACTTGATGGTTGTTGCTTAAAGTTCGATCAAGCCTTCAACAAATCCAAATTCTTAGCGATTGCCAAAGTGGTTTCAGCTTGATTCAGGCTGTAGAAATGCAAACCTGGAACACCCGCAACGCGTAATTGATCACACAAGTCTGTCACCACATCCAAGCCAAATGACTTGATGGATGCAGAGTCGTCACCAAATGACTGTAGACGCAAACGAATCCAGCGAGGAATCTCTGCACCACAAGCATCAGAGAAGCGTAACAACTGAGTGCTATTGGTGATCGGCATGATGCCAGGAACGATTGGTTGATCAACGCCCAACTTATAGGCCTCATCTACAAATCTGAAATAAGCATCACTGTTGAAAAAGTATTGGGTGATGGCTGAATCTGCACCCGCCTTCATCTTATTAGCAAACATCAAGATGTCATCGCTCATTGATTTCGCCTGAGGATGCATCTCTGGATAAGCCGCTACTTCAATGTGGAAATGACTGTCAGTTTCCGAGCGAATAAATCTGACCAACTCTTCAGCATGATGGAACTCCCCGTATTGACCCATGCCAGAAGGCAGGTCGCCACGCAAAGCCACAATGCGACGAATACCAATGTCTTTGTATTGCTTCAGTAGTTCACGAATCTTTTCTTTTGAACTTCCGACACAAGAAAGATGAGGCGCAGCCTCTTGGCCTGCCTCATGGATTTCTTTAACGGTCGACAAAGTACCGTCTTGTGTTGAGCCGCCTGCACCAAACGTTACAGAAATAAATGTTGGCTTAAGCGCTGCGGATAACTGCTCTCTAACAGAGCGGAGCTTCGCAGCTCCCTCTTCTGTTTTTGGTGGGAAAAACTCAAGGCTTAATTCCATGTCATTCATTCCTGATCACGTTTTTAATAACGGTATGTTTCAGGCTTGTAAGGGCCTTCTTTTTTCACGTTGATGTAGTTCGCTTGCTGCTCTGACAACTCAGTTAGCTGAGCATTCAGTTTCTTCAACTGCAAACGAGCCACTTTCTCATCAAGATGCTTAGGCAATGTGTAAACGCCTACTGGGTACTTGTTAGTGCCAGCAGATTGCCACAATTCGATTTGAGCAATCGTTTGATTGGCAAATGATGAGCTCATCACGTAAGACGGGTGGCCTGTACCGCAACCCAAGTTAACCAAACGTCCTTTGGCCAAAATGATGATGCGCTTTTCTGGTTGACCATTGCTTGCCGGGAAAATCACGTGATCCACTTGTGGCTTGATCTCTTCCCACTTGTACTTCTCAACACCAGCGATATCGATTTCATTGTCAAAGTGACCGATGTTACAAACGATGGCCTGGTCTTTCATTTTTGCCATATGGTCATGAGTGATCACATGGTAGTTACCTGTTGCAGTAACAAAGATGTCTGCCTTATCTGCAGCGTAGTCCATGGTCACAACACGGTAACCTTCCATGGCTGCCTGAAGTGCGCAAATTGGATCAACCTCTGTCACCCAAACTTGAGCTGACAAAGCACGCAAGGCTTGTGCTGAACCCTTGCCCACATCGCCATAACCAGCAACCACAGCCACCTTGCCGGCAATCATCACGTCTGTAGCACGCTTGATACCATCAACCAATGATTCACGGCAACCATACAAGTTATCAAACTTGCTCTTGGTCACTGAGTCATTCACGTTGATCGCTGGGAACTTTAATTCGCCCTTAGCGTGCATTTGATATAAACGATGCACACCAGTTGTGGTTTCCTCTGTCACGCCTTTTACTTTCTCAAGACGAACTGAATACCACGTTGGGTCAATTTTTAATTTGGCTTTGATCGAAGCAAACAACACTGTTTCTTCTTCGCTTGTTGGGTTATTCAATACTGATAAATCTTTTTCAGCTTTTGTACCCAAGTGCAACAACATCGTGGCATCGCCGCCATCATCCAAAATCATGTTTGAGTAGCCACCATCTTGCCATTCAAAAATACGGTGTGTGAATTCCCAGTATTGCTCAAGCGTTTCGCCTTTAATCGCAAACACTGGTGTGCCGTTTGCAGCAATCGCAGCAGCAGCATGATCTTGTGTTGAGAAAATGTTGCAAGACGCCCAGCGCACTTCAGCACCAAGAGCTTCTAATGTTTCAATCAAAACAGCTGTTTGGATTGTCATGTGCAAAGAGCCAGTGATACGAGCACCGCGCAAAGGCTGGCTAGCAGAAAACTCTTCACGAATCGCCATCAAACCAGGCATTTCTGTTTCGGCGATGATAATTTCTTTACGACCCCATGCAGCCAATGACATATCGGCGATGGCGCAATCGTTAAACACATTTAAATCAGTAGGTTTGTTCATATCCACTCCAAGCTAGTAAGGAAGATCATGGAGGGCAAATAAAAAAAGCCCGCCAACCAATCACTTCACAGGTTAGCGAGCGTCGTTGCTAAAGGCCTGGGGCCTTCCTCTAAGCCTAGGGTGTTTAAGACTTTAGTGACTTAAACACCTCGCAACGCTCCTTAGAGATTTTGCAAAATTATAAACCAGCAGCGGCCCTTAAGGCTGCAGCCTTGTCTGTGGCTTCCCATGTGAACTCAGGCTCTTCACGGCCAAAGTGACCGTAAGCAGCTGTTTTGCGGTAGATTGGGCGCAACAAGTTCAACATTTTTACGATGCCCTTTGGTCTTAAATCAAAGTGAGCACGCACTAACTCAGCAATCTTCTCATCTGAAATCTTGCCTGTGCCATAGGTGCTGACCATCACAGAGGTTGGCTGAGCCACACCAATCGCGTATGAAATCTGCACCAAACACTTGCTTGCCAAACCAGCGGCCACAATATTTTTAGCCACATAACGACCCGCATAGGCAGCTGAACGATCCACTTTTGATGGGTCTTTGCCTGAGAAAGCACCGCCGCCGTGCGGCGCTGCACCACCGTATGTATCAACAATGATTTTGCGTCCTGTTAAACCGCAATCGCCCTGTGGGCCACCGATCACAAAACGACCTGTTGGGTTCACCAAGTACTTGATTTCACCTTTGATCAACTCTTTTGGAAGTACTGGCTTGATGATTTCTTCAATCACAGCTTCACGCAGCTTCTCTAAAGAAATATCTGGGGAGTGCTGAGTTGATAAAACAATCGTGTCAATTGAATCTGGCTTGCCATCAACATAACGCAATGTCACTTGTGACTTTGCATCTGGGCGCAACCAGTTCAAACGACCATCACGACGCAAATCAGCTTGACGCTCAACCAAGCGGTGCGACAAATGAATTGGTAAAGGCATTAATTCTGGGGTTTCATCAACCGCATAACCAAACATCAAACCTTGGTCGCCAGCACCTTGATCAAGACCATCGTCATGGGCTTTATCAACGCCCTGAGCAATATCTGGACTTTGTTTGTCGTAAGCCACCAACACTGCGCAGCCTTTGTAATCAATACCGTAGTCGGTGTTGTCGTAACCAATTTGACGAATGGTGTCACGTGCGACGTGGATGTAATCAACGTTCGCGGTTGTGGTGATTTCACCTGCAAGAACAACCAAGCCGGTATTGCAAAGAGTCTCTGCGGCTACACGTGCGGTTGGGTCTTGGGCCAAAATGGCATCAAGAATTGCATCAGAAATTTGGTCAGATACTTTATCTGGGTGACCTTCAGAAACTGACTCTGAGGTAAAGAAATAATTGTTCGCCATGAATGCTCCTTAGTTAAATAAGCGACAACACGTGCCGAGTATTACTAAGTGCGGCGACGCTTTAGCGGATATTTTTAATTCGCCCCGCAAGTTGTCTTAACTCGGCGAATAGCCTAAATTCTATAACATTCTCACTTTTGATGGCAAACCTGTATATTTAGCCCTATGACGAGCACAAGATTACGCTTCACCAAAATGCATGGCGCAGGCAATGATTTCATTGTCTTAAATGGCATTTCTCAGGACCTTTCTGGCATCACTAAAGAGCAGTGGGCACGACTGGCTCATCGCCAATTTGGCATTGGTGCTGATCAAATCCTTTTGGTAGAAAAGCCCACTGTGGCTGAGGCAGAATTTCGTTACAGAATATTTAACTCTGATGGCGGCGAAGTCGAGCAATGCGGTAATGGATCCCGTTGCTTTGTTCGCTTTGTGAGAGAAAAAGGTTTGACCAAGAACAAAACAGTCAAAGTGCAAGTGGCTCACACCATTCTGTCTCTGACCGAAAATGACGATGGTCAGGTCACAGTCAACATGGGTGCCCCGATCCTATCGAATGACGCGATTCCTTTTAACTCTTCAACTCTTCAAGAAAAAGTTGAAGGCAAGACGAACCTATACCAACTTGAACTGTCTGATCATGCCGTGTGGATCAACGCCATCTCTATGGGCAATCCACACGCCGTGCAAATTGTGCAAGATCTTGATACTGCACCCGTTGCAAAAGATGGTCCGCAGATAGAAACGCATGCGGCATTTCCGAAAAAGGTGAATGCTGGCTTCATGCAAATTCAGAATCGCCACGAAATCAAACTGCGCGTTTTTGAAAGAGGCTCAGGAGAAACCTTGGCCTGTGGAACTGGTGCGTGCGCAGCCGTTGTGTCTGGTATTTTGAGAGGCCACCTGGACTCTCCAGTGACTGTTCATACGCGCGGTGGAGATCTGAGCATTGCGTGGGACAGCGCTTCATCAATGCAACATCCGGTCATGATGACCGGACCAGCTCAAACTGTTTTTGAAGGCGAGATCACTCTCGACTGAGTGTTAGCTAAAGCTCACCTTTGACTTTAAACGCCGTACTGATCTCGGTACGCCTTCACAGCTGGTAAGTACTGTTGCAACTCTTTGCTTTGGCTTGATTCTAAAAAACTCATCAAGCTTGCCAGATTTGCAATTGATACCACTGGCATACCAAATTCTTTTTCTACGTTTTGAACGGCCGAGCTATCAGCGATCTCAGTCGCCGTGCCAGCTCTTTCCATGCGATCCAAAGCAATTAAAACAGCCGCAGGGTTTGCACCGGCGTGACGAATAATGTCGACTGATTCGCGCACCGAAGTGCCTGCAGAAATCACGTCATCAATGATCACCACTCGACCTTTTAATGGTGCACCCACCAAAGTGCCGCCTTCGCCATGATCTTTGGCTTCTTTGCGATTAAAACAAAACGGCACTGGACGTCCCATGCCAGCCAAGGCAACCGCAGTCGTGGCCGCCAAAGTAATGCCTTTGTAGGCCGGGCCAAACAACATATCAAACTGAACACCTGAGTTAATCAATGCTTTGGCATAAAACTCACCCAAGGCTTTGAGTAGTGCGCCATCATTGAAACCGCCGGCATTAAAAAAGTAAGGAGATAATCGACCCGCTTTTGTTTTAAATTCGCCAAAAGCTAATACTTTGGCATCTAAGGCAAAATGGATAAATTCGTTTTTAAAGTTTTCTTGATTGGAAGTCATAACCGAGATGTTACGCATCATTACCGCCAACCTCAATGGTATTCGTTCAGCAGCTAAAAAAGGTTTCTTTGAGTGGGTCAATACTCAAAGCCCTGACATCCTTTGTATTCAAGAGCTTAAGGCTCAAGAGGCTGATTTAGACAGCGCCTTGATGAACCCCAATGGCTATCATGGATTTTTTCAATACGCCCTCAAAAAAGGCTATAGCGGCGTTGGGCTTTATTCAAAAAAAGCGCCTGACAGCGTCAAAATTGGTTTTGATGATGGCGAGTTTGATGCCGAAGGTCGCTACGTTGAAGCAAGATTTGGCAATTTGATTGTTATTTCTGCTTACTTTCCTTCGGGCTCTAGCGCTCCAGAGCGCCAAGAAGCCAAATTCAGATTTCTTGATCTGTTCATGCCTCACATCAAAAAACTGAAAGCAGAAGGTCTAGAAATTGTTCTTTGTGGTGACATCAATATTGCTCACAAAGAAATAGATTTAAAGAATTGGAAAGGTAATCTTAAAAACTCAGGCTTCACGCCAGAAGAGCGCGAATGGATGACGCAACTTTTTAGTGAAGCAGGCTTTATGGATGTTTACAGACACCTACATCCCAACACCGAAGATGAATGCTACACATGGTGGAGCCAAAGAGGTCAAGCTTACGCAAAGAATGTGGGCTGGAGGATTGACTACCAAATCGCAACTCCTGGGATTGCCAAGAAAGCACAACGAGTCGAAATTTATAAAGGTGAAAAGTTTTCTGATCACGCCCCGCTGATCATTGACTACGAAGGCGTATAAATCTTAAGGCTTGTAATTTGGTAATTTATCAACGGTGGTTTTTTTGGCGCGCGCATACAAAAATAAAGCCTCGTTGATATTTCTTTGAATTTCATAAATTCGACTGTCGCCCGATGGGTGAGTAGACAGCCACTCTGGTTGCTTGTCTTTAGAAAGCTGCCCCATTTTTTGCCACAAAGAAATTCCTGCGCGCGGATCGTAGCCGGCCCTGGCCGCAATATCCATACCTACCAAATCAGCATCTTTTTCATCAGCTCTTGAAAAACTCAAGCCCAAGATTTGCAGACCCTGGCCCAAGGCTTGCCCGCCCAGATTACCCAAGCCCAAAGCTGAAGATAAAACGCTGGCGCCCAAATTACTCAACTGTGCTTTAGCGATTCTGTCTCTGGCGTGCTCGCGCAAAGCATGGGCAATTTCATGGCCCATGACAGTCGCAACTTCATCATCATTTAACTTCAGCT
>CAYYOB010000040.1:0-9601 GCA_964473225.1 uncultured Polynucleobacter sp.
GATGCGTTACACGGAAATTCGTTTGGCAAAGATAGCCCATCAGCTATTAGACGATTTAGATAAAGAAACCGTTGATTTCGGACCAAACTATGACGGTAGCGAAAAAGAGCCATTAATTCTTCCAGCAAAAATACCTAATTTATTGATCAACGGATCTTCAGGTATTGCTGTGGGTATGGCCACCAACATTCCTCCGCACAACTTAGACGAAGTTGTTTCTGCTTGTTTGCATTTGCTCAATCATCCAGAGTGCACGATTGATGATTTGATGGAGATCGTTCCAGCTCCTGATTTCCCAACGGCTGGAATCATCTACGGTATCCAAGGCGTTAAAGATGGTTACCGAACTGGTCGTGGTCGCGTGGTGATGCGCGCCAAGACTCACTTTGAGGACATGGAGCGCGGTTCACGTCAGGCGATCATTGTTGACGAATTGCCGTACCAGGTTAATAAAAAGACTTTGCTTGAGCGCATCGCTGAACTCATCACTGAGAAAAAGGTTGAGGGTATTTCAGATATTCGTGATGAATCTGATAAATCCGGTATGCGCGTTGTGATTGAGCTAAAGCGCGGTGAAGTGCCTGAAGTTGTTCTGAACAACTTATATAAATACACTCAACTGCAAGATACATTCGGTATGAACATGGTGGCTTTGGTGGATAACCAGCCACGCTTGTTGAACTTGAAGCAAATGTTGGATTGCTTCTTGTCACACCGTAGAGAAGTGGTGACTCGTCGAACTGTTTTCGAACTTCGCAAAGCGCGTGAGCGTGGTCATGTTCTCGAAGGTTTGGCTGTTGCTCTTGCCAATATTGATGAGTTCATCAAAATCATCAAGGCAGCACCAACACCTCCAGAAGCTAAGCGTGAATTGCTATTGAAGTCTTGGGACTCTGAAGTTGTGCGTGAGATGTTGGCGCGTGCAGAAAAAGATGCGCCTGGCGGCCGGAATTCATTCCGCCCTGAAGATTTGGATCCTGCTGCTGGTATGCAAGCAGATGGTTTGTATCGTTTATCAGAAGGTCAGGCTCAAGAGATTCTCCAAATGCGCTTACAGCGTTTAACAGGTCTTGAGCAAGACAAGATTGTTGGCGAGTACAAAGAAGTGATGCTTGAGATTGCTAATTTATTAGACATCTTGGCTAAGCCAGAACGCATCACAGTGATCATCACTGAAGAACTCCAAGCTGTTCAAGCTGAGTTTGGTCAAGCGGGTAATGACACAGGTCGTCGTTCACGCATTGAAATGAATGCGACTGAGTTGTTCACAGAAGACTTGATCACTCCACAGGATTTGGTTGTTACTTTGTCTCACGGTGGCTACATGAAGAGCCAGCCTTTGTCTGAATACCGTGCGCAAAAACGCGGTGGTCGTGGCAAGCAAGCGGCTGCAACCAAAGACGAAGACTGGATTGATACCTTGTTCGTTGCCAATACCCATGACACGATTTTGTGTTTCTCAGACCGCGGCCGTATGTACTGGTTGAAGGTGTGGGAGGTTCCACAAGGTGGTCGTGCATCACGCGGTAAACCAATTGTGAATATCTTCCCATTGGTTGAAGGTGAAAAAATCACAGTGATTCTTCCAATCAAAGCCTACGAAGATGACAAGTACGTGTTCATGTCAACTCGTAAAGGCGTGGTGAAGAAATCACGTTTGTCAGATTTCTCTAATCCACGTAAGGCCGGCATCATTGCTGTTGACTTGGATGAAGGCGATCATTTAGTGGGCGCTGCGATCACAGACGGTCGTCACGATGTGATGTTGTTCTCTGATGCTGGTAAGGCGGTTCGTTTTGATGAGAATGATGTGCGACCAATGGGTCGAACAGCTCGTGGTGTTCGCGGTATGAATTTAGATGCTTCACATGAAGTGATCGCCATGTTGGTGGCGCCTGCTGAAGTTGAAGGTCAAACAAATGCTGTTGATGAGAATGGTGCGCCATTAGCAGGCAGCGTGCTAACTGCAACTGCTAACGGTTACGGTAAGCGCACACCAATCGCAGAGTACACCCGCCATGGTCGCGGCACTAAAGGCATGATTGCAATCCAAACAAGTGAGCGCAACGGTAAAGTTGTTGCGGCTGTTTTGGTGTCAGAACAAGATCAAATCATGTTGATCACAACGGGTGGTGTGTTGGTTCGCACACGCGTTGCTGAGATTCGTGAAATGGGTCGCGCAACACAAGGTGTGACTTTGATCAACGTTGATGAAGGCACTCAGTTGTCAGGTTTGCAGCGCATTGCTGAAAGCGATGACGATGAGGGTGATGAAGTTGATGATGAATCAGCGGATGGAACAGTTGATGGCGTAGCGACTCAAGAAGATGAGGGCGGGGAGCCGGACAATGTTTGATCGCCGAGTTTTTAACTTCGCACCAGGGCCAGCAACGCTTCCTGAAGAAGTTTTAAAACAGGCCGCTGATGAAATGCTCAACTGGAATGGTTTGGGCATGGGTGTGATGGAAGTCAGTCATCGTGGCAAGCCTTTCATGGCTTGTTACGAAGAGACTTTGTCAGACCTTCGCGAGTTGATGAATGTTCCTGATAACTACGCTGTCTTGTTTTTACAAGGCGGTGCTATCGGTGAGAACGCAGCGATTCCAATGAACTTGATGCCTTTGGCGAAAAATGGTCCCAAGGCAGATTTCATCGTGACTGGTATCTGGACAGAAAAATCTGTCAAAGAAGCCACTAAATATGGTCAAGCCCATGTGGCTGCATCAAGTGCAGATAATGGCTTTACCTCTATCCCAGACCAAGCAACTTGGCAATTATCAGACGATGCTGCTTACGTGCACATTTGTTCTAACGAAACTGTGGGTGGTGTTGAGTTTCAACAAGTTCCTAAAGTGAATAAGCCTTTGGTCGCTGATGTTTCTAGCAACATTTTGTCGAGAGTTTTCGATATCAACGATTTTGGTGTTTTGTTTGGTGGCGCGCAAAAAAATATTGGCCCAGCTGGATTGAGTATCGTGATTGTGCGCAAAGATTTATTGGGTCATGCAATGCCTATCACGCCAATGGTGTGGGATTGGGCGAAGCAGGCTGAAAACGATTCAATGCTGAATACCCCACCAACTTATAGTATTTATTTGGCTGGTTTGGTGTTCAAATGGTTAAAGCGCCAGGGCGGTGTTGCTGCCATGGAAAAGCAAAATATTGCAAAATCAAATTTGCTTTACGGGGCGATTGATTCAAGCAATTTGTTCACCTCAAAAGTGGATGCAAACTGTCGCTCTCGCATGAACGTTACTTTTTATCTAAAAGATGAGAAGTTAAACGACGCTTTTGTAGAGGGTGCGGCCAAGCAAGGTTTGATGAACATCAAAGGTCACAAGAGTGTTGGCGGAATGCGCGCCAGTATCTATAACGCTATGCCAATGGCTGGTGTAGAAGCATTGGTTGAGTACATGAAGGAGTTTGAACGTGGCTGCTGATGATAAAGATTTAGCTCCTTTGCGCGCTCGGATTGATTCTATAGACCAGCAACTTTTAGAGTTGCTGGCGGCTCGTGCCGAAGCTGCTCAAGCGGTTGGCAAGATCAAGCATGATGTGAATGCCCCAGTTTTTCGTCCAGAGCGTGAGCGTCAAGTCATTGATGGTTTGATTGCAAAAAATAAAAGTCCTTTAGCAGCCGATGGCATCACTTACATTTGGCGAGAAATCATGTCCGCATGCCGCGCCTTGGAAGCTCCAGTGCGCGTTGCTTATTTAGGGCCTGCTGGTACGTTTTCAGAGCAAGCTGCGTTCGCTCAGTTTGGACAGTCGATCAGCAAAGTTCCTTGCTCAAGCATCGATGAGGTGTTTCGTGCAGTGGATGCTGGTGCGGCTGATTTCGGTGTTGCACCTGTTGAGAATTCATCCGAGGGCGCCATTTCAAGAACATTGGATTTGTTACTAGACACTGATTTAAAGATCACTGGTGAAGTGGCTTTGGCCATCAAACATCATTTATTGACCAAGTCAGGAAATTTGGATGGTGTGACACGTGTGATGGCTCACCCTCAAGCTTTGGCACAGTGCCAGCGTTGGTTATCAAGCAATGCTCCTAAATTAGATCGTCAAGCGATGAGCAGTAATGGAGAGGCAGCAAAGCTAGCAGCTCAAGATCCAACGGTTGCTGCCATTGCTGGCGATTCAGCTCAGCAACAATATGGCTTGCAAGCAGTGCAAAGTCAGATTCAGGATGACCCACATAACCGCACACGTTTTGTGATTGTGAGCCACGGCTCATGTCAGCCATCAGGTAAAGACCAGACTTCAGTCATTCTTTCCGTTAACAATAAACCTGGTGCTGTGCATCAGTTATTGGCGCCTATGGCAAAGCATGGCGTTTCAATGAATCGCCTTGAGTCACGTCCAGCAAGACGTGGCACTTGGGAATATTTCTTCTACATCGATATGGATGGTCATGCCAATGACCCAAAGGTTGCTGCAGCATTGTCTGAGTTACAGGCTGAAGCAGCGTTTTTCAAAAACCTAGGGTCTTACCCACGCAGTCATTAATTAAGAGAGATTGATCATGGCCAACGACGTTGGACAAAGCGCCGAGCAATTGATTGGGCTTAAGCACGTAAGAGACATTGCTCCTTATGTTGGTGGTAAACCCATCAGTGAAGTTGCTCGTGAATTTGGTCTTGATGAAAACAAGATCGTTAAATTAGCTTCCAATGAAAATCCTTTGGGTATGCCAGAGTCAGCAAAGAAGGCGATGGCAAAAGCGGCTGAAGATTTAGGTCGTTATCCAGATTCCAATGGCTTTGAATTAAAAAATGCCTTGGCAACAAAACTCAGTGTGTCGGTTGACTGGATCACTCTGGGCAATGGCAGTAATGACATCTTGGAGTTAACTGCCAGAGCCGTTGCGCAAGAAGGTGATGAGGTTGTTTTCTCCAAGCATGCCTTTGCCGTATATCCATTAGCTACTCAAGCGGTTGGTGCAAAAGCGATTGAAGTTGCGGCAACAGCTGATTTTGGTCATGACTTGCCGGCAATGTTAAAAGCCATCACCGCTAAAACTCGCTTGGTGTTTGTGGCCAACCCAAACAACCCTACTGGAACATTTTTAAAAGCGTCTGAGATTGAAGCTTTTTTACAAAAAGTGCCAGAGCATGTGGTGGTTGTGATTGATGAGGCTTACAACGAATTTTTAACGCCAGAACAACAATACGATGCGATTGCTTGGGTCAGAAAATATCCGAATGTGATTGTTTCAAGAAGTTTCTCAAAGGCCTATGGTTTGGCTGGTTTGAGAATTGGCTATGGCATTGCACAAAACAACATCACTGATTTATTGAATCGAATTCGTCAGCCGTTTAACGTCAACAGCTTGGCTCAGGCGGCTGCGATTGCGGCATTGGCTGACAGCGCATTTTTAAAGAAATGCTATGACCTTAATTGTGCAGGTTATGCGCAGTTGACCAAGGCATTTGATTCAATGGGCTTGTCCTATATTCCATCATCAGGCAATTTTGTTTTGGTGAAAGTGGGCGATGAGCCTAATGCTGGTGCTAAAGTTAATTTAGAGCTTTTAAAAGCTGGGGTAATTGTGCGTCCTGTGGGTAATTACGGTTTGCCTCAATGGTTACGTATTTCTATTGGTTTGCCTGAGGAGAATCAGGTCTTCATCGATGCGCTCAAGAAAATACTTGGGCGATGACCATGACTCAAAATACTTCAGCAGTAAAACCTTTGACTCTAGGCATTGTTGGCGTTGGTTTGATTGGCGCTTCTATTGGCTTGGCACACAAACAAGCTAAAACCTTTGATAAGATTTTAGGTGTTGGTCGTTCTGAAGCAAATTTGAATGAGGCCATCAAGCTTGGCGCCATTGATCAAGCGGTGAGTCTTGAACAGTGCGCGAAAGAAGCGGACGTGATCGTGGTGTGCGTGCCTGTTGCGCAAACCTTCAGCATCCTTCATGCAATCGAGCCTCACCTCAAACAAAATGCATTGATCACTGATGCTGGTAGCACCAAGACCGATGTGATCATGGCGGCTAAAACAGCTTTGGGTGACAAGGTGGCGCAATTTATTCCAGCTCATCCAATCGCAGGTGGCGCGCAACATGGTGCGAGTGCTGCCAAAGCAGATTTGTATCAAGGTAAAGAAGTGATC
Source organism: uncultured Polynucleobacter sp. (assembly GCA_964473225.1). GTDB lineage: Bacteria > Pseudomonadota > Gammaproteobacteria > Burkholderiales > Burkholderiaceae > Polynucleobacter. Next base: position 6,121 of record CAYYOB010000040.1, read on the forward strand.
ATTTGCCCATTGCAAGAAAATGCACCAGGTGCAGTGGATGCAATTAATGAGTTTTGGTTAGGGACTGGTGCTAGTACGCACCGCATGTCTTCTTTACAGCATGACGCTGTGTTTGCGGCTATTTCTCATTTGCCCCATGTTTTATCTTTTGCTTTGATGTTGCAGGTGGCTAATTCAGAAGATGCGAATGTCAAATTAGGCCATGCTGGTGCTGGCTTTAGAGATTTCACAAGAATTGCAGCTTCAAGCCCTGAAATGTGGCGCGACATCAGTTTGGCCAATAAAACGGCATTATTAAAAGAGCTGGATCAGTATCTCAATTTGACCAAGCAATTAAGAGATTTGATTGCCAAGGAAGACAGCGATGCTTTATTGAAAGCTTTTACGCGCGCCAGTGCTGAACGCCAAAAGTGGGAAGGTCGTTGATGAGTTCTGGTGTGATTGAATTTGTTGAATTGGGTCCATACATCAAAGCTGAAGGAACAGTGGCTTTACCTGGTTCAAAAAGTATTTCTAATCGAGTCTTACTTTTGTCAGCTCTGGCGTCTGGAACAACTCGCTTAAAAGGATTGTTGGACGCTGATGACACGCAAGTGATGCGTGCCGCATTGAAAACCTTGGGTATCAAGATTGATGAGACCGATGGTGATTGCGTGGTTCAAGGTTGCTCAGGCCGCTTGCCAAATCAAGAGGCAGATTTATTCATGGGTAATGCGGGTACTGCGATTCGACCTTTGACCGCTGCTTTGGCGATTCTGGGTGGTGACTACCGTTTACATGGTGTGCCGCGCATGCATGAAAGACCAATTGGTGATTTGGTCGACGGTTTGCGAATGGTGGGCGCTCAAGTTGCTTATGAGCAACAAGAAGGGTATCCCCCACTGAAAATCTCTAAAGGAACGATACGCACCAATGAATTAATCAAAGTGCGTGGCGATGTTTCTAGCCAGTTCTTAACGGCTTTATTGATGTCCTTGCCACTCGTTGCTAAAAATGAAATTTGTATCGAGGTGATGGGCGAGTTGATCTCAAAACCTTATATTGATATCACCTTGAAGTTGATGAATCGATTTGGCGTTGATGTGCGTAATGACAATTGGCAGAAATTCTATATTCCGGCCAATGATGGTCAACCGTACTCCAGCCCAGGCACGCTGTATGTTGAAGGAGATGCTTCTTCAGCATCTTATTTTTTGGCGGCTGGTGCTATTGCAGAGGGTCCGGTCAGAGTCACTGGTGTTGGCAGAAACAGTATTCAAGGCGATGTGGCTTTTGCTGAGGCGCTCAATCAAATGGGTGCCAATGTGATGGCGGGTGATGACTGGATTGAGGTCAGAGGAGTTGATACACCCAGTGGAAAGTTGCAAGGCATTGAGCTCAATTGTTTGGCAATACCTGATGCGGCGATGACTTTGGCTGTGGCAGCTTTGTTTGCTGAAGGATCAACCAAGCTAACGGGTATTGCAAGCTGGAAAGTCAAAGAGACTGATCGCATTGCTGCGATGGCCAATGAGTTACGAAAAGTTGGTGCGATTGTTGATGCCGGTGATGATTACATTCAAATCACTCCGCCAAAAAACTGGCAGTCTCCAGCTCAAGGCATTGATACCTATGATGACCATCGCATGGCGATGTGTTTTTCTTTGGCTACTCTCGGACCTTTGCGAATCAGGATCAATGATCCTGCTTGCGTGGCAAAAACATTCCCAGAGTATTTCAAAGAATTTTCTCAAATTGCACAATCAATTTAATTGAATTAATCATGAAAACCGAACATGACTTTGAATGCGACGTCATCGTTATTGGTGCAGGAGTGATTGGTCTGGCGGTCGCCAGAAAACTTCAGATGGAAGGTCGTGAAGTCATTCTTTTAGAAAGGAATGATGCTTTTGGCATGGAAACCAGCTCTAGAAATTCTGAGGTGATCCATGCAGGTATTTATTACCCGGCAGGTTCTTTGAAGGCACTTCATTGTGTGCAAGGCAAACAAATGTTGTATGCCTATGCGAAAGAGAGATCAATTCCTCATCAACAAATTGGCAAGCTGATTGTGGCCAGTCGTGAAGAAGAGTTGGCCAAGCTGGATAGTTATATTCAAGCCGCCCAAGTGAATGGTGTGCATGACTTGCGTCATGTCACTAAGGCTGAATTAAATGAGTTGGAACCAGAAGTTCATGCTCATGGCGCTGTGTTATCTCCGAGCACTGGCATCATCGACAGTCATGCTTTGATGCTCTCACTGTTAGGCGATTTTGAAAACGCCGGTGGAAATTTCATTGTTAATTCACCAGTTGTTTCTGGACGCGCTGTATCGAACGGCATTCAAATTCAATTGGGCGATGCCGATCAAAGTTTGATACTTGCAAAAACAGTCATCAATGCTGCTGGCCTATATGCCTGTGATGTTGCACGATCCATTGAAGGTATTCGAGAGTCGGCGATTCCTAAGCCTTACTATGCGATTGGCCATTACTTCACGATGAGTGGCAAGAGTCCATTCAAGCATTTGATTTATCCAGTGGCCGGTCATGGGTACCTGGGTGTTCATGTCACTTTAGACATGGGCGGCCAAGTTCGATTTGGACCTGACATTGAGTGGATTGATTCAGTCGACTACGCATTTGATGATTCTCGTCGCCAACGTTTCATCGATGCAGTCGCTCGCTATTACCCAGCAGTACTTAACAAAGAAGTGAACCCTTCGTATACCGGAATTCGTCCAAAAATCAGCGGCCCTCAAGATCCATCGGCTGACTTTTTGATACAAACTGAGCAGGAACATGGTGTGCCAGGATTGATTAATTTGCTCGGTATGGAATCCCCAGGCCTCACTTCTTGCCTATCAATCGCTGATTTTGTGGCTAAATTGCAGCATTGATCATTTCACATTAAGAAATATTTATACTTATTAAAAGCCTATGCCCAGGCTTAAAAACCTAAAAATCATCAAAAATGACCCAAAACACCAATACATTAATCCCCGTGATCGCAATCGATGGACCAACTGCCTCTGGTAAGGGAACGGTTGCTCAATTAGTGGCTGAGCATTTGGGATATCACTATTTGGACAGTGGGGCGCTCTATCGTTTGGTTGGTTTGGCCAGTTCCAAGGTGGGTGTTTCAACAGCCTCTGAGCCTGATTTAATCCCCATTGCTGAAAATTTAAATGTTAATTTTCAAGGAGATAGGGTATTTCTAGCCGGTGAGGATGTCACGGATCAAATACGCCAGGAAGAGATGGGTAAGCGTGCTTCCGAGGTTGCTGTTCATACCGGCGTCAGAAATGCTTTGATCTCAAGACAGCGAGCTTTTAGGCAAAAACCAGGGTTGGTGGCGGATGGTAGGGACATGGCGAGCGTGATTTTTACGGATGCAGCCACCAAAGTCTTTTTAACTGCCAGCGCTGAGGCAAGGGCTGATAGACGCTATAAACAATTGATAGCTAAGGGCTTTTCTGCTAATATTCAGGTCCTTTTGCAGG
>CAYYOB010000041.1:0-9551 GCA_964473225.1 uncultured Polynucleobacter sp.
AGAAGTGTCATCGTAGCCCCATCCTGACTCCATCAGTTTTTCTAGCTGTAGAGCCACTGTTTGTACGGCCGGCATGTCTAAATGGCTTTTTGTAGCAGCATCTTTTACCAAGAAAAAATCCTTGGCATGAAGCCTTGCTTCAATGCCCGCTTTAAAGTCTCTGGACACCATCTTAGGCCCCATCAAATCAAGCATTCGGCTACCAGCCATGCCACCAGAAATCGCCTCAAATACTTTTTGTAAGTCAGCGCCATTGGCCTGGGCAAAACGCAAAGATTCAGCAACACCTTGAATATTGATCACTTGAGCGATCTGATTACATAACTTTGCCACCTGGCCATGACCCACACCACCAATGTGCGTGATGGTCTTAGCGTAGTTCTTAACAATTTCTTTTACTTTGGCCACATCCTGATCAGAGCCACCCATCATCATCACCAAAGTGCCCTCTGTGGCCGCTTTAACCCCACCACTCACTGGCGCATCAACATAAGTCACACCTTTGCCGGCCATGACCGCAGCGATGTCTTTGGCACCCTGAGGATCAATCGTGCTGTGATCAATGCAAATGGCTCCAGGTTTCGCTGTTTGAATAACAGCTTCGCTACCGGCATGTAAGACCTCAGCCACGTCCTGGGTGCCCATCACATTGGTGATGATGAAATCAGCACCTTGTGCGGCTTCTGCAGGAGATGAACAAGCAGTAGCACCAGCCTCAATCAAATGCTTTGCTTCATTTTGAAAAACTTCAGGACGTCTGGCATAAATACGCAGTTGATGACCTGCTTTTAATAAAAAGCCGGCCATCGGGCGTCCCATATTTCCTAATCCAATAAATGCAATCGTGCTCATTTGATTTAAAACCTTTGTTGATGAATGAAGTTATTTTTAACGAGGCAAAAAGATCGTTGACCCTGTGGTTTTACGATCTTCTAAATCACGATGAGCCTGAGCGGCATCTTGCAATTGATAGCGTTGATTGATTTCAATCTTGATTTTGCCACTCGTCACTTTATCGAATAAATCAGCGGACATCGGCTCTAACAAGCTTCGGTCGTGGGTATAAGTCATCACGGTTGGACGTGTCAATTTCAATGAACCTTTAACACCCAAAATACCCACATCGATTGGCGGCACAGAACCAGAGGCATTGCCATAGGTCACCATCATGCCGCGCGGCTTGATGCAGTCCAAGGATTGCATAAAGGTATCTTTACCAATCGAGTCATACACAACGTTAACGCCTTTGCCGTTGGTCAACTCTTTGGTGCGCGCCACAAAATCTTCTTTGGTATACAGAATCGTGTGATCACAGCCATATGATTTTGCTAAGGCTGCTTTTTCTTCTGAGCCCACTGTACCAATCACTGTGGCACCCAATAGCTTCAACCACTGCATCGCAATCAAACCAACGCCGCCAGCCGCAGCATGGAATAAAACTGTATCGCCTGCTTGCACTTTGTAGCTATCAGTCAACAAGTAATTAACCGTTAAGCCCTGCAACATCATGGCAGCGCCCATTTCAAAAGAAATGGCATCCGGTAACTTCACCACGATTTCAGCTGGCATCACACGCACTTGAGAATATGCGCCGGCTGGTTTACCTGCGTAAGCCACGCGATCACCAGCTTTGACATGTTTCACATTCGAGCCAACTGATTCAATCACGCCTGAAGCTTCCATACCAAGCCAACCAGGCAATGGTTGTGGATAAACGCCTTTGCGGAAATAAACATCAATGAAATTCAGGCCAACTGCCTCATGAACCACCCTGACTTCATCAGGGCCTGGGGCTGGAACCTCAATATCCACCCACTGCAAAACCTCTGGACCACCCACTTCCATCATTTTGATGGCTTTTGACTGAATCACACTCATGACTGTCTCCTGTTTTTATTTAGTTGTTTTTTGCTTAATTTTTTCAGTTTTTTGGCTAATCAGGCGCTATTTTGCCTAAAATTACAATCTTAGCTAAATATATAGCAATTCTTCAATAAAAGTTATTCAGGGAGTCTTTATGGCCGGTCATTCCAAATGGGCCAATATTCAGCATCGCAAAGGACGCCAAGACGAGAAGCGCGGCAAAATTTGGACAAAATTGATCCGTGAAATCACAGTGGCTGCAAAAATGGGTGGCGGTGATATTGCAACCAACCCTCGTTTGCGTTTGGCGATTGATAAAGCCAAAGACTCCAATATGCCCAACGACAACGTGCAGCGCGCTGTTCAACGCGGCACAGGATCACTAGAAGGTGTTAACTACGAAGAAATCCGTTATGAAGGCTATGGTCTCAATGGTGCTGCCGTGATCGTGGATGCTTTGACTGACAACAGAACCAGAACGGTGGCTGAAGTTCGTCATGCGTTTACCAAACATGGTGGTAATTTGGGCAGCGATGGCTCAGTTGCTTTTTTATTCAAGCATTGTGGTCGCATGTTCTTTGCACCTGGCACCTCTGAAGATGCTTTGATGGAAGCTGCACTAGAAGCAGGTGCAGATGATGTGATCCCTCAGGAAGATGGCTCAATTGAAGTTGTGACGCCTCCTTATGAATTCTCACAAATCAAAGATGCCTTGATTGCCAAAGGTTTTTCTCCAGAGATGGGTGAGGTAACGATGCGCCCTGATACAGAAACTGATCTATCAGGTGAGGATGCTCTCAAAATGCAAAAACTATTGGATGCTCTTGAGTCATTGGATGACGTGCAAGAAGTGTTCACCAACGCATCCATGGAATAGCAATAACCAACAACAACTCTTCAGCTTGATCGAGTCATTATTTGTCGAGTCAATATTTAAATAGGTTTTGAAAGTTTTTTATGAAAATTTTAGTGATTGGTTCTGGTGGTCGTGAACATGCTCTTGCATGGAAGTTGGCTCAGTCTCCAAAAGTACAAAAAGTATTTGTGGCTCCAGGCAATGGCGGCACTGCAACAGCTGCTGCCAAAAACATGGGCATTGAGAACCTCAACATCACTGATCTAAATGCTTTGGCAGCCTTTGCCAAAGACGAGCAAATATATATGACCGTGGTTGGTCCAGAAGCCCCATTGGCTGGTGGCATTGTGGATATTTTCAGAAACCAAGGTTTGCGTATTTTTGGACCCACTCAAAAAGCCGCCCAACTCGAGTCTTCAAAAGATTTTGCAAAAGCGTTCATGAAACGCCATCAAATCCCAACGGCCGAGTATCAAACCTTCTCAAACATCCAAGAAGCTCATGCCTACATTGATGCCAAAGGTGCACCCATTGTGATCAAGGCAGATGGCTTGGCTGCGGGCAAAGGTGTAGTCGTTGCCATGAACCTTGAAGAAGCTCACGGTGCGATCGACATGATGTTGTCTGATAACAAATTAGGTGATGCTGGCGCCAGAGTGGTGATTGAAGAATTTTTACAAGGTGAAGAAGCTATCTTCATCGTCATGGTCGACGGTAAAAATGTTTTGACCTTGGCAACCAGCCAAGACCACAAGCGTTTGCTGGATGCCGATCAAGGTCCTAACACTGGCGGCATGGGTGCATATTCACCAGCACCCGTGGTCACCCCAGAAATACATGCACGCGCCCTAAGAGAAATCATCATGCCAACCGTTAAAGGCATGGCAGCTGATGGCATTCCATTCACAGGCTTCTTGTATGCTGGATTGATGATCGATGGCAAAGGCCAAGTAAAAACATTGGAATTTAATTGCCGCATGGGCGACCCAGAAACACAACCGATCATGGCTCGCTTGAAGAGCGACTTCTTGATTGCTTTGGATGCCGCAGTAGACGGCAAGCTTGATCAAGTGGAATTAGATTGGGATGCCAGAATCGCCTTAGGCGTCGTGATGGCTGCACACAACTACCCAGAGACTCCGCGCAAAGGTGATGTGATCACAGGTATTCCTGCAGATGATGTGGATCATGTGACATTCCATGCTGGCACAACCATGGATAACGGCGTACTCAAAACATCGGGTGGTCGAGTCTTGTGCGTGGTGGGTTTAGACCACACCACAAAAGGTGCTCAACAAAAAGCTTATGCGCACTTAGATCATATTCAATTTGATGGCGCACAGTTCCGTCGCGACATTGGTTATCGCGCACTTTAATTAAATTAAATCTTTTATGTCAAACACAAGCATCAACGTCGAACAAATTCGTCAATACTTTTTAGGTTTACAAGAACGCATCACTGCAGGCATGAGTGAGCTTGATGGCAAAACTTTTGCCACGGACTCTTGGACAAAACCAGCCGATGCCAAACTCAAGGGCGATGGTCGCTCGATGATTCTTGAAGAAGGCAACATCTTGGAACGCGGCGGCGTTGGTTTTTCTCACGTGCGTGGCGACTCAATGCCACCTTCAGCAACAGCCCACCGACCAGAGCTTGCCGGCAGAGCCTTTGAAGCCATGGGCGTATCACTGGTGTTCCATCCTCGCAATCCGCACATTCCAACCGTTCACTTGAACGTTCGCTGCTTTATTGCTCAAGCAGAAGGCAAGGATCCTGTCTGGTGGTTTGGAGGCGGCATGGACTTAACTCCTTACTATGGTGATGAAGCTGATTGCAAACATTTTCATCAAACGTGTAAAAACGCATTAGATCCATACAAGCCAGAACTGCACCCACGCTTTAAAAAATGGTGTGATGAATACTTTTATCTCAAGCACCGTGATGAACCACGCGGTATTGGCGGAATTTTTTATGATGATTTCAGCGAATTAGGCTTTGAGCAAAGTTTTGCCATGACTCGCTCAGTTGGAGATGCTTTCTTAGAAGCCTACTTGCCAATCGTTAAGAAACATCAACACGACCCCTACACAGAAAGCCAAAGAGAATTCCAAGCCTTCCGTCGAGGCCGCTATGTTGAATTCAATTTAGTCTTTGATAGAGGCACTTTGTTTGGCCTTCAATCTGGCGGGCGCACTGAATCAATCTTGATGTCCATGCCACCGATTGTTCGCTGGGGCTATGACTGGAAACCAGCTGCCAACAGCCCAGAGGCTCTGCTCTATACCAACTTCTTAAAACCGATTGATTGGATTGCTCGTTGATGGACAACATGAGCAACATGGATAACATGGCCAGCAAGAAACGCTTATCCGTCGGAATCTTGGGTGGCACATTTGATCCGCCTCACTGGGGTCACTTGCGTCTGGCTGAGCATTTTTCAAGAGTGCTACAACTCGATCACATCATCTGGATGCCTGCTGGACAACCATGGCAAAAAGGCAATGACATCACTTCCGCCAAGCATCGCTTGGCCATGAGCGAATACGCGATTGAGACCTTGCATGATTTATTTGTGGATCACCACATATATACAAAAATTGATATCAGTACCCTAGAGATGTCTAGAGAAGGTCCGAGTTATGCGATTGATACCGCCAAAGAGCTGCGCGCACTTTATGGCGAACAGGCGTCAATCACCTGGATCATGGGTGCCGATAGCTGGGAAAACATCAAAACTTGGCATCAGTGGCCAGAATTGCCGAACTACGTGCACATCGCGGTTGCTAGCCGCCCCCACACACCGAATCAAGTCGATCAAAGCCCAATTGGCGGCGTTTTCTTAGATAAACAGACACAAGACCCTCAGTTGTTACAATTGAGCCCACAGGGACATGTTTTGTTTGATCAAAGCCTGCAGATTAATCTTGCCTCCAATGAACTTCGTGATGGGTTTTACAACCACGCATCATGGGATGAATTGGCAGATGCAATACCACCCTTGGTACTCGAATACATCGAAGCCAAAGGTCTTTATAGAAATAAATAATGGATATTCCAAAATTACAACGTGTGATCATTGATGCCCTTGAAGATGTCAAGGCAGAAGATATTCGCGTTTTTGATACAACCAAAATCAGCGATCTATTTGATCGCGTGATCATCGCAACAGGTAACAGCAATCGTCAAACAAAATCATTGGCGATGTCCGTCAAGGAATCAGTCAAAGAAAAAGGTGGTGATGTTATTTCTGTTGAAGGTATGGAAACTGGTGAATGGGTGTTGGTCGATTGTGGCGACATCATCGTTCACATCTTGCAACCGATGTTGCGCTCTTACTATCAACTCGAAGGCATTTGGGGTGATAAGCCTGTGCGCGTCAAATTGGGTAGCAAGGCCAATAAGTCAAAACGTTTCGCCAGCGAACCTGAGGATGATGAGGACGACTAAACCTCAGGTTTAAGACTCCTTTTTCAATCATGAAACTTTGGGTCATTGCAGTGGGTCACAAGATGCCCACATGGGCTGAAACTGCCACCCAAGATTATCTGAAACGCATGCCAGCAGATTGTGCGATTCAGATCAAAGAACTCAAACCAGACATCAGCCCTGCCAAAGAAGCGATCAAAATACGTGAAGCCCTGCCAAAGGGTGTTCACATCATTGCTTTGGATGAGCGTGGTAAAGATCTTTCCACTCAAGACCTCGCCAACCAACTCAGCGCTTGGCGCCAAGATGGTAAAGACATTGCATTATTGATTGGTGGCGCGGATGGCTTGGATGCTGAGCTTAAAAAAGAAGCTGCTTCGATGATTCGCCTCTCCAGCATGACCCTTCCGCATGCCATGGCCAGAGTTTTATTGGTCGAACAACTTTACCGTGCGTGGACCATCTTGCAAGGCCATCCTTATCATCGCGTTTAAGAGCGCCTCATTAAAAAGTAAGTGTGATGCACTCATTGATTTACCTGGCCTCTCAAAGCCCTCGCCGCCAAGAACTTCTCACGCAAATTGGCGTTAAGTTTCAATTACTCCTGGCCGATCCAAGCGAAGATGCTGAATCATTGGAAATCCAATTACCCAATGAAGCAGCTTTGGTTTATGTGAAGCGCGTTACATTAGCAAAGCTAGCAGCTGCCAAACAACGACTTCTCACAAAACAACTTAAACAAGAGCTACCCACAGCCCCCATCTTGTGCGCCGATACCACTGTGGCACTTATGCTGGAAGATGGCAAAGAAATCATTTTAGGTAAGCCCGCTGATCACCAGGACGCCAAAAGAATCTTGCAGCTCTTGAGCGGCAAAACACATCAAGTCCACACAGCGGTCGCTGTATTGAGCAAGCCTCACATGAATGATGATCAACCCAAACTTCTTGTTTCAAGCTCACAAGTGACTTTTAAGTCACTCAGCGATGCGGAAATTGATGCTTACATTTCCACCAATGAGCCCATGGGCAAAGCGGGTGCCTATGGCATACAAGGCATTGGTGGCTGCTTGATCAGCACTATCTCAGGCAGCTATAGCGGCATCATGGGCTTGCCTCTTTATGAAACCTCTCAACTCATGCATGAAACTGGTGTACAGTTTTCTCTTAGGCCTTAAAACTGATTTAAAACACTGCGCACTGCCTCAATAGATTGATAAGTTTCAACCATGATCGAAGAAATCCTCGTAAACATCACCCCTCAAGAAACCCGAGTAGCCATCATTGCTCAGGGAGTGGTGCAAGAGCTTCACATTGAAAGAAGCCAAAGTCGAGGCATTGTTGGCAACGTCTACTTAGGTAAAGTAACGCGCGTGCTACCAGGCATGCAATCTGCATTTGTGGACATTGGTTTAGATAAGGCAGCATTTCTTCACGTGGCTGATTTATGGATGCCAAAAAATTCCAAGCCCGATAACACCCCCATTGAAAAACTGGTGTTCGATGGGCAAACCATTTTGGTTCAAGTTCTAAAAGATCCGCTGGGTACCAAAGGTGCTCGCTTGAGCACGCACATCAGCATTGCTGGCCGCAATTTGGTTTTCTTGCCACAAGAAGACAATGGCCAACAAGTGGCCATCTCTCAAAAAATTGAAAACCTTGAAGACCGCGATGCTTTAAAGAAAAGATTTCAAGGTTTACTGACTGACTACCAAAACGAATCTGGCAGCTACATCTTAAGAACCAGCGCCGAAGATGCAGATGATCAAGAGTTATCCAATGACTTGAGATATCTGAGCGCTACTTGGAAAAAGATTCAGGATGGTAGCAAGCAGATACCTGCTCCATGCTTGCTTCACCAAGACCTAAGCCTTGCTGAGCGAGTACTAAGAGATTTGGCGTCGGATGCCATCGGTCAAATACGCGTTGACTCTGCAGAGAACTTTGAAAAACTCAAAATATTTGCCAAAGACTTCATGCCCAACCAAGAATCTAAATTGATTCTTTATCGTGGCGAACGCCCTCTATTTGATCTGTACGACACAGAATCAGAAATCAATCGCGCTTTGGGTCGTCGTGTTGACCTTAAATCAGGCGGCTACTTGATGATTGATCAAACAGAATCAATGACCACGATTGATGTCAACACTGGCAGCTATGTGGGTGCTCGCACATTTGATGACACCATCTACAAAACAAATTTAGAAGCTGCTCAAACCATTGCGCGCCAATTGCGTTTACGCAATCTTGGTGGAATCATCATCATTGATTTCATCGACATGCACAGCAAAGAGCATCAAGATGCGGTGCTAGAAGAACTCAATAAAAACTTAGCCAGAGACAAAATCAGAACGTCTGCCAACCCCTTCTCTTCATTGGGGTTGGTAGAAATGACTCGTGAGTCATTGGCACATCTTTTATGTGAACCTTGTGAAGTTTGTCAGGGCAAAGGCCAAGTTAAAACTGCCCAAAGTATTTGCTATGAGATTTTGCGCGAAGTATTGCGTGAGCATCGCCAGTTCAATCCGAAAGAATTCAGAATCATTGCCAGCGCTGATGTGATTGACCGCTTCTTAGAAGAAGAAAGTACACACCTTGCGCAGTTGATTGAATTCATCGGCAAACCGATTCGCCTTCAGGCTGAATCAAGCTTCAATCAAGAGCAATACGATATTGTCTTAAGTTAACGGCACTGCCGTTAACTATAAAGCTAAATTTAAGCGTGCGAGAACTGCAAGCGGTGCAAGCTGGCATACAGGCCATTTTGAGCAATCAACTCAGCGTGCGATCCATTCTCAACGATTCTTCCATGATCTAAGACCACAATGCGATCGGCATTTTCTATCGTCGATAGTCGGTGCGCGATCACCAAGGTGGTTTTACCTTCCATGAGCTTTTCAAGGGCCTCTTGAACCTGACGCTCTGACTCAGAATCCAAGGCAGAAGTAGCCTCATCCAAAATCAAAATAGGCGCGTCTTTATAAATGGCTCTAGCAATCGCCAAACGCTGTCTTTGACCACCAGATAATCGATTGCCGTTATCCCCAACTTCAGAATCAATCCCCTCAGGCAATTCTTTAATTAACTCAGTTAAGTTTGCAGCCTGCAATGCCTCATAAACTCTGCCGCGATCAATTTCTTCTACATTTGCAACACCATAGGCCACGTTCGCCGCAATGGTGTCATTGAATAAAACAACGTCCTGGCTCACAAAAGCCATTTGACGACGCAGATCCTTCAAATCAATGTCCTGAATATCTAATCCGTCTAAATGAATGGCACCATTGGTTGGATTAAAAAAGCGTGGCAACAAATTAACCAAAGTAGATTTACCACTACCGGATGGTCCCACAAAAGCTACCACCTCACCGGCCGGAATCTTTAAATCAATCTCTTTCAGTACTTC
>CAYYOB010000042.1:0-9029 GCA_964473225.1 uncultured Polynucleobacter sp.
TGAATCCTCCAGGATTCGCGGCGGGTACTGTGGCTTTGGCCTTCGGTATTGCAGCCAGCTCATTGTTCCCAGCGATCATGATGGGTATCTTCTCTAAGAAAATGAATAAAGAAGGCGCAATTGCTGGTATGTTGGCCGGTTTATTCATCACCTTGTTCTATGTGTTTGCACACAAAGGTATTTTCTTTATCAAGGGTACTGGTTACACCGATCTAATTGGTGGTCCAAATAGCTTCTTCGGTATTACTCCTGAAGCGTTTGGTGCAATTGGTGCTGCTGTTAACTTTATCGTTGCGTTTGCAGTTGATAAAGTAACTAAAGAACCACCTGCACACATCCAAGCGATGGTTGAAGCTGTTCGTATCCCACGTGGATCAAAGACAGTTGATGGCGCTCACTAAGAGTTGCTAACGATTAGTTTATTAAGTTAAATTAATTAAGTCTTGACGGCCCTACTTTGTAGGGCCGTTTTTTCGTCTAAAATGAATCATCTAAATAGTTGGAATACGTAATGACTTTTGACATCAGTGTGGCCATGACATGGATTCTTTTTATAGCGCTTTTTCCAATTTCATTTTTTTGGTATCGCAGAGGCTGGAGAATTTTTGTAAATAAAGATCTCTCTGAGGTTGCAATTAAAGGTGGCGTACCCCCTAAAAATCCCAAAAAATTTGCTGTAGCTACTGGCGTTTTAAACTTGCTAGCCGCGGCGCTCATTACCGCAGCCATTCTAGGTGTTGTGACTGGTCGTATGGCTTATGAAACTTGGTCAGCTCTGGCGGGTTCAACAATTTGGATGAAGATGATTTTTGATTTCATCATTCGTCGACACGCACACATGGAACCTTTCGGTCGTAAAAAGCAGAACAAATAATTTAATTTGTTTTTGTAATTATTTTTATGGATGCCAATCATAATCGGCGTTTTGCGGGAGTCGCTCGCCTGTATGGTGAGAGTGGCTTACAAACCTTTGAGAATGCGCATGTTTTAGTTGCTGGATTGGGTGGCGTTGGCTCTTGGGCAGTTGAGGCTCTAGCAAGAAGTGGCATTGGTGAGCTGACGTTGATGGATTTTGACCACATTGCAGTGAGTAATGTGAATCGCCAGTTACATGCGATTGAAGATAACTTCGGCAAATCAAAGTCAGAAGCCATGGCCGAGCGGGTCAGACAGATCAATCCATCGATCAAACTCAATATCATTGATGAATTTTTAACTCCAGATAATTTGGATGCGCATTTGCGTAAGAGCGCTGAAAACCCATATTTTGTCGTGCTTGATGCCACAGATGATGTCAGGATGAAGATTGCCTTGGTGGCCTATTGTGAAGGCAGGGATGAGCTTGGTAGGGCTAGGGTGGCTGAACAAAAAGAAATACAAAAAGAGCAGCAAAAAGAACAAGAAATCACAAAACAGAATGGTAAAAAATCTTTAACGATTCCGTTGATCATTTGCGGTGGCGCAGGTGGCAAGCTTGATCCGAGTCGTATCAAGGCAGCTGACTTGGCTAAAACGACTCAAGATCCAGTCTTGTCAAAAATTAGATATTCGTTGCGCAAAGAATATGGCTTCAATAGTGATCCTAAAAAGAAGTTGGGTGTGACAGCGATTTATTCTGATGAGCCAAGGCAGGGTGTTGCTAGCGGAGGATTGTCTTGCGCAGGTTATGGCTCAGCTGTAACTGTAACGGCCACTTTTGGATTTGTCGCTGCTGCTGAAGTGCTAAAGCTACTGCAAAAGGAATGATCTCTAGAGCTTTGGTCAGCTAACATTTTTGGCGATGTGAGCCAAAGATTCCTCAACCTGATCAACCAAAATAAGGCAAACATCGCCTGCTTCAATTTGAGATAAAGCTTGGTCAATGGCTAAAAACTCACCATGAAACTCTTGTATTTTCTTCACTTGATTTGATGCCATCAAACCTTCTTTCATGATGCCAATCACTTCGCCATCTGGGCGGCCGCGTTGGCACTGATCTTCATAGAGAATGACGTGATCAAAATATTGGCCAAGAATCTCTGTTTGGCGTCGTAAATCTTCATCGCGACGGTCGCCAGCACCACTGATCACAACCATGCGTTTTTTGGCCGGCATCTTGATAATGGTTTCTGATAGAGCTTTGATGGCGTCAGGATTGTGACCATAATCAGCAATCACAGTAGCTCCGTGATGTTTAAATATATTAAAGCGACCAGGCACTGTTTGCGCATCACTCACAAAGGTGGCCAATGCTTTTGCAATGGTTTCCCAAGGAATGTTCAAAGCCCAGGCGGCACCGACTGCTGCTAAGACATTTTCTACCTGAAAGCTGATGCTGCCATTGACCGTGACAGGTACTTGGTTCAAATCAATGTGGAATTCTTTTTTACCTTCGCTGGCAACAATTTTGTTGTTTTCAACAAAAACCACGCGCTGACCTTGAGCGCGATGCTTTGCCATCACTGGGTGATGGATATCTCTTGCAAAGAAAGTGACTTGCCCTGGGCAAGACTTTGCCATTTTCGCAACCATTGGATCAGCCGCATTGAGAACAGCCATGCCATTGCTAGCCACATTCTGAACAATCACACGTTTAACTGCAGCTAATTCTGCCGTTGTGTTGATGTAGTTCATGCCAAGGTGATCGCCTTCACCTAGATTGGTCACAATGGCAACTTGGCAACGGTCAAATCCTAAGCCTTCACGCAAAATGCCGCCCCGTGCCGTCTCTAAAACAGCCGCATCAACGTCTGGGTGCATCAAGACGTTGCGAGCGCTCTTGGGACCGCTACAGTCGCCTGTGTCGATTCTTTTACCATTCACATAGACGCCATCTGTGCCTGTATGACCGACGCGTAAACCTTGTTGCTCAAACAGGTGGCTCATCAACTTAACGGTGGTTGTTTTGCCATTCGTGCCAGTCACTGCTACCACTGGAATTCGGCCATCATCTTCTTTACCAAACATGGTTGAAATAATGGCTTCACCCACTGGTCGACCTTTGCCGTATGAAGGATGCAAATGCATGCGTAATCCTGGTGCAGCGTTGACTTCAACAATGCCGCCACCTTGCTCTTCCAGCGGTCTATAAACATTGTCACAAACTACATCAACGCCACAAATATCTAAGCCAACCATTTCTGCTGCTGCAATAGCTGAGGCGGCGAGATCCGGATGTACATCATCTGTTACATCAGTGGCGGTGCCGCCGGTGCTTAAATTTGCATTGTTGCGAAGAGTGACTCGTAAACCTTTTGGAGGAATCGAATCTGGGGTGAGTTGCTGATTCTTAAGTGTGGCAATCGCGATTTCATCGATGCGAATCTTGCTCAATGATGTGGCGTGCCCGTCACCTCTGAGAGGATCTTTATTCACCTCTTCAACCAATTCGCGAATAGTGTTGTTGTTATTACCAATCACGTAAGGTGGTTCGCGACGTGCGGCTGCTATCAATTGGCCACCGATGATTAAGAGACGATGATCATGTCCTGGCATATAGCGTTCAACAATCACTTCAGAAGAAATAGCTGAAGCCGCTTTAAAAGCAATCTCTATTTGTTCGCGGTTATCAATATTGACCGCAACACCTTTGCCTTGATTGCCATCGCGTGGCTTGACCGCTACAGGAGATTTAATTTCTAAATACGCTTCCCATGCTTCTTCGGCAGTGGTCACGATTTTCCCCATGGGTACTGGCACGCCAGCCGCATGAAGTAAATCTTTGGTTAACTGTTTATCTTGGGCAATTGATTCTGCAATTGCGCTGGTTGAGCTTGTTTCAGCTGCTTGTATGCGGCGTTGTTTACTGCCCCAACCTAGCTGAACCATGCTGCCTTCGGTTAAGCGACGGTAAGGGATGCCGCGCACTATCGCAGCCTCTACGATTGATCCCGTACTTGGCCCCAGGCGGATGTCTTCATCTAAATCTCTTAATTGCTTGAGGTACTCATCCAGGTGTGAGCCGTTATCAATTAGAGCTGAGCGACATAACTGTAAAGCCAAATCAAGTGCCAAACGACCGACTTTTTCTTCGGTGTATTCAACCACCACAATATACACACCATCATCTGGTGTTGACATGGTTCTACTGAAAGTGATTGGACAGCCTGCTTGAGCTTGTAAATCTCTTGAACACACCTCTAAGGCATGGGCCAGAGAGACGGTTTCGTTTTGTGTATGTGGACGTAATGGGCTAAGCTGAGGAAAGCGTTCACGTAAGCGAGTTTCAAACCCAGAAATATTGGTGATGATTTTTTCGTTTTCTTCGCACTTGACCAATGCCTCTAGAGAAGTGTGTTTGCCCCAAAAATTAGGACCTCTGAGAGCGCGTATGCGAATTAATTCCATGATTGACTATTGGTAAGTTTGAAGACCTGCAGCAATGATGTCTTTGGGTATATCTAAAGACCATGCTGCAGCGACAGAGGCCAGTATGCTTTCTAGGGTGTTAGTTTTGCTGCTGGCTTGTAAAAATGGAATGTTGGTCGTGCTGATGAGAGGGTATTGATCATTGCCCGTTGCCAAAATAATCATATTATTTTCTGTGAACAAGGCGCGACCACCTTCTTGTAAATGTTTCTTGGTGTGTTCATTGACCCCATATTGGCTAAAGAAAATAACTTCGCCATCTGATAATTCAGCCATTTTCACAACAGCTTCATCATCGGCATTTAAAACAGAGCAGCCGCTAGGCAATACAACGTCCACTTGAGTTCTTAAGACGTTATAAATTTGCTCTGGTTCAGTGATGGAGCATTCTGGCACTGTGTCTAGAGGGTCAAGATTGGTCACCACGCCCACAGAGCAGCGATCGTATGCCAAACCTTCATTCAAAATTGTGCGGCTGTCATTTTCAAAAACAGCCGCTTCAACTTGGCGGTTAAGCAAGATTCGATTAGCGCTGATCCAGTTGGCACAATTGCCCTGAGTTTGCAGACGCTGGTTGAAATAGGCTCCCTTGCTACAAGCTAAGCCTACTTTCATGCCAGTTAATTGCATCAAGTGCGTGGTCAGTTGCGCTACCATGGTTTTGCCGCGAGAACCTGTGATACCAACAACTGGAATTCGTCCATCCGCATTGTTCGGGAAGAGGTGGTCAACGATTGCGGCGCCAACTGCTTGAGGTTCCCCAACGGCTGGCTTGAGGTGCATGATCAAACCAGGCCCCGCATTGACTTCAACAATGGCGCCACCTTGCTCTTCAAGTGGCCTTGAAATATCTTCAGCCACAATATCAACGCCAGCAATGTCTAAACCAATCACTCGTGCAGCCAAGGCAGCTTGTTCAGCAACTGATGGGTGAACCAAGTGAGTTACTTCAAAAGCCATATTGCCAGAAGCTTGAACTAAAACATCGTGACCTGCTGGAGGAATTGAATCCAGGGTGAAGTTTTGGCGGGCAAGCTCCAGTTCTAATTTTGTATCAAATACAACAGGGCTTAACGGCAATATCTCAGCATCACCGCGGCGAGGATCGGTATTGATTTCTTCTTCAATCAGTTCGCGGACGCTTCTTTTACCGTCACCCTTGGCCCAAGCTGATTCGCCTTTGGCCGCAGCTACCACTTTTTTACCAACCACCAATAAGCGATGTTCATTGCCAGGAATATAGCGTTCAACAATCACGCCACTACCTTCTTTTAATGCGTCGTCATAAGCTTTTTTAATCTGGGACTGATCTGATAGGTTTGTGAAAACACCTCTAGCATGATTGCCGTCATAAGGTTTGACCACCACAGAGCCATCGATGTCTTGAGCAGCAGCCCAGGCATCTTCAGCGCTATCAACCATGCGACCCTCAGGAACCTGAACACCACATGATGCTAAAAGCGATTTGGTTAAGTCTTTGTCTTTTGAAATGCCTTCTGCAATCGCGCTGGTTAAATCTGTTTCAGCTGTCCAAATTCTGCGTTGCTTGTTGCCGTAGCCCAATTGCACTAAATTGCCTTCAGACAATCTGGTGGCTGGAATCTTCTTTTCTCTGGCAGCATCGACGATGCATGCAGTGCTAGGCCCCAAATAAAGACTGTCGACCATGTCTTCAATTTCTTTGATGGCGGCTGGTAGGTCAAATGGGCGATCTTCAATCGCTGCCATCACCAGGTCACGTGCGTGATAAAGCGCTTTTTCAGTAATCTTTTCATGCCAAGCCCGAACCACCACTTTATAAACGCCACGCTTATTGGTCTCGCGAGCTTTGCCAAAGCCTCCTGGCATGCCAGCTAGGTTCTGTAGTTCGAGGGTGATGTGTTCAAGAATATGGGCTGGCCAGGTGCCTTCTTCAAGCCTTTTAATAAAGCCACCTCGCTCCTCGTATGAGCAACGGTGCTCAATGAGGCTCGGAAGCCAAGCCACGAGTCTGTCTGTAAAGCCTGGGATGGTGTTGGAGGGGTAGTCTTCTAGATCGTGTATATCGACCCAGGCCTCTAAAACCGGGCGATAGGTCCACATGCTAGGTCCTTTAAGAACCTTTATATCTATGATTTCTATAGTTTTTTTAGTCATGTGGGGCTAAAGTGCCAAAAATACCTAATTGTACGTTGTCGTTTAACGCTTTGGGGAGTCTTTGGTTGACAGAAAAAGGTAAATATTTTGAATGGCAAATTTGCGATAATTGCCGACTAATAAAGATATAAAACCATCCTTGACCACTAAAGACAATAACACTTCCAATCCTATGCATGGCCACTCAGAATCTATGATGCGTTTGCCAAGTGAGTGGCGTCGCTCAATTTTTGAGACTTTGAATGCCAATGAATCTGTTATTGCTGTTTTAGAGTTAGATCTCAACGAGCAGCTGCATTTTGCAAAAGGTTTGGTTTGTTTAACCAATCATGGATTGATTGCCAGCAAAGAAGGATCGGCATCATGGGTGCGTTGGTCTTTTTCTGAGGATCTGAAATTACAGTTACAGGATCATGCTGGGGTAGCAAATTTAGAGTTGCTCAACCAAGCTGGAAGATTGGCCAACTGGCGATTCACTTTGGCACAAAATCCTTCGGCGAATCGATTGTTGCAACATTTTCAAATTGAACTTGCAAAGTCTTTGGGAAAATTTAACGCTGACCTTACTGAAGCCACACAGCCTTTATGCCCAACTTGTTGGGTGCCACTGCCGCCTGATCAAGACGAGTGCCCAGCATGTAGTTCAGAGAATTTAAAGCCGCCATCAACTTGGACTTTGTTAAGACTTTGGCGTTTTGCCAAGCCTTATAAAGGCCAGTTGTTTGCAGGTTTCGCTTTAACGCTTGCTTCTACTGCAGCCACCTTGGTGCCGCCATACTTGACCATGCCATTGATGGATGACATTTTGTTGCCTTATCAAAATGGTCAAGACATTGATGTTAATTTGACCTTGCTTTATTTGGGCGCCTTACTCGGGGCTGCAATTTTGGCTTGGGTATTGGGTTGGGCTAAAACCTATATTTTGGCTTTGGTGAGTGAGCGCATTGGTGCTGATCTTCGAACTACCACTTACCAACATTTGATGAAGCTGTCATTGGAATACTTTGGTGGCAAAAGAACTGGTGATTTGATGGCTCGTATTGGATCTGAGTCAGATCGAATTTGCTTGTTCTTGTCAATGCATCTTCTAGATTTTGCAACAGATGTCTTGATGATTTTGATGACGGCAGTAATTCTAGTTTCGATTGATCCTTGGCTGGCTTTGGTGACGTTGGCGCCTTTGCCATTCATTGGATGGGCCATCCATGTGGTGCGTGACAAATTGCGGTATGGCTTTGAAAAAATAGATCGCATCTGGTCAGAGGTCACGAGCGTATTGGCTGACACAATTCCAGGCATTCGTGTGGTGAAGGCTTTTGCTCAAGAAGAGCGTGAATCTGACCGTTTTAGATTGGCCAATGAACATAACTTGGCTGTGAACGATCGAGTGAATAGAGTCTGGGCTTTGTTCTCCCCAACGATTACATTGTTAACAGAGATCGGATTACTTGTAGTCTGGGCTTTTGGTATCTGGCAAATATCGAACGATGCCATCACCGTTGGTATGTTGACAGCTTGCTTGGCATACATTGGACGTTTCTACACACGTTTAGACTCAATGAGCCGCATTGTTGCTTTCACTCAACAGGCGGCAACAGCATCTAAACGTATTTTTGATATTTTGGATCACGTATCCAGTGTTCCAGAGCCGAGTCAGCCGATCAAACTAACAAAAGTAGAAGGTCTCATAGAGTTAAGCAATGTGGGCTTTAGATACGGTAATCGTTCTGTGTCACGAGGGATTAATTTAAAGATTGCCCCTGGTGAAATGATTGGCTTGGTTGGTCATAGCGGCTCTGGTAAAAGTACTTTGGTGAATTTGATTTGTCGTTTTTATGATGCAGCCGAAGGCACGATTCGCTTAGATGGCGTTGATATCCGTTCAATCGCTGTTGCTGACTATCGTAGGCACATTGGTTTGGTTCTGCAAGAGCCTTTTTTATTCTTCGGCACAATTGCTGAAAACATTGCCTACGGCAAACCAAATGCAACACGTGCGGACATCATTGCTGCTGCAAGAGCTGCTCATGCTCACGAATTTATCTTAAGGCTTCCTCACGGCTATGACTCTTTGGTTGGTGAGAGAGGTCAGTCTTTATCTGGTGGTGAAAGACAGCGTATTTCGATTGCAAGAGCTTTACTGATTGATCCACAGATCTTGATACTGGATGAGGCAACCTCATCAGTCGATAGTACGACTGAAAAAGAGATACAAAAGGCTTTGGATAATTTGGTCAAGGGCCGAACCACGATTGCGATTGCGCACCGTTTATCAACGCTTCGTAAAGCAGATCGCTTGATTGTCTTGGATAAAGGTCAAATCATCGAGCAGGGTGGTCATGATCAGCTCATGGATTTAAACGGTGTTTATCGCCGGATGTATGACACTCAAGCAAGGCAAGCGATGGATGCGGTTGACCTAGAGTTGGGGGTGAAAAATGGGTAATTCTATGAAGAACTTCACCTTATCAAAAAATACTTTTGGCCAGTTGTGCTTGCGAACTGAAGATGGACAATTACACGAACAGGTATTGCCAGTTAAAGCC
>CAYYOB010000043.1:0-5462 GCA_964473225.1 uncultured Polynucleobacter sp.
TTTGTCTAAAACACTACCTAGAAAGTAGGAGAAAAGTATGTCCGGTATGGAACAGATGTTGGTAGAAAATCGTGTGTTTAATCCACCAAAAGCATTTGCTAAGCAAGCAGCGATCACAAGCATGGATCAATACAAAGCGATGTGCAAAGCTTTTGATAAAGATTTCAATGGTACTTGGGCACGTTTAGCAAAAGAAAACTTATTTTGGAAGAAGCCATTCACCAAAGTTTTGGATGAATCAAAGGCTCCTTTTTACAAGTGGTTCGAAGATGGTTTAACAAATGCTTCATATAACTGTATCGATCGCAATATCAAAAATGGCATGGCTAAGAAAACAGCCATCATTTTTGAAGCAGACGGCGGTGAAGTTTCAAAAGTAACTTATCAAGAATTGCATGACCGTGTAGCCACTTTTGCTAATGGTTTGAAAAAACTAGGCATCAAAAAAGGTGACCGCGTTGTTATCTATATGTCTATGTCAATTGAAGGCGTTGTGGCGATGCAAGCGTGTGCTCGAATCGGTGCAACTCACTCAGTGGTGTTTGGTGGATTCTCAGCCAAATCATTGCAAGAGCGTATTGTGGACGTGGGCGCCGTGGCTTTGATCACTGCAGACCAACAATTGCGCGGTGGTAAAGCATTGCCACTAAAGACCATTGCTGATGAAGCTTTGGATTTGGGTGGTTGCGAGAAGCTCAAGCACGTGATTGTTTACAAGCGCACTGGTGGCGATGTGCCAATGAAGGCTGGTCGCGACAAGTGGATGCATGACGTTTCTGCTGGTCAACCTAAAGTATGTGAGCCAGAGTGGGTGAGTGCAGAGCATCCTTTATTTGTTCTTTACACATCAGGTTCAACTGGTAAACCAAAAGGCGTTCAGCACTCAACAGGTGGTTACTTGTTGTGGGCAATGTTGACAATGAAGTGGACATTCGATTTGCGTGACAGTGATGTGTTCTGGTGTACGGCCGATATCGGTTGGGTCACAGGGCATAGCTATATCGCTTATGGTCCTTTGGCATGCGGTGGTACACAAATCGTTTTCGAAGGTGTACCTACTTATCCAAACGCTGGTCGTTTCTGGGAAATGATTCAGCGTCACAAAGTATCTATTTTCTACACAGCCCCAACAGCGATTCGTTCGTTGATCAAGGCTTCTGATACAGATCCTGCAGTTCATCCGAAGAAATACAACTTGAAGAGCTTGCGCATCTTGGGTTCTGTCGGTGAACCAATCAATCCTGAAGCATGGATGTGGTACTACAAGAATATTGGTGGCGAGAAGTGTCCGATTGTGGATACCTTCTGGCAAACAGAAACTGGTGGTCACATGATCACGCCACTACCAGGTGCAACTCCATTGGTTCCTGGTTCATGCACATTGCCATTGCCAGGCATCATGGCAGCGATTGTGGATGAGGCTGGTGGTGATATGCCTAATGGCCAAGGTGGTATTTTGGTTGTGAAGCGTCCATGGCCTTCAATGATCCGGAATATTTGGGGGGATCCAGAGCGCTTTAAGAAGAGCTACTTCCCAGAAGAGTTGGGTGGTAATTTGTACTTGGCGGGTGACGGCGCGATCCGTAACAAAGACACTGGTTACTTCACGATCACAGGTCGTATCGATGACGTGTTGAACGTTTCAGGTCACCGCATGGGCACGATGGAGATTGAGTCATGTTTGGTTGCCAATCCATTGGTAGCTGAAGCTGCAGTGGTTGGTCGTCCAGACGACATGACTGGTGAAGCGATTGTGGCCTTCGTGGTACTGAAAGGTAAGCGCCCAACAGGTGACGAAGCGAAGAAGATTGCAACAGACTTGCGTAACTGGGTAGGTAAAGAAATTGGCCCAATCGCCAAGCCAAAAGAAATTCGTTTTGGTGATAACTTACCTAAGACACGTTCAGGCAAGATCATGCGTCGTTTATTACGTGTTTTGGCAAAAGGTGAAGAAATCACTCAAGACACTTCAACGCTTGAAAATCCAGCGATCTTGGAGCAGCTCAAGCACGCTATTTAAGTTTTCTTGACTAGCATCATCTTGTAGAAATGAAGGCCGGTTACCTAACAGTACCGGCCTTTTTTCTTTGGTCTGAGTCATAATCTGCCTATGGAGATTCGGGCTGAATCAAAAAAGATAGGTTTTTTCTACCTGCTGTTCGCGGCGGGCTTTTTGCTTTTCGTTTACTTTTTAGGTTTGCTTGAAGAGGCCAGTGGTTCTGGTATCTGGCTTGGCTATGTTTTCTTGTTTGTCACGATTGCGATTTATGCCAGTATTGGACTGATTTCTCGAACATCTGACATCAGTGATTACTATGTCGCTGGTCGCAAGATACCCGCCATTTTTAACGGTATGGCAACCGCAGCTGATTGGATGAGTGCCGCTACCTTCATTGGCTTGGTCGGCATTTTGTTCAGCTCTGGATATAAGGGGCTCGCATTCATCGTTGGCTGGACTGGCGGGTTTTGCTTGGTGGCGATGCTGATTGCCCCATACATTCGTAAATTTGGCTCCTATACCATCCCCGATTTCTTATCGATACGCTACAGTCAGGGCAAGGAGGGCGGCAGTAAAGCCGTCAGAGTTGTGGCTGTTAGCGCCACCATCATTTGTTCATTCGTTTATTTGGTGGCTCAAATTCAAGGCGTGGGTTTGATTGTCAATCGCTTCATTGGCGTTGAATTTGGGGTGGGTGTCTTCTTTGGATTGGCGGGTATCTTGGTCTGCTCTTTCTTAGGCGGCATGCGAGCAGTGACTTGGACTCAGGTAGCTCAGTACATCATTTTTATGATTGCCTTGCTTTTGCCTTTGAGCATGATTTCATACAAAAAGCACAACTCTATTTTTCCGCAGGCAAGTTATGGCAAGGTTCTTGAGGAAATTGAATATCACGAAAAAGACTTTGAAGTTACTGCAGAAGAGAAAAAGGTTCGTGATTACTATCAACGGCAAGTCATCTATTTAGACAAAAAAATAAAGGAATTGCCCGATTCGTATTTTGAAGGCAAAAAAGAAGCTGAGAGAAAGTTACAAGAAGCAAGAACCAGTCAAATTCCCTTGAAAGAATTAAAGGCCATTGAAAAGAGGTTACAAGACTTTCCCAAAAATCCAGCGAATGCTTTTGAAATTTGGCAGAGTCAGAAAAAAGATGCCCAGATCAAGAGTCAAACAGCGATTCCATCAATGGATCCAGCATCTAGTAAGGGAGTGGGTGATTCCAGCCTCGATCAATTGAATTTTGTTCTGCTTATTTTTTGCTTGATGTTTGGTACGGCCAGTTTGCCTCATATCTTGACGCGTTATTACACAACCACCAGCGTATCAGCCACGCGCTACTCAGTCTTTTGGACTTTGCTATTTGTTGCTTTGTTCTATTTCAGTGTCCCAGCTTTGGCAGCCATGGTGAAATTGGAGCTATTTAAAAACTTGGTAGGGATTTCCTATACAGATTTACCAAGCTGGATATTGAATTGGAGAAAATTAGACCCGCCTGTTTTATCAATCATTGATATCAATGGAGATGGCTTCGTTCAGTGGGCTGAACTTTCAATTTCGCCAGACATGATTATTTTGGCTGCCCCAGAAATTATGGGCTTACCTTATGTGATTTCTGGTTTAGTTGCCGCAGGAGCTTTGGCGGCGGCTTTATCAACAGCCGATGGCTTGTTATTGACTATTGCGAATGCTATTTCACATGATGTTTACTATCACCTCGTCAATAAAAGTGCTTCTCATCAGCGACGAGTCACGGTTGCCAAAATCGTTCTATTAGCGGTTGCCTTATTTGCAGCTTATGTCACTTCACTGCGACCTGGCGATATTTTATTTTTAGTGGGCGCCGCTTTCTCATTGGCAGCGTCTAGTTTTTTTGCTGTATTAATTTTAGCTGTTTTCTCAAAAAGAATTAATCAATGGGGAGCGATTGCGGGCATGCTCACGGGGTTCTTTGTGAGTGGTACTTACATTGCGCTGAATTATCCCTTTGTGTCACGTATCACTGGTGTGTTTGGAGAACGTTGGTTTGGGATTGATCCAATTGCTTCGGGGGCATTTGGTATCCCTGCGAGTTTTGTGGCTGCATTCCTGGTCTCATATCTGACCAAAAAGAATCCGCCCGTAATCAATCGCTTGGTGGATTACTTGCGCGAAGCTCGGTCTTCGGTTTAAGCACGAGCTTATATAATTGCCTAAACAATCTTATTTCTTGGGGAATAGTTTTTCCCAGCCATCTGCACCAAGCTTCTCCATGGTTTGCATATTTGTTTCAAAAATAGCTTCAGCTTCTGGAAATGCTTTCACTGCTTCGTCAATGCTGTCCTCACGAATCAAATGTAGGGTTGGGTAAGGTGAACGGTTAGTAAAATTCGTGACGTCATCAACATCGGTATTTGCAAATTGGTATTGCGGATGAAAGCTTGCAATCTGTAACTCCCCGTCCAAATCCAAGTCTTCTAATAATTGATCGGCTAATTCTAAAAATTCGTTGTAATCAAGAAAGTCATTCAATACATTTGGGTGGATCAATAGGGTGGTATCTGTTTTGTCACGAGACACTTCAGCCAAAAATTCTAACTCTTGAGCTAAGTCTTCTAATAATCCTTCGACGCTTGTGGCTTCACTCACCACATACTTGATTTGCTCTTTAACATGCACCGCTTTAGCAAAAGGGCAAAGGTTCAAACCAATCACGGCTTTGATTAGCCAATCCTGAGTTTCTTGAATAATATTGCTGGCATTTTGGGACATAGTTTCCAATTTCTTTGACAGATTGTGTATCGTATAGCCTTATGATTCGTATTACAGAACTGCGTTTGCCCATTGAGCATGCTCCAGAGGAGCTTGAAGCCGCTATCTTAAAGCGTTTGGGCATTACTTCTAAAGATTTAGTTGATTTTATAGTTTTCAAGCGCAGTTATGATGCTCGTAAAAATATTGCCTTGGCCTTCATTTACACCATTGATGTGTCTGTAAAAAATGAAGAGGCTATTCTGACTCAGTTCGGACATGATCAACATGTGCGAACTTCTCCTGACACCAGTTATCACTTTGTGGCTCAGGCAAACAATCAGTCAGACGATCCATTAGCAGAACGACCAGTTGTGATTGGTTTTGGCCCTTGTGGCATTTTTGCTGCTTTGGTTTTGGCTCAAATGGGTTTTAAACCCATTGTTCTTGAGCGTGGCAAACAAGTGCGCGAGCGCACCCAAGATACATGGGGTTTGTGGCGTAAAAATGTTCTCAACCCAGAATCTAATGTTCAGTTTGGTGAAGGCGGGGCAGGCACATTCTCGGATGGAAAGCTTTACAGTCAAATCAAGGACCCTAAGTTTTATGGTCGCAAGGTGATTCAAGAATTCATCAAAGCGGGCGCACCTGAAGAGATTGCATACGTTGCAAAACCACACATTGGTACCTTCCGTTTGGTGGGTGTTGTTGAAAAAATGCGCCAAGAAATCATCAG
>CAYYOB010000043.1:5562-8781 GCA_964473225.1 uncultured Polynucleobacter sp.
CACCATGCCAAAAATGGTCGAGCGGTTTATAGCTTTTGTATGTGCCCTGGTGGAACTGTTGTGGCCGCCACTTCAGAAGAGAACAGGGTGGTCACCAATGGCATGAGTCAATACTCTCGTAATGAGCGCAATGCCAATGCAGGTATTGTGGTGAACGTTGACCCTGAGGATTACGGTGGCAGTGCTGAGAACCCTTTAGCAGGAATTGATTTTCAAAGATCTCTTGAGTCCAAGGCTTTTGAGTTAGGCGGTAGAAACTACGAAGCACCCGGTCAATTGGTGGGCGACTTTATTGCCGGTCAGACTTCGACTGAATTTGGCAAAGTCATTCCGTCTTATAAGCCAGGCGTTCATCTAACTGATTTGGCGCAGGCGTTGCCTGATTTTGTGATTGAAGCAATGCGAGAGGCTTTACCTGCATTTGATAAAAAGATCAAAGGTTTTGCCATGCATGATGCTGTTTTAACTGGTGTGGAAACCAGAACATCATCGCCTTTGAGAATTACCAGAGGCAACAACTACCAGAGTTTGAACATCAAAGGCTTGTACCCCGCTGGTGAGGGTGCAGGTTACGCTGGTGGTATTTTGTCAGCAGGCGTAGACGGCATCAAAGTTGCCGAAGCCTTGGCCTTGAATTTGATCAAGCAATAATTATTTATTACTAAATCTTCTCTTTCTGAGTTTGTTTAAGGCGTAGATACCATAAGCAATGATTGGGGCTGATGCGCCACCAATCAATTCTGCTGGCACCATGAGACCCATCTCCTTCACACCTTTGGCCATATAGATGATCAAGCTGACCGCATAATAAGTTAACACTAATACAGACAAGCCTTCCACTGTTTCTTGCAAGCGAAGTTGCAATTTTGCACGACGGTCCATGCTGGCCAATAGCTCTTGTGTTTGACTTTCATTGACGTATTCGATGCGAGTTCTCAAAATCTGAGTGGTGCGTGAAATACGATCGGACAACTCACGCAAGCGACGTTGAGTCCATGAGCAGGTGCTCATCGCTGGAGCAAAACGGCGATCCATGAATTCAGATAATGTTTGTACGCCCGGCAAGGAAGTTTCATTCAACTCCATCAAATTCTTTTCTACCAATTGACTATATGCCTCTGCGGCAGTAAAGCGCAGACCATGCTCTGAAATCCATTCTTCAATTTTCGATGCCAAGGCTGAAATTCGCTCTAAAAATTCACCATCTTGATGATGGCTTGAATCATCTTGACCACGAGCCATCGAGATTTGTTTTGATAATTCTGATAGTTCTGCTTCTGAGTTGCGCAGAGGGCTAGACAGGCTTTTAGCCACAGGGAATGCCAGCATAGAAGCCATGCGGTAAATCTCAACTTCAGTGATGCGACGCGCGACACGACCTGCTTGACGAGATCCCATACCTATGTGAGGCACTAAGTATGAAATATAACCATCTTCATTGACTTGTAAGTCAGTCCAGACTTGAGCTTTTTGAGTGCTGAGAATTGTGCTACCAAGGATGGTGCTTCCCGGGAACAAGTTAGATACCTCGGTTGCGCCTGAAAATAATGGACGATCTTCAAAGGCAATATCAATCGCTGAAATTCTAAGGCCTCCAGCCTCATGAATAGGGGGCACACTCAAGCTGGCAAGTAGTTGATTTACATCTTCTTCAATCTTTTCACGTGTCAGCATCGGCGCATCATTGATAAGATCAGCTTGCTGGACAATCGCTGAGATTGAAGAGAACTCACCGTGAAGTTCCCATTTAATGATGACGCGATGAGGAGCAGGTTTTAATTCAATGATTCGAAAAGTTTGACCATGGTTGGGGTCAATTAGTTGCTTTGATTGCGCGCTGAGTGAGTTAACCCAATCCATTTGCTTTTGGCGATCTGTGCCACTGAGCATAAAAGCTTGATTAAGGATGCGATCCCTTGGCCAAAGAGCCACTGGTGGGCGAGCATGGACCTCTTCGTGAAGAACCGTTCTTAGTGGATGATCGTATGAACGCATGCCCAATCTCTTTGCAATGAAAATAATAGACGTAATACTATCATTCGGAGCATGTGAAGCGGACTTTCTTCATCCTCAAAAACAACAAAGCCTTCCAGAGGAAGGCTTTTTGAGTCAATGGAGTGCTTAGATGCATAAATTACTCAATTAGAAAGCACTATCTCATTGAGTAAACGATATTTCAGTGATTTCTAGACTGCCCAGCTGCTCGTTGATTAGCCTTCAAACCACCTTTGGCTTTCCACTCCTCAAAGCCACCTTGCAAGATTCTTAAATTGTCATAGCCTGCCATGCGCAAGGCAAAACCGGCTTGTGCAGATAAGCTGCCTGTGTTGCAGTAAATCAGAACAGGTTTATTTTTAGGGATTTCATTGCGTTTGTTGAGCACCTGACGCCACTCAATGTTCACCGCTCCTGGAATATGGCTTTTATCAAACTGACCCTTATCACGAGCATCAATGATGAACATCTTTTTATATTCTTCTTCTGGGATTTGCTCAGCAAAAATCACGCCGCCACCATAGTCAACAAAATCAAGATAACCCGCCATTTCATCGATCACGATGGCTTTGTTATCGGCCATGGCCAATGAAGTGTTGAGTGCGATAAATAGGGCAAAAATAAATTTAAACATGAGGATAAAGATATAAGTAAGAATAAATTTTAAAAAACATGAATGAAGAATAAAAAAATGGCTGGTGAATACCAGCCATCTTCATGGAAATAGCTTAGCTAATTACTTAGCGCCATCCAAAATCCATTGAACAACTTTCTTAGCATCAGCTTCGCTGATTGCAGCATTACCTGGCATTGGAATTGGACCCCAAACACCAGAACCGCCTACCTTAACTTTTTTAGCTAGTTTTTCAACAGCACCAGCTTGACCTTTGTACTTTGCAGCGATGTCTTTGTATGAAGGACCAACTACTTTTTTCTCTACAGCGTGGCAACCCATACAAGCATTTTTGCTGGCGATTTCTTTTGATGCAAATGCTGGTGCAGACACCATCAATGCAGATGCTACTAATGCGCTAATCAATTTCATGTGTTCTCTCCAAGTGATTACAAAACAACTTAACTAAAAGAATTATAAAAATGATCATTCAATTAGTTAAGAGGGTATTAATACTTAGCTGTTAGCAAAAACCACTAAGTGATTAGCACCTAAGTTGTTATTTTAGCCAAACATTTTACTTTTCGCAGATTTATATTTTTTGCAATGAT
>CAYYOB010000044.1:0-8589 GCA_964473225.1 uncultured Polynucleobacter sp.
TCTTGTCAATCAAGCCCAAGGCTTTTAAACGAAGTGCAGTCAAAGCCAATTGCTCGGCAGCTTCAGGAGCCTTCTCGGCAGTCTTCCAAAGAATCGATGCACAACCCTCTGGTGAGATCACTGAGTAAGTGGCAAATTGCAACATTTGAACCACATCACCCATCGCAATCGCCAAGGCACCACCTGAACCACCCTCACCAATGATGGTTGAGATGATAGGTACTCTGAGTTCCGCTTGAACAAATAAGTTATGACCAATCGCTTCTGACTGGTTGCGCTCTTCAGCGTCAATACCTGGGAACGCGCCCGGCGTATCAACAAATGTGAAAACTGGCACATTGAATTTTTCTGCTAAGCGCATCAAGCGCTTGGCTTTTCTGTAACCTTCAGGACGGCTCATACCAAAGTTACGCATCGCACGTTCTTTGGTGTCACGACCTTTTTGATGTCCGATCACCATGCAAGGCATGCCATTGAATCTGGCCAATCCACCAATGATGGATTGATCATCAGCGAAGTTTCTGTCGCCATGCAGTTCATGGAAGTCAGTGAAGATGTTGTTCACATAATCCATGGTGTACGGGCGCTGCGGATGACGTGCAATTTGCGCCACTTGCCATGGAGTTAAACGTGTATAGAGGTCTTTTGTGAGCAGTTGGCTTTTTTCAGAAAGCTTGCCGATTTCTTCGGAAATATCGACTGCAGACTCATCTTGAACAAAACGTAATTCTTCAATTTTTTGCTCGAGTTCAGCGATTGGCTGCTCGAATTCAAGGAAAGTGATTTTCATGGGCTCTATTCTAATAGCTTGCGGCTTAGATGCCTAATTTTCTGAATATTTATTACAAATCAATGACTTGTATAAAATCAATACTCGACTGGGATTGGATCAATAC
Organism: uncultured Polynucleobacter sp.; assembly: GCA_964473225.1. GTDB lineage: Bacteria > Pseudomonadota > Gammaproteobacteria > Burkholderiales > Burkholderiaceae > Polynucleobacter. The sequence goes on from CAYYOB010000044.1 coordinate 897, forward strand.
TGCGCCACATGTACCAAGTGGCGACTGTTTGCCAAGGCGCCCAATTGGCAGCGACCTCTTTGGCCTCATGGCGTGACACAGGTTCACCGCTGAAATAAGCCAAAGAAATACCTTTGATCAAACCAATATCATCTAAAGGCAAGACATTGGGCCTCATCAAATAGAAGATCAAGAACATTTCTGCTGTCCAACGACCAATGCCACGAATCGCCGTTAATTCTGCGATGACGGTGTCGTCATCCAACAAATCCCACTTCGCACTACTCAAGCCGCCATTTTCAAAATGGGTGGCCAAGTCTTGCATGTACTCGACTTTTCTTTGGGATAAGCCAGCCGCTCTCAATGCAGAAGGCTCTAACTTAAGAACTGCTTTGGCAGTGAATTTTTTAGTCAGCGCAATGGTGCGCTCCCAAACCGATTGAGCCGCCTTAACGGAAATCTGCTGCCCCACAATGGCCCTGGCCAAAGTTTGGAATGGGTCACCGCGGGTGGTCAAGAATTCTGCTTTGGGGTATTTGGGGATGAGTTTGCGCATGATGCGGTCATGCTTCATCAACTCAGTGCAAGCCTGATCCCAATAGTCTGGGGCTTTTAGAGCTGGTGCCTTAGGATCTGCTACCTTAGGTTCTGCTACCTTGGAGGAGGCAGCAGTCATTAAGCGCGCCTCCAAAGCGTGACGCCACCAGGCTTGTCTTCTAGAACAATGCCTTGGGCCAACAAGTCTTGGCGTATCTGGTCTGCCTTGGCAAAGTCTTTGCCCTGCTTGGCATCTGCTCGTGCCTGAATCGCTGCTTCAATGGCTGCAGTGTCGTTATCCGCACTCTGCGATCCACCACCAGCTTGTAAAAACTCTTGAGCAGGTCTTTCTAACAATCCCAATAGTTTTGCCAATTGTTTAAGTTCACGCGCAAGATCACGTCTTTCTTCTAACTTCTCAGAACCTTCTGCTTTATTGATCTCACCAGCTAATTCAAACAAGATAGCAATTGCCTCAGGGGTGTTGAAGTCATCGTTCATCACCTGGGCAAAACGAGTTCTCCACGTGCTTGGCTTGCCATACGTTGGAATGTCTTCAACCGTTGATAAGGCGTTGTACAAGCGGGTCAAACCTTGTTTGGCTTCTTCTAGATGCGCATCACTGTAGTTGAGTGGACTGCGGTAATGGGCTTTCAAAATAAAGAAGCGCACCACTTCAGGATCAAATACTTTTAATACTTCGCGAATGGTGAAGAAGTTGCCCAATGATTTAGACATTTTTTCTTCATTGACTCGCACAAAGCCATTGTGCATCCAAGTGTTCACGAACGGCTTGCCTGTTTCGTCTGAGAATGCACCCTCACTTTGGGCGATCTCGTTTTCATGATGAGGGAACTGCAAGTCTGCACCACCACCGTGGATGTCAAAGTGCTTACCCAAGAGCTCACAGCTCATGGCTGAACATTCAATGTGCCAACCTGGTCGACCAACGCCCCAGGGAGATTCCCACTTGGTATCGGCTGGCTCATCAGCCTTGGCAGTTTTCCAAAGGACGAAGTCCAAAGGGTCTTGCTTGCCGCCGGTCACGGCCACACGCTCACCAGCTCGCAAGTCATCGAGTGACTTGCCTGATAACTGACCGTAGTTTTTAAAGTTTCTAACGGCGTAATTCACATCGCCCTCATCTGCTTGATAAGCGTAGTTCTTATCCATCAAGCGAGTGATGATGTTTTGCATCTGTGGCACATACTCAGTGGCTCTTGGCTCATGAGTAGGTCTCTCAATGCCCAAAGCATCGGCATCTTCATGCATCGCCGTAATAAAGCGATCGGTCAAGGCTTTGATGGTCTCTTTATTCTCTACCGCACGCTTGATGATTTTGTCATCAATGTCGGTGATGTTTCTGACATAGGTCACTTCCATGCCAGAGGCTCTTAACCAACGTTGCACCATATCAAACACCACCATCACCCGAGCATGGCCAATGTGACAAAAGTCGTAAACAGTCATGCCACAAACATAGAGCTTTACTTTGCCTGGCTCAATGGGCTTGAATGATTCTTTACGGCGCGTCAGGGTGTTAAAAATTTGCAACATATAAGAGCTTGAGATTTGTTTTTATTTCTTTTGATGATTTGAAATTTGTTCTGTCGTGATTTTAATGAAATCACTTTCATTAAGGTGTTAATTGAGGCAATATTCTAGAAATACCCTAGAGGTCTGGCGATTTGTTAGACTGATTGTTGAGTATAGCTAATTCGTTGTCATATCTGCTTTAAAATCACCCTATTCCTTCGATCCCGGGCCCGTTTTATGAAAATGCTTTTCCAGAAAAGTCCTTCCCTGCAGCAAGTGGCCCTCGGGGTTCTTTGTTTAGTTTCCGCACAAGTTGCGATGGCTCAGACAGCGCCGACCAGTCTGACAGCACCGAAAGTTAGTCGCTCAGATATTGCCGCTAAAGCAGATCCATCTCCATTTGAAAATAATCCAAATGCTGTTCAATCAGCTCAGATGCAACCCTCCTTGGCCACACCCTTCATCGTTTTACAAAGAGTGCCTGAGCCAAAGAATAAAAATGCAATTCCGCAAGACATTTACAACCTGATCACCAGCAAGAAGTTGCCAGAAGCCGTTGTGGCAATTGATAAAGAATTGGGCGTTAATCCACGCAACGTGCAACTACGTTTTGTCCGCTCAAGAATTCAGATTGAAATGGGTCAAATTGATTCGGCGAAAAAAAGCCTTTTGGAAATCACTCAACAATTCCCAGAGTTGCCTGAGCCGTATAACAATCTGGCCGTGCTTGAAGCTCAAAGCGGCGATCTTGATCAAGCCAAAGAGTATTTAGAGTTAGCCCTCAAGGTTCAACCCAGCTTTTCAACCGCTTTAGAGAACTTGGGCGACGTTTACACACGCCTGGCTTCTAGATCTTATGGCAAAGCAGTTCAACTCGATCGCAGACTGATTGAAAGTCGCCGCAAAATGAAACTGGCTGAAGATATTCTGAAGTAATTATTAGCAAGCAATCGTTAGTTACAAATCAATTTTTTAGTTTTTTTATTTTTAAACTCCGGGAGTCAATCCCTCATTACATGGAGAAGGAAGCAGCATGGCAAAAGTGCAATTAACTACCAGCATGGGCAACATCACATTGACTTTGAATGATGAGTTAGCACCTAAATCGACTGAGAACTTTTTAGACTATGTTCGCTCTGGTCATTACGATGGCACGATCTTTCATCGCGTGATTGCTAACTTCATGGTTCAAGGCGGCGGCATGACTGCTGGCATGAAACAAAAGCCAACCAAGGCCACGATTGAAAACGAAGCTGATAACGGTTTACCAAACAAGCGCGGCAGCGTGGCGATGGCCAGAACGAGCGATCCTCATTCAGCAAGCTCCCAGTTTTTCATCAACGTGGTGGACAACGCTTTCTTGAACTTCTCTGCACCAACACCACAAGGCTGGGGCTATGCAGTTTTTGGTGAAGTGACTGAAGGCATGGACGTGGTCGATGCAATTCGCCAAGTTAAAACTGGTAGCTCAGGCTTTCATCAAGATGTGCCTAAGGAAGATGTCACGATCACCAAAGCAACCATCTTAGAAGAGTGATCATGCACGCGAGCGCTCTATTCATTTCTGATCTTCATTTAACGCCATCGATGCCTAGAACGGCAGAGAGGTTTTTTGAATTTCTAGAAAAAGAGGCTCGCACCCATGAAGCTTTGTTTATTTTGGGTGATTTATTTGAGTTTTGGGTGGGTGATGATGCCAAGGCAAGATCACCCTTCCATCTTGAAGTCGCTCAAAAAATCAAAGCACTGAAGCAAGAAGGTACCAAGGTTTACTTCATGCATGGCAACCGAGACTTCTTGCTCGGTGAAGCTTATGCACAAAAAGCAGACATGGAAGTTTTAAGAGATCCACAAGTGATCACAATCGCTGAGCAAACATGGTTACTCACTCACGGCGATGCTCTGTGCACTGCTGACAAGAGTTATCAGCGCTTTCGTTCAGTGGTGAGAAGTGCTTTTGTACAAAAATTATTTTTGATGCTACCAACCTCTTTGCGAGTCAATATCGCCAGTTCCTTGCGCAGCAACAGCACGGCCAACTACCAACGTGCGCAACGTTTCACACCAGATGTGATTCAGGTCAAAGGTGATGTGACCATCACTGCGACTGCAAACTTGGTGGCGATGACCAATTGTCAACGAGTGATCCATGGACACACCCATCGTCCTGGCTATCATGAAGAATCTTTGGGCGGTCAGTCATGGCAACGCTGGGTGCTATCAGATTGGGATTTTGATCACCCTGAAACAATACTGCCAAAAGGTAATGCGTTGAGCATTACCTCTGATGGCGTCAAAGTTTTGGATTTGGTTCGGTCTTAACTGCAGTCTTACTTGATGCAGTTTTCTTGAAGTAATCTTAGGCTTGAGGTTTTGAGTGCTCGCGCAAAGCGGTCACCAATTGGCCGAAGATGCGTGGGTTGGCTGCCATGATTTCTCCTGACTGCATGTAACCCTCTTCACCTGCGTAGTTACCAACCAAGCCGCCAGATTCAGTGATCAACAAGATGCCTGCTGCCATGTCCCATGGCTTTAAGCCTGATTCAAAGAATCCATCCAAGCGACCAGCGGCCACATAAGCCAAGTCCAAAGATGCGGCGCCCGGACGACGCAAGCCAGCACACTGACGTGTCATCTTGGCAAAAATCTCTAAATATTCTTCAACACTTTGGTCTTCGCGATAAGGGAAGCCAGTACCGATGAGTGCCTCTGACATTTTTAATCTGCCAGCCACACGCAAACGGCGGTTGTTCACATAAGCACCTGCACCGCGAGTGGCCGTGAACAACTCATCACGGTTCGGGTCATAGACCACGGCTTGCTGCAAGACGCCATCAACTGCTAAAGCAATCGATACCGCGTATTGTGGGAAGCCATGAATAAAATTGGTTGTGCCATCCAAGGGATCAATGATCCACACATGGTTGGAGGTTTGATTGGTAGTGCTAGAAAGTGTTTCGCCGGTTTCTTCACCTAAAAAACTGTGATCAGGGAAGGCTTCTTTCAAAGTATCGATAATGGCAGCTTCAGCAGCCTGATCGATTTCAGTGACAAAATCATTGTGTTGCTTGCGGGTAACCTGAATACGCTCGCTATTCAGCGATGCTCGGTTGATAATATTTCCTGCGCGACGCGCGGCCTTAATGGCCACATTAAGCATGGGATGCATAGTATTTAAGTAACACAACGAATTGGAGAAGAGCAATGTCCAGCAATCAAGCTGAACGGCGAAAACAGATTTTAGCCCGAAATGAGGAGCAATTGGGAGTTTTGAACCAAAACTGGCCAATTCGTTGGGTCATGATGCGCACCAGTCACCCCGGTAATGTGGGCTCTGCAGCCCGTGCGATTAAAACCATGGGCTTTTCAGCCCTGCATTTGGTGAACCCTGCCTATGAGTACATGGCCAGGAAAGCCGAGGCCATTTCTTTATCCAGCGGGGCTTTTGATGTGCTTGAAGCGGCTCAAAATCATGAGTCCATGCTCGATGCTTTGGGGGATAGTCAGTTGGTCTTTGGCCTAACTGCCAGGGATCGTGAATTCGGTCCACCCGCGATTTCATTGCCGCAAGCAGTATCAATGGCCAGTTCAGCCGTTGTGGCAAATAAACCAGTGTCATTTGTCTTTGGTACAGAACGCACAGGATTAGACAATGAAGACCTTAAACACTGCACCCATCGGGTGTGGATCGATGCCAATCCAAGCTACCCTTCTTTGAATCTGGCCCAAGCAATGATGATCGTGGCTTATTCCATGCGCCAAGGTTTGATGAAAGAACTAGCCATTGATTCAATACCCCCAGAGAACCTGGCATCAAACAGCGCCCCTGAATTGGCCGATGCAAGCGCCATTGCGGCGATGCTCGAGCATTGGCAACAAGGTCTTGAGGCTATTGGGTATCTGGATCCAGAGAATCCTAAAAAACTGATGCCCAGACTACAAAGCCTCTTTGCCAGAGCGGCTCTTCAAAAAGAAGAAATTGATCTTTTACGCGGTATCGCGAAACAAATGCTCCAACACGGTAAAATCAAGTAATGCCTTTATTCGATCACATTGACTCCATCATTTCCCGAGACCCTGCCGCGCGCACACGTCTGGAGGTGATCCTTTGCTACCCTGGCTTACACGCCATTTGGCTGCATCGAATTGCTCATTTTTTATGGGGCATTGGTCTGAAGTTATTGGCCAGAATCGTTTCTCATACAGCTCGCTTCATCACTGGTATTGAAATCCACCCTGCTGTGGTCGTGGGTAAGCGTGTTTTCATTGATCACGGTTTAGGTGTTGTGATCGGCGAGACCACCGTGATCGGTGATGATTGCACGATTTATCAAGGTGTCACACTGGGCGGTACTTCTTTGTACAAGGGTACCAAGCGTCACCCAACCCTAGAGGCTGGCGTGGTGGTGAGTGCTGGGGCAAAAGTATTGGGTGGTTTTGTGGTGGGCGCAGGTGCTCGCATTGGTTCTAATGCGGTGGTCCTCAAGGCCGTCCCTGCAGGTGCTACAGCAGTAGGCATTCCAGCGCGCATTCTTGAAACCACTGAGTCACAACACTCATTCACTGCCTACGGCATCACACCAGAAGATCTCAGCAGTTAATGAATACCCAGGAGTTGGCAACGCATACGCCAGCGATGCAGCAATTTCTGCGCATCAAAGCTGAGCACCCGCACTCCTTGGTATTTTTTCGGATGGGCGATTTTTATGAGCTCTTCTTTGAAGATGCTGAAAAAGCGGCTCGCCTCTTAGACATCACTCTGACCCAACGCGGTCAATCATCTGGCAGACCGATCAAAATGGCAGGCATCCCCTACCATGCTGCCGAACAATATTTGGCCAAGATCGTCAAAGCCGGTGAGTCTGTGGCGATTGCTGAACAAGTGGGTGATCCAGCAACATCCAAAGGTCCTGTTGAACGTCGCGTGATGCGCGTGATCACACCAGGCACTGTGACAGATTCAGCATTGATGAGTGATTTGGAAGATGCGCCATTGTTGGCGATTGTTCCAAGCAAAAAGATGTGGGGCTTGGCATGGCTCACGATTACCAGCGGTCAATTGCGTTTCACGCAATGCGCCCCTCATGAATTAGCTCATTACATTTATCGCATTCGTGCGGCAGAATTGTTGTGCCCTCTCGGCACAGAGAGTTCTATCAAAGAAGCACTGCAAGCATCCAGCGCATCAGAGGTTCATTTATCCGGTCACACAATCCCGGATTGGGTGTGGTCAGCCGATGAAGGCCAACGTCGCCTTTTAGAGCTTTTCAATATGAGCAGTTTGCAAAGCTTGGGCATTGATGACGCAGAGAAATTTGGCCCAACGCTCACGGCAGTTGCTGCCGTCTTGGCCTACGGTGCGAATACCCAAGGCTTGGGTTGGCAGGGCAAGTTGCCCCATATCTTGCGATGCCAATTAGAAGAAGATCAGAACTACATTGGCATTGATGCCGCTACTCGCCGCAATTTAGAAATAACAGAAACGCTGCGCGGTGAAACAGAGCCTACCTTGTTGTCTTTATTAGATACTTGCTCCAGTGCGATGGGCAGCCGTTTATTGCGACACACCTTGCATCACCCCTTGCGTGATCAAGCCGTGATTGGTGAGCGTCACTCGGCCGTTGCCACATTGATTGAGCAT
>CAYYOB010000045.1:0-8497 GCA_964473225.1 uncultured Polynucleobacter sp.
ATAAAAAGCCGTGGGCCAAGATGTTAAAAAAAGTTTTCACAAAGAGATTTTCTCATGAACGCAACACTATTCAGCGTTTAATAACCTCACAACTTAGTCACCATCATTTTTGTTGATTTGTCATTTACTTATAAATAACATAAATTATTGAAACTATAGATAAAAGGCAATATCAAAAAATGAAAGAAAAAATCAAAAGTGATCTGTCTTCACAAATGGAACTGATTGGGGAGAGAATTATTTATAGACTCACTCTTGTAATCATCATCACCCAAATATCCTTCGGTGCAGCAGTCAGTAGCGCGATGATCTACTTACATCGGAATCCATAAGAACAAAGGCCTCTTCAGTATTGAAGAGGCCTTTTAAATTTGGGGTGGCTGATGGGGCTCGAACCCACGACAACAGGAATCACAATCCTGGACTCTACCAACTGAGCTACAGCCACCGTAGAGAAATAAGATTATAACCTGTCCTGATCGTCATGTTCAACATACATTCTGAGCTCCCGATTGGCGTCCTCAAAAAAGGCACGAATGTCTTGCTCCGTCTTGACCGCGCCCAATAAACGATAGTCCGATAACTTCCGGCGCCATTGCTTTGAACCACCCTTGCCATGGGCCAAGCCCAGAATATGCCGGGTAATGGCTGCCAAATGGAAGACTTGCTGGGTGGCTTCACAATGCTTGAGCCAGCGTGTACATTGACCGATTAATTCTTCAGTGATGCGATTCCATTGATCCACCCCAAAGAAGTGGCCAAAAGCTTGGCCCTCGGTTGATAACATCTCATCCCAGTCCAACATCATTCCAGGCGTGTGATAGGCGGCTCGGCCAATCATGAATCCATCAAAGTCATTCCAATAGCGCGCAATATCTCCATTATTTTCTAAGCCACCATTCAGCAACACTTTTAAATGAGGAAAGTGCTTTTGCGCATCTAGGCGCAATTGCTTAGCGATCTCATAACGCAATGGCGGAACGGTTCGATTCTCCTTTGGAGAAAGACCTTTCAAAATAGCATTGCGAGCATGGATGGTCACCTGACTAGCCCCTGCTTGAGCCACTTTACAAATGAAATCCAAAGTGAATTGGTAGTCTGCTTGATTATCTTGAACGTTCATCTCATTCAAGCCAATGCGGTGCTTCACAGTGATGGGTATATCAACAGCATCGACCATGGCCTTCACACAATCGGCCACCAAGTCTGGCTCAGCCATCAAGCAAGCACCAAATGATCCTCGTTGAACTCTTTCTGATGGACAACCACAGTTCAAATCAACTTCATCATAGCCCCACTGCTGAGCTAACTTTGCTGAAGTTGCCAAGTCTTGAGGCTCACTGCCACCCAACTGCAAAACAACCGGGTGCTGCACTTCATCAAAGTCAAGATGTCTTGGAACGTCCCCATGAATCAAAGCACCGGTGGTCACCATTTCACTGTAAAGAACAGCTTGTTTTGTGAGGCTTCGATGGAATGTTCGGCACTGACGATCAGTCCAATCCATCATCGGGGCAACGGCTATGCGTTTGGTGTTATTCGACATTAGGTAATTTTATAGTTGAAGCGTTTGTTGAGTTAAAAAACAATGCTCAAGAGATGTGATTGGGTCGATAAAGCTCAATTCTTTGGCCAATAACTGCAGGGGTTGAGTGAAATCTTTACCAACCACAACATGCGGCTGCAAATTCGGGTAGATCTGGTCATACTTGATGGGTATACCCAAGGCACTCATGTGAAGCCTTAATTGATGTTTTTTACCAGTTCCCAATAGCAGTTGATACTTAGCCCAGGCGCCACTGACTTCGATTAAATCAATCGTGCTTTCTGAATTAGGGTCACCTGAAACCTCGTGCATCTGAATAAAAGTATCCGATTCCTCAATCCTACTTTGGTAATGAATCGGAAACCTTCCCCCAAAGTCATCTCTATACGGAGCAATGGCTTCATAGACCTTTTTTACTGCCCTGTTTCTGAACAATGCTTGATATGCATTTCTATCCCCTGATAATTTAGAGAATGCTACCAAGCCTGCAGTCTCACGATCAATCCGATGAATCGGACTGAGAGTGTCGATTCCAGTCAATCTTTTTAACCGAACCAATAAGGTTTCTTCTAAATAATGACCGCCAGGAGTAACGGGTAAAAAATGGGGCTTATCTGCAATCAATAAATGATCATCTTGATAAATGATTTGTTCTTTGAATGGAATGCGCTCTTCTGATTGAACACGCTTAAAGTAATAAATAAAACTATTTGATCGATAAGAGGAAGAAATATCAAGGGTGGCATGTTCAGCATCAAAAACCAAACCATCATTCAGGCGCGAAATCCATTCATCCCTAGAAATAGCAGGAAATTGATGAATTAAAAAATCCAATACCGTCTGATGATTTAGATCATTTGGCGGCAAAAAGACTTTACTGGGTGAAATACCAGATTTGCTATTCATCATTGGATTCTAATGACAACAAAGCCGCACGGGTGCGGCTTTGTTGATCTTACCTCGATTTAATGGCGTTCCATTAAGCCGCTGTTTCGCGACTTGCCTTCTTACGCTCATGCTCTTTCAAGAAGCGCTTACGAATACGAATGCTCTTCGGAGTCACTTCAACCAATTCATCTTCAGCAATGAATTCAACCGCATATTCCAAAGACATTTGGATCGCTGGCACAAGACGCACAGCTTCATCAGTACCTGAAGCACGAACGTTGGTTAATTGCTTACCTTTGATTGGGTTAACAATTAAGTCGTTGTCACGGCTGTGAATACCAATCACCATACCTTCGTAAAGTGCATCACCAGGAACCACAAACATGCGGCCGCGATCTTGCAACTTCCACAAAGCATAAGCAACGGCTTCACCATCGTCTTGAGAAATCAACACGCCATTGTGACGCTCGCCAACCATGCCCTCTTTCATTGGACCGTAAGCATCAAATGTGTGGCTCATCAAACCAGTTCCGCGAGTCATCGTTAAGAAGTCACCTTGGAAACCAATCAAGCCACGCGCTGGGATTCTGTATTCAAGACGTGTACGGCCTTTACCGTCTGACACCATGTCTTGCAATTCACCCTTACGTTTGCCTAACTCTTCCATCACACCACCCTGAGTAGTGTCTTCAACGTCTACTGTTAAGTTTTCATACGGCTCAGTTTTAACGCCATTCTCTTCATGGAAAACCACGCGAGGACGAGAAACTGCAAGCTCGTAACCTTCACGACGCATGTTTTCAATCAAAATAGTCAAATGCAATTCACCACGGCCTGAAACTTCAAACACAGTGTCATCATCTGTATCGCTCACACGCAAAGCCATGTTTGACTTTAGCTCGCGCTGCAAACGATCACGAATCTGACGGCTGGTAATGAATTTACCTTCACGTCCAGCCAATGGGCTAGTGTTAACCATGAAGTTCATCGTTAGTGTTGGCTCATCCACCTTCAACATCGGCAATGGATCAACTTTATCTGTTGCACAAACTGTTGTACCAATCGCCAAATCTTCAATACCGTTGATCAAAACGATATCGCCAGAAGCGGCTTGATCTACCTGAACACGCTCAAGACCTTGGAATTTCAATACCTGGTTTACACGACCATTGAATGGCGTGCCATCTGGACCGTTTTGGCAAATCACTGATTGACCAGCTTTAACTGTTCCGCGGCTGATACGACCCACACCAATTTTTCCAACGTAGCTGTTGTAATCAATTGATGAAATCTGGAACTGCAAAGGACCTTCTGGATCTTCGTCACGAATCGGCACATACTTCAAGACCGTTTCAAACAAAGGAGCCATGGTTCCTTCACGCACTTCAGGTGTCAAACCTGCGTAACCAGCCAAACCTGATGCGTAAACAACTGGGAAGTCTAACTGCTCTTCAGTCGCACCCAATTTATCAAATAGTTCAAATGTCGCATTCACAACATAATCAATACGCGCACCTGGACGGTCCACTTTATTAACAACCACGATTGGCTTCAAGCCAAGTGCCAAAGCTTTCTTTGTCACGAAACGTGTTTGTGGCATTGGGCCTTCAACAGCATCAACCAATAGCAACACACCATCAACCATCGATAGAACGCGCTCAACTTCACCACCGAAGTCGGCGTGTCCTGGGGTATCCACGATGTTGATGTGAGTACCTTCATACTCAACCGCACAGTTTTTAGACAAGATCGTGATACCACGTTCTTTTTCAATGTCATTTGAGTCCATCACACGTTCAGCAACCTGTTGGTTGTCACGGAATGTGCCTGATTGGCGAAGTAGTTGATCCACCAAGGTTGTTTTACCGTGGTCAACGTGGGCAATGATGGCGATGTTTCTTAAGGCGCGAATATTACTCATGGTTCTGCTTTCACTTTTTTCAATTGGTTAAATTCGTTACTGCTGCTGCTTGGGCAATCAAACGGCGTGGGTGTAATACACCCTTGCGCCAGTCTGCGGTACCCATAAAATTACAAGATTCAATCGTGCCGCGATAAATCCTCATTAACTCTTCATTACTACCCGCTTTACTGACTGGGACTCTTTGCCCAAGACGCAAGCGATCTGCCTCTTCATTTGAAAGCCCCAATGAGTTGAGGTCTTGTACGAGAGCATCTACTGGCAACAAATACTCAGGCTTGATATTTTTTTCTTGATGATTATTTTTAACGGTTTCTAAAGTAACTCCGTGGCCCAAACTCAAATGACCTACTTTTTCACGGCGCAAGCCAATCAAATGAGCGCCAGCACCTAAATAATCACCAATATCTTCAGCCAAGGTTCTGACATACGTTCCTTTGCTGCATGAAACTTCTAATTGAGCCACCGGCCATGACACATCCACCCATTTCAATGAATGAATCGTGATCATTCTTGCTTCTCTCTCCAATGTCTCACCTGCGCGGGCATATTCATACAAAGGCTTACCATCACGCTTTAAGGCTGAATACATCGGCGGAATTTGGGCAATTTCACCTGTGAACTTCAACGCCACTTCTGCTAATTTTTCTTGCAAAAGATAAGCATCCGTCACGTCAAAATTAGCTTCCTTAACTTCAATCACTTCACCCTCTGCATCACCTGTAGAGGTCTTCTCACCAAACTTGATGGTTGCTAAATAAGTTTTATCTGCATCCAATAAATCTTGTGAATATTTTGTTGCTTCACCCAAACATACCGGCAATAAACCAGTGGCCATAGGATCCAAAGTGCCCGTATGTCCAGCCTTGTCCGCATCAAATGCTCGCTTGACAATCGTGACTGCAGTTTGTGAGCTGATTCCTTCTGGCTTATCCAGAAGAACCACCCCGTGAATACCTTGGGGCATGATTAAGCCTTATCGTCGCGCAGCGCTTGATCTATTAAACGTGACATTTCAACGCCACGAGCCACAGATTCATCATGATGAAAATGCAAAGTCGGGACTGTGTGAATGTGCAAACGCTTGAACAGCAATGAATGTAAGTAACCAGCTTTTTCACGCAAAGCTGCCAAGGCATTCTCCGGCTCAGCTCCAAGAACTGTGAAGAAGATTTTTGCGTGTGCCATATCGGTTGTTAGCTCAACTGCCTGCAATGTGATCAAGCCAACTTTAGGATCACGAATCTCGCGCGGAATGAGCTCGGCCAAATCCCTTTGGATTTGGTCGGCCACACGTTGATTGCGATGATTTTTTACGGGCATGTTCGTTATTTAAAGCTATTAAAGTGTTCTTGCCACTTCTGTAACTTCAAATATCTCTAGTTGATCGCCTTCGTGGATGTCGTTGTGATTCTTAAGTGATAAACCGCACTCAAAACCACCCTTCACCTCTTTGACGTCATCTTTGAAACGCTTCAATGAATCCAATTCGCCAGTCCAAACTACCACGTTGTTGCGCAACAAACGTGCGCGTGATGATCGCTTGACGATACCTTCAAGAACCATACAACCGGCAACAGAACCAACCTTAGATACTTGGATCACTTGACGGATTTCAACCAAACCAGTGATTTCTTCTTTCTTCTCTGGTGTCAACATACCGCTCATCGCAGCCTTCACTTCATCAACAGCATCGTAGATGATGTTGTAGTAACGAATGTCTACGCCATTGGCTTCAGCCAACTTACGAGCCAATGCATCAGCACGAGAGTTAAATCCAATCACAACAGCTTTAGAAGCTACGGCCAAGTTAATATCAGTTTCAGTAATGCCACCAACCGCTGCGTGAACAATCACCACCTTGACTTCGGCAGTTGAAAGCTTCTGCAATGACTGTGACAAAGCTTCTTGAGAACCTTGAACGTCTGCTTTGATGATGATTGGCAAGTTCTTAGCCTCAACACTGCCCTCACCCATGTTTTCAAACATGCTTTCAAGTTTCACAGCCTGCTGTTTCGCCAACTTCACATCGCGGAACTTACCTTGACGGAACAAAGCGATCTCACGAGCCTTGCGCTCATCAGCAACTGCAATGACCTCTTCACCGGCTGCCGGGACTTCTGAAAGACCTTGAATCTCAACTGGGATTGATGGACCTGCCTCATTACAAGGCTTACCGTTTTCATCCAACATGGCGCGTACACGACCAAAAGATGAACCCGCCAAAATCATATCGCCACGACGCAATGTGCCTGATTGAACCAAAATAGTTGCTACTGGACCCTTACCTTTATCAAGGCGCGCCTCAATCACAAGACCCTTAGCAGCTGCATCTTTAGGAGCTTTCAGCTCAAGAACTTCAGCTTGCAATAAAACGTTTTCTAAAAGTTCATCAATGCCTGTACCAGCTTTTGCTGAAACATGAATGAACGGTGAATCACCACCGTACTCCTCAGGCACAACACTTTCAGCAACCAATTCTTGCTTGACGCGATCTGGATTGGCATCTGGTTTATCAATTTTGTTGATTGCAACAACCAATGGCACACCCGCTGCCTTAGCATGGGCAATCGCTTCTTTGGTTTGCGGCATCACGCCATCATCTGCAGCCACCACCAAAATAACAATGTCAGTTGCTTGAGCACCACGAGCACGCATTGCCGTAAAGGCTTCGTGACCCGGCGTGTCCAAGAATGTGATCATGCCACGTGGAGTTTCTACGTGATAAGCACCAATGTGCTGCGTGATACCACCCGCTTCACCTGATGCAACCTTGGCACGGCGAATAGAGTCCAACAAAGATGTTTTACCGTGGTCAACGTGACCCATCACAGTAACCACTGGTGGTCGTGTGATCAACTCAGCATCATGCGCTTCAGTTGATAGATCTGTATCTGGCTCATCTAACTTAGCAGCAAAAGCTTTATGACCCATTTCTTCAACGATGATCATCGCTGTGTCTTGGTCTAAAACTTGGTTGATGGTAACCATTTGGCCCATACCCATTAACAACTTGATCACTTCAGCTGCTTTTACTGACATCTTGTGAGCCAATTCAGAAACAGTGATTGTTTCTGGAACATGAACATCTCTCACAACTGGCTCAGTTGGCGCAACAAAGTTAGTTGGCACATCAGATGCTTGCTGTTGATTTTTTCTTCTGCCACCACCTGTGCGCCAGTTGCCTGATCCACCGGTTGTGTCACCACGAGTTTTTAATCCACCAGCACGCTTCTTGCCATCCTCACTCCAAGTCGAAGATGACTCGGTTGATTTGATAGTTTTAGCACCTGGCTTAACTTTATCTTTCTTCTTGTCGTCTGCACCCTCCGCCTTGACTGGCTTGTGAAGAGTGCCCTTCTTTTCTTCTTCTGGTGGCTTGGCAGCCTTAAGAACTCTGGCTGGCGCATTCATCATGTCGCGAATCGCTAAAGCTTCAGCTTCAGCCTTGGCGCGACGCACACGAATGCTTTCCAATTCATCATCACGAACTTTGGCAGCTGCAGTGGCCGCTACCTTTTCTTTTTCTTCGTTTTCAGCTTTGGTTTGATCTTCTTCAGCGCTTGTTTTTTCTTTTTTATCAGTCTTCGCAGCTTTTGTTTTTGCTTCAGCTTTTTCAGACTCTTCGCGTGCTTTGCGATCCATTTCAGCTTGCATATCAGCTTCTTGGCGAGCTAATAATTCAGCTTGACGCTTGGCTTCAGCTTCACGCTTCGCCAACTCTGCCTCATCCAAAATACTCGCTGGCGCAGCTTCCGCTGAAACCTTTGCTGGCTTTTCAACCTCTGGCGCTGTCTCTTCTGCAGCAGATTCATCACGCTTAACTAATACGCGCTTCTTACGAACCTCCACTTGAACAGTGCGAGTTTTACCAGCAGAGTCTGCTTGGCGAATCTCAGTCGTTTCACGCTTAGTTAAAGTAATTTTTTTGCGTGCAGTGGTATCCGAACCATGAGCAATTTGTAAATGCTCAAGTAATTTCGTTTTATCTTTTTCAGTCAGCTTATCTTCTGCTGCTGTTTTATTAATTCCGGCAGCCTGAAGCTGCTCCAGCAATGCTGCTGGAGTGCGCTTCAGTTCTTTTGCCAAATCTTCTACGGTCGTGGTCGCCATGCGAACCCCTTATGAATCAGTTAAACCAG
>CAYYOB010000046.1:0-8461 GCA_964473225.1 uncultured Polynucleobacter sp.
CTGATGATGGTGTTGTAACGATTGCTTCAACCAGTGCTGAAGGCATGGAAGAAGCTAAGCGTCGTATTGAAGGCATCACAGCTGAAGCTGAAGTAGGTAAGATTTACGAAGGTCCAGTAGTGAAATTGCTAGAGTTCGGCGCTTTGATCAATATTCTTCCAGGCAAAGATGGTTTGTTACATATTTCAGAAATCGCTAACGAGCGTGTGAAAGAAGTAAAAGATTATTTGCAAGAAGGTCAAGTTGTGCGTGTGAAGTTATTGGCTGCTGATGAGCGCGGACGTTTGCGTTTGTCATTGAAGGCTGCATGTGCTGATGAAGGAACAAGTATTGCTCCTTTGAACGGTGCTGCACCTCAAGCTGATGCTGCACCTGCAGACCAAGCTGAACAGCAACAGCAATAAGCTCATTTAAGGTAAGTGAGCTAAGACGGCATGCGTGCTGTTGAAATCAGCCAATATGGCAGTCCTGAAGTTTTAAAGGCGGTGGTAAGACCTGATTTGGTCTTACCGCTTCCCGGTTCTGGTGAGGTCTTGATCAGAGTCAGAGCTGCAGGAGTCAACCGTCCTGATGTTCTTCAGCGTCAAGGTTTTTATCCTGTTCCTCCTGGAGGAACAGATTTGCCTGGTTTGGAATTGGCCGGTGAAATCATTGGTGGTGACATCTCACACCCCGACAATTTTTTTAGTTTGGAAGTGGGCAGTCGCGTTTGCGCCTTGGTGGTTGGTGGTGCCTATGCAGAATATTGCATCGCTCCATTGGCGCAATGCTTGCCAGTACCCAAAGGTTTGTCAGATGTTGAGGCAGCGAGTATTCCAGAAACATTTTTCACGGTTTGGAGCAATGTCTTTGATCGTGGGCGTTTAGGTTTGGATGGTCGCGGCAAAGAAACTCTTTTGGTTCATGGTGGCAGTAGTGGCATTGGTGTTGCGGCCATACAGTTGGTGACTGCTTTAGGTCATGATGTGCTTGTAACCGTGGGCAGTGATGAGAAAGCTGCTGCCTGTAAAGAGTTAGGGGCATTGTTGGCAGTGAACTACCGCACCCAAGACTTTGTTGAAGAGGTTAAATCTTTCACAAATGGTAAAGGTGTCAACGTCATTTTAGATATGGTTGCGGGTCCTTACTTAGGAAGAAACATTAACTGCTTGTCTGATGATGGTCGAATTGTGATCATCGCCAATCAGGGCGGTAAAATTTCAGAAGTGGATGTTGGTCAAGTTTTACGCAGACGTTTGACGATCACTGGATCCACCTTGAGGCCCAGATCTATTGACTTTAAGGGCGCTATTGCAAGATCCTTGAGAGCGCATGTATGGCCATTGTTAGAGTCTAAAAAAATCAGACCAGTCATACATGAAGTGTTTGAATTAGAAGGTGCTGCCAAGGCCCATCAATTGATGGAATCAAGTCAGCACATTGGTAAGATAGTGTTAACTGTTAATTGAATGAGACTTTAATGAGACCCTTGACCATCATCGGTAACTGGAAAATGAATGGCAGCATGGCTGCCAATCAGCAACTCATTCAAGAATTGTTGAGTGACCAAGATTTTTTAAAGAATTTGCAGGCTATGCGTGCAGGTTTATGTGTGCCATATCCTTATCTAACGCAGGTTAGTCAGCTATTGGCTAATTCACCGCTTGCTTGTGGCGCCCAAGATGTTTCTGATCATCCTAATGGCGCTTACACCGGTGATGTCAGTGCAAAAATGTTGCAAGAGTTTGCTTGTCAGTACGTGATTGTTGGTCACTCTGAGCGCCGTCAATATCATCAAGAAGGTGATGGCCTCGTGGCTAGAAAAGCCAAAGCTTGTTTGCAAGCCAATATCACGCCCATCATTTGTGTCGGTGAAACAGAGTCTGAGCATGATGATGGCAAAACTTTGACAGTTGTGCGTCGTCAATTGCAGGCTGTTTTAGATTTGTTGCAAGGTCAAATTGAAGCTTGCATCATTGCTTATGAACCTGTTTGGGCGATTGGTACTGGAAAAGTGCCTACTCCGGCCCAGGCTCAGGATGTGCACAGAGAATTGCGTTTGCAGTTGGCTAAATTTGATGATGCAGCTGCCTCAAAAGTAGCAATTTTGTATGGTGGAAGCTTAAAGCCTGATAATGCTAAAGATTTGTTGGCGATGCCAGATATTGATGGTGGTTTGGTTGGTGGTGCATCGTTGAATGCAAAAGATTTTTTGGCTTTATGCCAAGCATGTAAATAAATTTGTTTTTGGAGACTTAGATGGAATTGTTAAAAACTATATTGGTGGTGTTGCAAATTATTACTGCAATTGGTGTGATTGCATTGGTTCTGGTTCAGCAAGGTAAGGGTGCCGATATGGGCGCAGCCTTTGGCGGTGGTTCTTCAGGCGGTTTGTTTGGCGCTTCGGGTTCAGCCAACTTCTTGTCTCGTGTAACTGCTGTATTCGCCACAATATTCTTCTTGTCTACTTTGGGAATTACTTTGTTAAGCTCAAACAAGTCAGAAAATGCTGGTGTTTTATCTGGTACCACCGCTCCTGTAGCTGCTCCGGCTGCTGAAGTGCCTGCGCCAGCAACAGCTGCACCTGGTGCACCCGCGGCTGGTTCTGGTCAAAGTGTCCCAAAGTAAGCCTGAAAATGCATAAAAACTCCTCTAGAAAAGTGGCGATAAGCTAAAATCTAAGGGTTTTACCGTATGCCGTCGTGGTGGAATTGGTAGACACGCTATCTTGAGGGGGTAGTGGCGTAAAGCTGTGCGAGTTCGAGTCTCGCCGACGGCACCAAAATAGGGGGTTTGCAGCTTGTCAGAAAGCTGCAAGACCAATTAGTGAAAATATGTAAGTGTTGTTTTAGTTACGAATTGGAACACTCTTGAATTTAGAAGCTTATTTTCCCGTTTTACTATTCATCCTAGTGGGGATTGGTGTTGGCTTGGCGCCCATGGGCCTAGGCAAATTGCTCGGAGCAAATAAGCCCGACGCTGAAAAAATATCTCCATACGAGTGCGGATTCGACGCATACGAAGATGCGCGCATGAAATTTGATGTGCGTTACTACCTGATTGCCATTCTTTTTATCCTTTTCGATCTAGAAACAGCATTTTTATTCCCTTGGGGCGTGGCCTTATCTGAAATTGGTTGGGCCGGCTACATATCAATGGTGATTTTTTTGTTGGAATTCGTGATTGGTTTTGCCTACATCTGGAAGAAAGGCGCCCTTAACTGGGAGTAACGATAAAACATGGCTATTGAAGGTATCTTAAAAGAAGGTTTTGTAACAACATCCGCTGATAAGCTCATCAATTGGACAAGAACAGGTTCTCTTTGGCCAATGACTTTTGGTTTGGCCTGTTGTGCTGTTGAGATGATGCACGCTGGTGCATCACGATATGACTTGGACCGTTTTGGTGTTGTGTTCAGGCCTTCACCTCGTCAATCTGATTTGATGATCGTTGCTGGAACTTTATGCAACAAGATGGCCCCAGCTTTGCGTAAAGTTTATGACCAGATGCCAGAACCACGTTGGGTGATTTCGATGGGTTCATGCGCTAATGGCGGCGGTTATTACCATTACTCTTATTCTGTGGTTCGTGGTTGTGACCGCATCGTTCCTGTGGACGTTTATGTTCCTGGATGCCCTCCAACTGCTGAAGCTTTGATGTACGGCATCATTCAATTGCAAGCCAAGATCAAACGCACCAGCACGATTGCGAGAAAGGCCTGAGATGTCAGACACCCTATCAGTGCTTAAAGAGCGCCTAGAAAAAGTATTGGGCAAAAAAGTTTCTCGTTTGCACGAGGCTCTTGGTGAACTCACTTTGGTGGTACGTGCAGAAGATTATTTTGAAGTAGCAAAAACTTTGAAAGATGAGCCAAGTTTAGGTTTTGATCAGTTGATGGACCTTTGTGGTGTTGACTACAGTGAGTACGACAACGCAACATGGGAAGGCCCTCGTTTTGCTGCTGTAAGCCACTTGTTATCTGTGAAACACAATTGGCGTTTGCGTCTTCGTGTGTTTGCGCCAGTGGATCATTTCCCATTGGTGGCCTCTGTGACACCGATCTGGAACTCAGCCAACTGGTTTGAGCGTGAAGCATTCGACTTGTACGGCATCTTGTTTGAAGGTCACGATGATTTGCGCCGCATTTTGACGGACTACGGCTTTATTGGTCATCCGTTCAGAAAAGATTTCCCAATCTCTGGCAACGTAGAAATGCGTTATGACCCAGAGCAAAAGAGAGTTATTTATCAACCTGTCACGATTGATCCTCGCGAGGTAACTCCTCGAGTGATCCGCGAAGAAAGCTACGGTTCTTAATCATGGCTGATATTAAAAATTACACCCTGAACTTTGGCCCACAGCATCCTGCCGCACACGGCGTGTTGCGTTTGGTTTTGGAGTTAGATGGTGAAGTGATTCAGCGCTCAGATCCACACATTGGTTTGTTGCATCGCGCTACTGAGAAATTAGCTGAAACCAGAACTTGGGTACAAAACGTTCCATACATGGATCGTTTGGACTACGTTTCAATGATGGCCAATGAGCATGCTTATGTGATGGCGATTGAAAAGCTATTGCAAATTGAAGTGCCAGAGCGTGCGCAATACATCCGTGTGATGTTTGATGAGATCACGCGCTTGCTCAATCACTTGTTGTGGATTGGTTGTCATGGTTTGGACGTGGGCGCCATGGCGGTGTTCTTGTACGCCTTCCGCGAACGCGAAGATTTGTTTGATATGTACGAAGCCGTTTCTGGTGCACGTATGCACGCTGCTTACTATCGTCCAGGTGGTGTGTACCGTGATTTGCCAGACACCATGCCTCAGTACTTGGCCAATAAGATTCGTGGCGAAAAAGCTGTGAAGAAATTGAACGAAAACCGTCAAGGTTCTTTGTTGGATTTCATTGAAGACTTCACTACAAGATTTCCAAATTATGTCGATGAGTACGAGACTCTATTAACGGATAACCGTATTTGGAAGCAACGTTTGGTGGGTATTGGTGTGGTTTCACCAGAACGTGCTTTGCAGCTTGGTTTTACAGGCGCAATGTTGCGTGGCTCAGGGATTGAGTGGGATTTGCGTAAAAAACAACCGTATGAGGTTTACAGCAAATTAGATTTTGATATTCCGGTGGGCGTTAACGGCGACTCTTACGATCGTTACTTGGTTCGCGTTGAAGAGATGCGCCAGTCCAACAAAATCATTCAGCAATGCGTTAAGTGGTTAAGAGCTAATCCTGGTCCAGTGATGAGCGATAACCACAAAGTCACAAGTCCAAAACGTGTGGACATGAAGTCCAACATGGAAGAATTGATTCACCACTTCAAACTGTTCACTGAAGGCATTCACGTGCCAGCCGGTGAGGCTTACGCTGCCGTTGAACATCCAAAGGGTGAGTTTGGTATTTACGCAATTTCTGATGGCGCTAACAAACCTTACCGTTTGAAAATCCGTGCCCCAGGCTTTGTGCATTTATCAGCTTTAGATGAAATGGCAAAAGGTCACATGTTGGCTGATGCTGTAACGATTATTGGTACGCAGGACATTGTGTTCGGCGAGATTGACCGCTAAAAGGATAAGAGAGCATATGTTTTCCCCACAAGCTCGCGCTGAAATCAATCGCAATATTGCAAAGTATCCAGCCGATCAAAAACAGTCTGCTGTGATGGCCGCATTGGTGGTTGCTCAAGATCAATACGGTTGGGTGACGCCTGAGTCAATCGAAGAAATTGCTGCCATTTTAGAAATGCCACCGATTGCTGTTCAGGAAGTTGCAACGTTTTACAACATGTACGACACCAAGCCTGTTGGTAAATTCAAGTTGGCTGTTTGCACTAATTTGCCATGTGAGCTATCTGGCGGCACTCGTGCAGGTGAGTACTTGAAAAAGAAATTGGGTATTGATTACAACGAGACCACGCCTTGTGGCACTTTCACATTAAAAGAAGGTGAGTGCATGGGTGCTTGCGGTGATGCGCCTGTGGCGATTGTGAACAATAAAACGATGTGCAGTTTTATGAGCAATGACAAATTAGATGCTTTGATTGATGAATTAAAAGCCAAAGCTAATTCAAATGTAAATGCAACTGGAGGTGCAGTATGACCAGTTTGCACACACGTCACATTCAGCCTTTGATCCTTAAGGGTCTTGATGGTAATAACTGGCGTTTAAAAGATTACGTTGCGCGCGGTGGTTATGCGCAGCTCAAAAGAATTTTGACTGAAGGCATCACGCCTGAAGCAGTGATTGCTGAAGTAAAAGCATCTGGTCTGCGTGGCCGAGGTGGTGCAGGTTTCCCAACGGGTTTGAAGTGGAGTTTTATGCCACGTCAATTCCCTGGCGATAAATATTTGGTGTGTAACACCGACGAGGGTGAGCCTGGTACGTGCAAAGACCGCGACATCATGCGTTACAACCCGCACGCTTTGATTGAAGGCATGGTCATTGCCGCTTATGCGATGGGCATTGCGGTTGGTTACAACTACATTCACGGTGAAATTTGGGATGAGTATGTTCGCTTTGAAGAAGCTTTAGAAGAGGCTCGTGCAGCTGGTTTCTTGGGTAATAAGATTTGTGGATCTGAATTCTCATTCCAATTACATGCTCATCATGGTTGGGGCGCTTACATCTGTGGTGAAGAGACCGCACTTTTAGAATCTTTAGAAGGTAAAAAAGGTCAGCCACGCTTTAAGCCACCTTTCCCAGCCAGTTTTGGTTTGTACGGTAAACCAACCACGATCAATAACACTGAAACATTCTCAGCTGTGCCATTCATCTTTGAAATTGGTGGTGAGGCTTATGCCAAGTTAGGTAAACCTAATAATGGCGGCACAAAAATCTTCTCTATTTCTGGTGACGTTGAGCGTCCTGGTAACTATGAGATTCCATTGGGCACATCCTTTGCTACTCTTTTAGAGTTGGCGGGCGGTATGCGCGGCGGTAAAAAAATCAAAGCAGTGATCCCTGGCGGTTCATCAGCTCCTGTTATTCCGGGCGCGATGATGATGGAAACTGACATGGATTACGACAGCATTGCTAAAGCTGGCTCAATGCTAGGTTCTGGCGCTGTGATCGTGATGGATGAAACGCGTTGCATGGTGAAGTCTTTGTTGCGTTTATCTTATTTCTATCACGAAGAATCTTGTGGCCAGTGCACACCATGCCGTGAAGGTACCGGTTGGTTGTGGCGCATTGTTAATCGCATTGAGCATGGAGAAGGTCGTCCAGAAGACTTGGATCTTTTGAATGACGTTGCTGCGAATATTCAAGGTAGAACAATTTGTGCATTGGGTGATGCTGCGGCAATGCCTGTGCGGGGCATGTTGAAGCATTACATGGATGAGTTTGCGTATCACGTTGAGCACAAGCGCTGCATTGTGCCGGCATACGTTTAAGCATTCGAAGAGATCGACAGGAAAATAAGATGGTTGAAATCGAAATTGATGGCAAAACAGTAGAAATCCAACAGGGTTCTATGGTGATGGATGCGGCTAAGAAAATTGGCACGCACATCCCTCATTTTTGTTATCACAAGAAATTGTCGATTGCGGCTAACTGTCGCATGTGCTTAGTTGAGGTTGAAAAAGCTCCTAAACCATTACCTGCATGTGCAACACCAGTAACACCTGGCATGAAAGTGTTCACACATTCAGAAAAAGCAGTGCAGGCACAAAAATCAGTGATGGAATTTTTGTTGATTAACCATCCTTTGGATTGCCCGATTTGCGATCAAGGTGGTGAATGTCAATTACAAGACTTGGCAGTAGGTTACGGTAAAACCACATCACGCTACGATGAAGAGAAGCGCGTGGTTTTTCACAAGAATGTGGGCCCATTGATTTCAATGGAAGAAATGAGCCGTTGTATTCACTGCACTCGTTGTGTTCGTTTTGGTCAAGAGATTGCTGGTGTGATGGAGTTGGGCATGCTCAACCGCGGCGAGCATTCAGAAATCACTTCATTCGTTGGTAAGACTGTTGACTCAGAGTTGTCTGGCAACATGATTGATCTTTGCCCAGTAGGTGCTTTGACCAGTAAGCCATTCCGTTATTCAGCACGTACTTGGGAATTGGGCCGTAAGCGCTCTGTGAGCCCACATGATTCATTGGGTTCTAACGTGGTGATGCAAACCAAAGCCAATCAAGTATTGCGCACAGTGCCACTAGAAAACGAAGCCATCAATGAGTGTTGGATCAGTGATAAAGATCGCTTTGCGTATGAAGGCTTGAACAGCAAAGACCGTTTAAAAAATCCAATGGTCAAGCAAAACAATCAATGGATCGAAACAGACTGGGAGTCTGCTTTAGATTATGTGGCACGTTCTTTGTTATCGATTAAGCAAGATCATGGCTCTGATGCCATTGCTGCCTTGGCCCACCCAATCTCAAGTGTTGAAGAGTTGTATCTCCTTAAAACACTCATGATTGGTTTGGGATCTGATAACACTGAAACACGTTTGCGCTCGCAAGATGTGAGTGGT
>CAYYOB010000047.1:0-2552 GCA_964473225.1 uncultured Polynucleobacter sp.
CCACTTCATTTGAGATCGTGCCAGTGTTTACGCCGACCATGCCAAATTCCAAGGCTTCAGCAACTCTCCAAATACGACTGATGTCTTTGCTATAAAAATAGGAAGCCAAGCCGTACTCGCTGTCATTGGCCATCTGAATCACTTCTGACTCTGATGTGAATGGAATCACCGCAGCCACTGGACCAAAGGTTTCTTCTTCGGTGATCAGCATGCCTTTTTTAACGCCTGCTAATACAGTCGGTTCATAAAAGGTGCCACCCAAAGTGTGGCGCTTGCCACCAGTCATCACACGGGCGCCTTTTGCAACCGCATCTTGAACATGTTGCTCAACCTTATCAATAGCTTGTTGATCAATCAATGGGCCTAATTGAACGCCTTTATCTAATCCTGGACCAATAACCAAATGTTTGCTGGCTTGAGCCAGTTTTTCCACGAATGTATCATGCAAGCTTTCGTGAACGTAAAAACGGTTGGTGCAAACGCAGGTTTGACCGGCATTGCGGTATTTGGATTGCATGGCGCCACTCACTGCTGCATCTAAATCAGCATCTTCAAACACAATGAAGGGGGCATGGCCACCCAGCTCAAGGGCCACCTTCTTAATAGTGGGGGCACATTGCTCCATCAAGATTCTGCCAACCGGGGTTGAGCCTGTGAAAGACAGATGGCGAACCAAAGGAGAGTCGCAAAGTGCTTTGCCAATCGCTACAGAATTCTTAGCATCGGCTGTCACGATATTGATGACGCCATCAGGGATTCCAGCTTCTTTGGCGAGTTCTGCCAATGCCAGGGCCGACAAAGGGGTTTGTTCAGCCGGTTTGATCACGATCGTGCAGCCAGCAGCAATGGCTGGGGCTACTTTGCGGGTGATCATGGCCAAAGGG
This sequence comes from uncultured Polynucleobacter sp., assembly GCA_964473225.1. Taxonomy (GTDB): domain Bacteria; phylum Pseudomonadota; class Gammaproteobacteria; order Burkholderiales; family Burkholderiaceae; genus Polynucleobacter. The sequence goes on from CAYYOB010000047.1 coordinate 885, forward strand.
AAGTTCCATGGGGTGATAGAGACACACACCCCAATGGCTTGCTTGAGGACCATCATGCGTTTATCAGACCAAGGGCTGGCAGGAATTGCTCCCATCACGCGCTTGGCTTCCTCAGCAAACCACTCAATGAAAGAAGCCGCGTAAGTGACCTCACCTTTGGCTTCCATCAATGCTTTGCCTTGTTCTTCAGTCATCAAACTGGCCAGTCGATCAGCATCGCGGTTCATGAGCTCGAACCAGCGCCTTAATAGCTGTGCTCTGTCTTTGCCAGTTCTGGCTTTCCAGGCAGGAAGTGCTGCGTGAGCCTGATCTACTGCGCGCAAGGCATCTGCCGGGGTCATGTTGGGGACCTGAGCAATGATTTGTTGATTGGCCGGGTTGTTTACTTCAAAGAATTGGTTTGTCATAGCTTGAGATTTTGCCCTAAGTTATTAAGTTCTTCTGCATCGATTAAATTTTTTGGGTGATTAAGAAGCTCTGATTCAAGACCAAGCACTCAAACTGAATAGCAGAATAAAAGATCAGTTAAAACCCTCATCTTTGAGGATTGCCGAATCAATCTATGGTTTTTATTCAAAAAAATCTACTAAATGTAGTTTTTTCAGAATATAAAATTAGTGCCCACTAACATAAAATTTACCCTTATACGTCAATGGGTCACCCACCTTATCCACAGGGGGTATGATGCTTTATACAGTCTTTTAATAACTAAAAATAGTGCATATTATTTTCTATATGCTTGACAGTGTATATAACCTTTCCTAATATCCATCAACTGAAAGAGATGTTGCAGTGCACAAATTTCAAGGCTTGGTTTGATCCTTGGTTTGAATGTGAGCGAAACATTTTTTAAGAAGGTAGAAATGAATATAAATACTTTGAAGATGGTTAACACAGGGGTTAAGGATAGAGAGGACAGAGATAGCTCTGCGCCTTCTAACTTGCTTTCTATTGCCAGAACAAAGTTCAAGGGTGTGATGAGCTCCCTGGGCATTCTAGCTTCATTCATGGCGGTCGTTATGTGGATGAACCAGCCTTTGCGTGTTGAATTGGCCTCTTGGCTGATACCAGCAGAGGCTTACCAAATTTTCCAGAGTGGTTTTGATCCGATTCCTTCTGTGGCGCACCAAGCTGCCAAAATTCCAACGAGATTGGTAGACACCAATGCGGTGGATCAAAAGATTTTAAAGTCTGGAGCAGAACGTCAAGCTGTTGCTTCATATATATCTAGAAAATATAAGATTGCTCATTCAGCCAGCTTAGATTTTGTAGATAAGGCAATGACCGTGAGCCGTGAGGTGGGTTTAGACCCAACCTTGATTTTGGCTGTCACAGCTGTTGAATCAAGTTTTAACCCTTTAGCCGAGAGCAAAAAGGGTGCTCAGGGTTTGATGCAAGTGATGACTCGGGTTCACGTAGAAAAGTTTGAGTTATTCGGTGGCCATGAAGCTGCCTTGGATCCAGACGCTAATATGCGTGTGGGTTCTTTGATTCTTCGTGAGTACATCGCCAAAGGCGGTTCATTGCACGCTGGATTGCGATTGTATGTGGGCGCCTCATCGATCTTTATCAACGATGGCGGCTATGGCGAGAAGGTCTTGGCTGAAAGAAACCGTTTAAGACAAGCTGCTGCTGTGAGAGTTGCTAGCTTGGGTCAAAGCCTTTAAT
>CAYYOB010000047.1:2652-8461 GCA_964473225.1 uncultured Polynucleobacter sp.
TAGCGCGGCATCTCATGAGGTCTGAGTTCTTGGGCCAACTTATCTAGAACACCATTCACATACTTGTGGCCATCTGTGCCACCAAATACTTTAGCGAGTTCTACAGCTTCATTGATGGCGACCTTGAACGGTACGCTGATATCTTGAGCTAATTCAAAGGCAGCAATGAGTAGGGCACCATATTCAACCGGTGACAACTCTTCCATTGGGCGATCAATATGTTTCTTGATGTGGTTTTCAAGGGTGTCATAGTGGTTCACTACCCCAGAAAACAAATGATCAAATAATTCTTTTTGGGCTTTTTTGAAGCCAGGGTCTTCGCCGAGTTGCTTGGCAATTGTGGCGTGATCTGCAAAGCCACCAGCTGCTTTGATCACCAACCATTGATAAACACCTTGAAGTGCGTATTCACGTGCACGACGACGTGGCGTCAAAGACCGTTTCACCGTGACAGATGAAATCGGTTTATTGAGTTGTTGGGGATCAAAGTTCATAAGCTGCTAGATATTTTTATTTGGTATTGATTAGTCTTCTTCAACTTCATCATCAGGTGTTAGGCCAATGGATAGGTTGGCCATTTCAACAGCCGTGCGAGCGCAATCACGACCTTTTTCAAGAACACGTGCTTGAGCTTGCTCATCTGTCTCACAAGTGAGAACACCGTTTGCAATAGGAATGCCGTAATCAAGACCAACGCGTGAGATGCCAGCACCTGATTCATTTGAAACAAGTTCAAAGTGATAAGTTTCACCACGAATCACTGCACCCAAAGCAATCAGCGCATCAAACTCGCCACTCTCAGTGAGTTTTTGAAGTGCCAAAGGAATTTCTAAAGCGCCTGGAACAGTTGTGATCACAATGTCGGGCTCTGCAACACCAAGAGCTAATAATTCTTTAACGCAAGCCTCTGTTAAAGCCTCGCAGATAGGAGTATTAAAACGCGCTTGCACAATACCGATGCAAAGGTCTTGACCGTTTAAGTCTGCTTCAATTCGATCAATGTTAGTTAGTGACATAGGAACCTTTGTGTGTGGTGGTGATAAAACTAAAAATTGCGAAAACTAATTATGTTGCTTGATATGGCAAATGTCCGGTGACTTCTAAGTCGTAGCCCGCCATGGTTGGTAACTTGCCTGGCTTGGCTAACAATTTCATTTTGCGGATACCCAAATCTTTCAAAATTTGCGCGCCAATACCGTAGGTGCGGAAATCAGTTTTTCTTTGAGGGTTCACTGGAGCAATGCCATCCAACTTACCCAACTGATTGAACCAAGCGTCTGTGTTCACAGCAGCTGTACCGGCGCAATTCAATAAAACGATCGCGCCAGTTTCGCTTTCAGCAATGGTTTTAATCGCCTGAGTGACAGGCCATGAGTGACTGGCAGATTCTGTTTCGAGTAAATCAAGAATGGTGGCAGGTTCATGAACGCGTACCAAGGTTTCTTGATTTGGATTTGGTTGACCTTTGATCAATGCCAAGTGCGCGCAACCTGTTGGACTGTCTTTATAAGCAATGCCTTGTAAAGGTCCCCATGGGGTATTAAATACGCGAGTGCCTTGACGGCTGATGATGCTCTCATTACGACTGCGGTAATGGATCAAGTCAACGATGGTGCCAATTTTTAATTGGTGAGCTTTAGCGAATTCAACTAAGTCAGGTAAGCGAGCCATCTCGCCATCGTCTTTCATGATTTCGCAAATCACAGCGGCTGGACTGCATCCTGCTAGTTCTGCTAAATCACAGCCTGCTTCAGTGTGACCAGAGCGAACTAAAACACCACCAGCTTGTGCCATGAGCGGGAAAATATGACCAGGCATCACGATGTCACGAGGTTTGGCTGTTGGAGATACCGCCACTTTGACTGTGTGTGAGCGATCAGCAGCAGAGATGCCGGTGGTGACACCTTCAGCTGCTTCAATCGATACCGTGAAATTAGTGCCTAGGGCGGCGGTGTTATCACGCACCATCAAAGGCAAGTTGAGTTGCTCGCATCGTTCGCGAGTCAGGGTCAAGCAAATCAAGCCTCGACCATGTTTGGCCATGAAGTTAATGGCTTCAGGTGTGACATGATCAGCGGCCAGCACCAAGTCGCCTTCGTTTTCACGATCCTCTTCATCGACTAAAACGACCATCTTGCCGGCACGCATGTCGGCAATGATTTCTTCAGTAGAGGCGAGGGAATAGCTTGTACTTGGCATAGAGCGGTGATTTTAAAGCTTTTTTGAGCGTATGCCGAGTTTTTAGCTATCTTTTAGCTGATGCACGCGCCTTTTAGTCGCTCAGGACTCACCTACGACTCATTCAAGCTTAATTTGGCTTAGTTGGGTTTAAGCATGCGCTCGACATAGCGCGCAATCAAATCAACCTCTAGATTCACCAAAGAACCAGCCTTGAGGTACTGAAGGGTGGTGTTTTGAAGTGTGTGTGGGATGAGGTTGATGTGCATCAGACAGCCATCTTTGAGGTCTTCAACTTTGTTGACGGTCAACGATGTGCCATTAACAACGATCGAACCTTTGTAGGCCAAGTACTTGGATAAAGACAGAGGCGCTTTGATGACCAAATGCCATGAGCCTTCATTGTTTTGAGATTCATTGGTTTTAATTTGTTCGACTTGTTCAAACACTGTCACCGTGCCCATGCCATCCACGTGACCGCTGACCAAGTGACCGCCCAAACGATCATTGAAGCGCAATGCTTTTTCAAGATTGATGTGACCAGGTTTATCCAAGCCCGTGGTTTTATCCAAAGACTCTGCTGAGATATCAATCGCAAAATGTGAGTCAGTCATCGAAACCACAGTCATGCATGCGCCTTGAAGCGCAATGCTGTCGCCCAATTGCACATCACCCATGTCTAATTTTCCAGCGTTGATGTGTAAACGAAAGCCATCACCGAGTTTTTCAACGGTGTCGATGTGTCCGATTGCTTGAATGATTCCAGTGAACATAGGTTTTCTTTATAAGTTACTTTTTTATAAGGCGCAAGCGCAAATCATGGCCAATGGTTTGATGATCCATCATATCCCAAGCATCAACGCCATCAAGGCTTGTTAGAGCAGGTAGATTGGCCATGCCTTGAGCATCGCCTAAAAGTTTTGGTGCCATGTAGATCAATAGCTCATCGACGCAATTTTCGCGAAGCAGTGAGCCATTGAGTTTGAAGCCTGCCTCAACGTGCACTTCATTGACGTGACACTTTTCTGCCAAGTAAGTGAATAAGGCGGATAAATCAACTTTGCCTTTTGGATTGGATGTGTCAGCCATTTTTACCAAGCGGACATTTTTAGTTTTTAAAGCAGTTTCCATTTTTGAAAAGTGAGCATCATCCACTTGTCCGCAAACAACCAAGGTTTGACCACCGATGGTCTCATCCAAAATTTTTGCATTGAGCGGAACTTCCAAAAATGAATCAATCAAGACTCGCATTGGTTGTCTTGCGGAAATATCTTTTGGATGAACGTCTCTGACATTCAATTGAGGATCATCTTCTTTGACGGTGCCGATGCCTGTGAGGATGCAGCAAGCTCTGGCGCGCCACAGATGACCATCGTGTCTGGCCTCTGCACTGGTGATCCATTGGCTCACACCATTGTGAAGAGCGGTTTTACCATCAAGACTCGCAGCAATTTTCATGCGCACCCAAGGTTTCTTTTGCGTCATGCGTTTGATGAAGCCAGGATTGAGTTCCATGGATTCTTTTTCTAAAAGACCGCAACGTACTTCAATGCCTGAGGCTCTGAGTGTTTCTAATCCTTGTCCTGCTACCAAAGGATTGGGATCCGTCATAGCGGCAATCACGGTTGATACTTTGGCAGCGATCAAGCTATCAGTACAAGGAGGCGTGCGCCCATGATGACAGCAAGGCTCTAGTGTGACGTACACCGTTGCACCTGTCACATCTTTGCCTTTGGCTTTGGCATCTTTGAGTGCATTGATTTCTGCATGGTCTGAGCCGACCACTTGTGTATGACCTACTCCCAGCACTTCATTGTTTTTAACAATGACACATCCCACCCGAGGATTTGGGTTACTCACGAACATGGATTTCTTGGCCTCTGCCAAGGCCATGGTCATGTAGTCATGATCACTGGGGGTGTACATAAATAGTTTTAATAGAAAGCTTATGGGATGCTTTATTTTAGAGGTGATTCAAATACTTTACAGACATTTTTGATTATCCCTATTGGGATTGCAGCTTCGCCAACGTCCACCAGGACCGAGAATCACATGCATTTGTAGCTGGGGGTACTGTCGGTGTTGCCAAATGATGCGATTGGCCACAAAGCCTCCATTGCGTAGCAGTGCGATGTTTCCTGATTGAAAGCTGATGTGCCGAGCTTTATGCGGGGCGCTCATGTCTGTGAATTGCTGACTGTCTTTCAATGAATCCTGAGCTATCTGAATGCGACCTTTTAAATGGCCGCCATGCAAAGGATATTGCTTGAGTGTTTTAAATGATTCTTCTAAAGAAAATACATCTTGAGTGATTTCCCAGCCATGGGACCAGTCTCTGAATTCACCATCTCCCAGTGGTTTGAGTGTCACAGTTTGATTGGTTTGTCTTGATAGTTGCCGGGCTAATTGCGCATCTTGAATAAATGCTTGGCTGACTTCATCTAGTTGTAAGAGGGCTATTTCTTGGCTGAATAAATGTGCAGCAATCGCTGACATGGCTGCCATCATTGAAAGACAAATCAATACCTCGATCAATGTGAAGCCTTTAGTTGAATGATTGGCGAATCGATTAAAAGCAGTTAAGTCAGTCAAGGCTTTTTCCATTCAAGGCGTTGCACGGTTCTCTCATTTTTTCTCGGTGTTGCAGATGCTTTCTTAGAGCTTGATGAGGTTTCTTTTGGGACATCCACTCTGATGATGCTTTGGATTGTTGTCTGACCATGCTGATGATCTGTGGCGGCAGTTAGTTTGTAATGTTGACTGTTGATGCCAGCCTTGTTTCTGAAGTTCTTTGGACGAAAGGCCTCTGTTTCAACCAGGTGATGGGCCTCAAGCCCTTGCGCTATCAATCTTTCAGCGCTGATTAACTTTTGCTCCGTTAGTCTGAAATTCTCTAAATATGATTTTTCACTACCCAGTATTCTGATCTGAGCGATGGTCATATTGAGGATGGCTGCTATGGATAGGCTGGTCAGCAGAATAAAGCTCAGCACACTGATTAATATAAAACCAGTTGAGTGATTGATGGGCTTATGGATTGATGGCTGGTTGACGCAAGGCGTAGATCTTTTCAAGCTCAAGTGAGTGACGTCCTTTCTGAAGTTTTAGATGAATTTTTACTGCTTTGACTTGTTTCCAGTGAGGGTTGTTTTTGCTTGAGCGCTCGCTGATTTGATAAGGCTCGTACCACTGAATCAAACCATTCTCTTTGATACCTGCTTGTATTTGCATTGATTGAACATGACCAATCAATGCGTCGTTTTGTAGTTGAGATTTTTTATTTTTGGTTTGTAAATACAGCACGCCATCACGTTGCTGATGGTGTCCTTGCATTTGCACAAAAAAGGCTCTGTAGTTAATCTCTTCTTCTTTGTTGGTGGTAAAGAACGCATCAGAGCTGTCCATGCTGGCTGCGCCCTTTCGAACCTGAAATTGACCTGCTTGAGCATTGCTCATCGATGCGCTGTCTTTGATCATCAATCGTGGGATCTTCGATCCTCTGGGGCTGCTGGCCAGCTGAATGGCTTCTCCCATCATTTGCAAGGCTTGCAGAGCTTCACTTTGAAGCCTTGTTTTGGCAGCTTGCTGATCCAGTGATGCATAAATTTGATGTCCTGATTGAGTCAAGCTC
>CAYYOB010000048.1:0-8413 GCA_964473225.1 uncultured Polynucleobacter sp.
AAGCCGTTGAATCAGCAGCTGAGATAGCCGAATCAGGTGACTTGGTCTTGTTATCCCCCGCTTGTGCAAGTTTTGACATGTTCAAAGATTATGCGCACCGCGCTCAAGTCTTCATTGATGCGGTGAGTGAATTGGCTAGCTTGAAAGGTCAGGTGAGCGCATGATTGAATTCTTTAAACGTTTCAGTGCAAGTGGCATCAGTGGTGTCAAAGGCGGCATCAAAGAAGGCTTCGAAGATTTTCGTTTGGGCTTGCGTGACGCAACAACCGTGGTTCGTCCAACTCGTTCGCGCATGATGGAATATGACCAACCTTTGTTATGGGCTGTTTTGATTCTTGTGACATTGGGTCTTGTGATGGTTTATTCGGCATCAATTGCTTTGCCCGATGGTCCTAAATATGCCAAATACAGCAGCAGTCACTTTTTAGTCAGACATGGCATCTCTATTGCAATCGCCTTTACGGCGGGGGTTTGTGCGTTCAGGGTGCCTCTCAAGGTTTGGGATCGTTTGGCGCCGGCCATTTTTGCTTTGGCATTCATCATGCTAATTTTTGTGCTAATCCCTGGAATTGGTAAAGGAGTCAACGGTGCAAAGCGTTGGATACCACTGGGCATCACGAATTTCCAACCATCAGAGTTGATGAAGTTAGCGGTTGTTTTATTTGCCGCTTGGTACACCGTCCAGCGTCAAGAGTATTTGCACACCTTGGTCAAAGGTTTGTTGCCGATGGGGGCTGCGGTGATAGCGGTGGGTGTCTTGCTGCTATTACAACCTGACATGGGTGCTTTCATGGTTATCGCCGTGATTGCGATGGGCCTATTATTTTTAGGTGGTATTAACGCCAAATTATTTGGTGCTTTGACTGCTCTGGCAATTGGTAGCTTTATAACCATCATTGCTTTTTCGGAATTTAGAAGGCAGCGTATTTTTGCTTACCTAGATCCTTGGAATGAAGAGTTTGCTGCTGGCAAAGCTTATCAATTAACACATTCACTCATGGCATTTGGCCGAGGAGAGTGGTTCGGAGTTGGTTTGGGTGGAAGTATTGAAAAACTTCATTACCTTCCAGAAGCTCATACAGATTTTATTTTGGCAGTGATTGGCGAAGAGTTGGGATTTGTTGGTGTGGCTGTTGTCATCGCAATTTTCTATTGGATCATTCGACGTGCTTTCTTGATTGGTCGAACAGCTTTGCAATTGGATCGAAGTTTTGCTGGCTTGGTTGCAAAAGGCATCGCTATTTGGATCGGTTGGCAGGCGTTCATCAATATGGGCGTTAATTTGGGTATCTTGCCGACCAAGGGCTTGACCTTGCCATTTGTTAGTTTTGGCGGTTCAGGCTTGATGATGAATGCTGTGGCTATTGCGATCTTGTTAAAGATTGACGTAGAAAATAGGGTACTCATGAGAGGTGGCAAGCTGTGACGCATACACCTACTTTATTAGTAATGGCTGGCGGCACTGGTGGGCATATTTTCCCAGGCTTGGCTGTGGCTGAATATTTACGTGAGCATGGCTGGAATGTTTCTTGGTTGGGGAATGCCAAGGGCATGGAATACCGTTTGGTACCGCCTCGCGGTTTTGCTTTTGAATCCATTCAGTTTGGTGGCCTAAGAGGCAAGGGAATCAAAACATTGGTGTTGTTGCCATTTAATTTATTACGAGCATTTTGGCAAAGCATTCAAGTGTTGCGTCGAGTAAAGCCCGATGTTGTGTTGGGCATGGGTGGTTATGTCACATTCCCGGCTGGAATGATGAGTGTTTTATTGGGTAAGCCATTGGTTTTGCATGAGCAAAATTCAATCGCTGGTTTAGCCAATAAAGTACTAGCCAAAGTGGCAGATAAAACTTTGTGCGCATTTCCAAATGCATTGCCTGGTGCCATTTGGTTGGGTAATCCATTGCGTGCTGGCATGAGTCAAATTGAATCTCCACAAGATCGTTACTCAGCAAGATCTGGTCGTTTACAGATTTTGGTGGTCGGTGGTAGTTTGGGTGCTACTGCTTTGAATGAAGTGGTCCCAGAAGCCCTTGCAAAAATCCCAGTTGAATCTAGACCATCGGTGATCCACCAAGCAGGTGAGAAGCACCTTGATCAATTGCGCCAAAAATACGCGAGCTTCAATGTCGAGGCAGAAGTTGTTCCATTCATTGACGACATGGTAACGGCTTATGCAAAAGCAGATTTAGTGATTTGCCGAGCAGGTGCAATGACTGTGGCAGAAATTTCAGCGGTGGGCGTGGCCTCGTATTTGGTGCCCTTCCCGCACGCCGTGGATGATCATCAAACGTCGAATGCAAAATTTCTGTCAGACGCAGGTGCTGCTGTGTTGATGCCACAAGCTGGTATGACAGCAGATTCATTGGCTGTTTATTTACAAACAGTTGATCGCGCAGAGTTATCAAAAATGGCTGAACGTGCTTTGAGTCAAGCCAAGCCAAATGCAACCAAAGAAGTTGCCGAAATCTGTCAAATGTTATCTAAGAGAGCGGTTCAGTCATGAAGCACATCCTTCATCAAATTCATTTTGTGGGCATTGGCGGTGCCGGCATGAGCGGTATTGCTGAGGTGTTGCTCAATCTTGGTTACAAGGTGAGCGGTTCAGACATGGCTGAGAGTGCAACCACCAAACGTTTGCGTGAGTGTGGCGCAGAAATCACCATTGGTCATCATGCCAAGAATGTGGGTAGTGCAGAAGCAGTTGTTATTTCAACAGCCGTTACTGGAGATAATCCTGAAGTCTTAGCTGCTCGAGCGGCTCGTATTCCAATTGTGCCAAGAGCTGTGATGCTGGGTGAGTTGATGCGCTTAAAGCAGGGCATTGCTATTGCAGGCACTCACGGCAAAACAACCACGACCAGTTTGTTGGCTTCAGTTTTGGCTGAGGGTGGGTTGGATCCAACGTTTGTGATTGGCGGCAAATTAACCTCTGCTGGTGCAAATGCACGTTTAGGCACTGGTGATTTTATTGTGGCCGAAGCCGATGAATCAGATGCATCCTTCTTGAACTTGTTGCCAGTGATTGAGGTGATCACCAACATTGATGCTGATCACATGGACACTTATCAGCACGATATGGCTAAGTTAAAACAAGCCTTCGTGCAATTCACGCAACGCATGCCGTTTTATGGCGTTGCTGTGCTGTGTGTTGATGATCAAAACGTGCGCGATATTTTGCCGTTTGTGTCACAACCAATTCTTGGTTATGGCTTATCTGAAGATGCTGATGTGCGTGCTATTGATGTTGTTGCAGATGGTCCTCAGATGCATTTCACAGCCTTGCGACACACCGTGCGTCGTCATGGCGATACACCAGGGCCATTGAAGGTCACATTGAATTTGCCGGGCTTACACAATGTGCGTAACGCACTTGCAGCAATTGCGATTGCCACTGAGTTGGGTGTGAGTGATGCAGCGATTGTTAAAGCCTTGAAAGAATTCCACGGCGTTGGCCGTCGTTTCCAGCGTTATGGAGAAGTGAAGTTGCCTCAAGGCGGAACATGCACTGTGATTGATGATTACGGTCATCATCCTGTGGAAATGGCGGCAACGCTTTCTGCAACCAGAGGGGCTTTCCCAGGCCGTCGATTATTACTGGCATTTCAACCACATCGTTACACCAGAACACGTGACTGCTTTGGTGAGTTTGTGAAAGTTCTTCAAGGTGTGGATGCTTTGGCTTTAACCGAAGTTTATCCAGCAGGTGAAGCCAGAATTTCAGGTGCTGATGGAGAGGCTTTGATCAAAGCTTTGGCAAAGGCTAAAGAAGAAGGTCGCTTATTGGATGTTGCCAATACCAAATTTATAAAAGATGTGAATGAATTGCCGAATTTAGTGATGAGCATGGCGCGCGATGGTGATGTGATCATCACCATGGGTGCAGGATCCATCTCTGCTGTTCCAGGTAAGTTGGCGGGAGGTTCAAATGCCTAATTTGATGAATTGGAGCGAAGAAGTACAAAAAGATTTGTCACAAGTGAATGTTGCTGCCTTGGGCAAGGTCGGAGTATTGCTTGGCGGTAAATCGGGTGAGAGAGATATTTCTTTGATGTCAGGCAAAGGTGTTTTAGACGCTTTGATTTCAAAGGGTGTGAATGCTCATGCTTTTGATCCAGGCCAACAAGCCATCACAGAATTAGCCGCGCAGAAATTTGATCGAGTCTTCATTGCTCTGCATGGTCGTTATGGTGAAGACGGCACGATGCAAGGTCTTTTAGAGCAAATGAATTTGCCTTATACGGGTAGCGGTGTATTGGCTTCCGCTCTTGCGATTGATAAACAAGCCACCAAGCGCTTGTGGTCGAGCTTTGACTTGTCGACGCCTCGATTTGCAATGTTAAATGCCAAGAGTGATTGGCAAAAAATTATTCAAGATCTTGGACTGCCGATCATTGTGAAGCCAGCCAGAGAAGGTTCATCTCTTGGTTTGAGTAAAGTCACGAAAGCAGAAGATTTGCCGGCAGCGTATGCATTGGCAGCGAAGCTTGATCGTGATGTGATGGCAGAGCAATGCATCATCGGTGAAGAGTTAACGTGTCCAATCGTGGGTGATGGCGAGAATGCACGCGCCTTGCCTGTCATCAGAATCGTGGCACCAGATTCTAACTACGACTATCACAATAAATATTTTTCAGACGACACCAAGTACTTGTGCCCAACAGGTTTGGATTTGGCGCTTGAGACAAAAGTACAAGAACTTGCTTTGAGTGCATACCGTGCCTTAGGCTGTAAAGGTTGGGGTCGTGCGGATGTGATGATTGATCAGAAGACCAATCAACCTTATCTATTAGAAATGAATACAGCGCCTGGTATGACCGGTCATTCATTAGCGCCAATGGCCGCTAAAGCAGCGGGTGTTGAATACGCAGATTTGGTGCTGTGGCTATTAAGTAAGGCAGGTATTCATTCATGAAATTCTTGCGCATCTTCTTCGGTTTTTTAGGTTCTGTGAGTGCCACTGTGTTTGGCCCGATCTGGAATCACGCCAAGATGATGCGTGCGATGGCAAATTTATTGATGTTGTTTGCTTTATTGCTGACATGCGGATGGCTTCTCTTTTGGTTGGGTCAAAAACCAGTATTCACTTTGAATCACTTAACAGTTGAGTCACTCGATGGTCGTGAACTCAAGCATGTTAATTTGCCAACAATTAAAACCCGTGCCTTAGATCAAGTGAAGGGCAATTTTTTCACGATCCGTTTAGATCAGGCAAGACAAGCCTTTGAGACGATGCCTTGGGTGCGTCGAGCAAGTGTGCGTCGTGAATGGCCCAATGGCATTGTGGTGGCCATTGAAGAACATCAAGCATTGGGTGTTTGGGCTGGTAGCAATACGCCCAAATTAATGAATACCTACGGTGAATTATTTATCGCAAATATGGCCGAGGCAGAGGACAGCGCTTCATTATTGAAATTCACGGGCCCTGAAGGAAGTAATAAGGATGTCTTTAGAAAATACCAGCAATTAAATTTTTGGTTCGAGCCATGGCAAGCCAGCGTGAAAAGTCTTGAGCTTTCTTCTCGTTATGCCTGGAAGGCCAAGTTAAGTAATAACTTGAACATTGAGTTGGGTCGAGAGCTGGACGAGCGAGATTCAAAGCAAATTCAATTAAGCGTTGAGCGTTTAATTAAGAGTTGGCCGCAGGTTCAAGAGAAATGGGGTCAAAGAGTTGATTCAATTGACCTTCGTTATGCCAATGGCTATGCCATCAATATAGGAAAAAAACTGTGAGCGTTATCAGTAAAGACACTAAAGATTTAATTGTTGGTTTGGATATCGGCACATCCAAAGTGGTTGCTTTGGTGGCTGAGTTAAATCCAGACGGTCAATTCAATGTCGTGGGTCTTGGTCAAGTCAGTTCTAAAGGGTTGAAAAAAGGTGTGGTTGTCAATATTGAGGCCACTGTTCAGTCCATTCAAAAAGCTCTTGAAGAAGCTGAGGTGATGGCTGATCGTCGCATTGCACAAGTGTTCACAGGCATCGCTGGAAACCACATCCACAGTTTTAATTCAACTGGCATGGTGGCAATCCGTGACAAAGAAGTATCTGCGGGTGATGTTGAACGAGTGATTGAGACAGCTAAGGCCATCAACATTCCAACCGATCAACAAATCCTTCACATCCTCACTCAAGAATTCATTATTGATGGACAAGAAGATGTGCGTGAACCAATTGGTATGAGCGGTATTCGCTTAGAGGTCAAGGTGCATATTGTGACGGGTGCTGTCAGCGCCGCGCAAAACATTGTGAAGTGTGTGCGCCGTTGCGGTCTCGAAGTGAATGATTTGGTTTTACAACCTTTGGCTTCAAGCGTTGCGGTATTGACTGAAGATGAAAAGGAATTGGGTGTTGTGCTGGTTGATATCGGTGGCGGTACCACAGACATCGCGATCTTCAGCCAGGGAGCCATTCGTCACACGGCAGTGATTCCAATTGCTGGCGATCAAATCACCAATGACATTGCAATGGCTTTACGCACTCCTACCATCGATGCAGAAGACCTAAAAATTCATTTTGGTATTGCACGTCAGAGCATGGCGAACCCAAATGAAACCATTGAGGTTCCGGGCGTTGGTGATCGTGAAGCTCGTTCTATGTCACGCCAAGCTTTGGCTGCTGTGATTGAGCCGCGTGTTGAAGAATTATTGAGTTTGGTTCGTCAAGTGGTGCGCGAATCAGGGATGGAAGATTTGGTTTCTTCAGGAGTTGTTTTAACTGGCGGCACGGCCTTGATGCCAGGAGTTGTTGAATTGGCAGAGGAAGTTTTTGCTAAGCCAGCGCGCGTTGGTTTCCCTGAGTACAAAGGACATTTGAGTGAAATTTTGAGAAGCCCAAGATATTCAACAGGCTTAGGTTTGTTGATGGAGGGGCGTGTGCAATTGGTGCGTGGTCGCCGAATTGCTCAATCTGGAACCATACAACACGTCGTGGCGCGCATGCGCGAATGGTTCATGGGAAATTTTTGAGAATTTAGAAGTATTAAAAGATTTTTTAGTTTTATTTTTGTCGTCGTCAACCGTAGTTATAAGGAGGTAGTATGGAATTTGAAATGTTAGATGCAGAACCGGCGGGTAAGACCATTATTAAAGTGGTCGGCGTGGGCGGTGCGGGCGGTAACGCTGTGCAGCACATGATTCGTCGTGGTGTACAAGGTGTTGAGTTCATTTGCATGAACACAGATGCAGGTGCACTTCAACGTTCTAAAGCAAGCATCAATATTCAGTTGGGTGCAACAGGTTTGGGTGCTGGTGCCAAACCTGAAGTAGGTGCATCTTCTGCTGTTGAAGCTAAGGCACGCATTGCTGATGCATTGCAAGGTGCACACATGGTCTTTATCACAGCCGGTATGGGTGGTGGTACAGGCACAGGCGCCGGTCCAGTGGTTGCTCAAGTTGCCAAAGAAATGGGTATCTTGACTGTTGGTGTGATCAGTAAGCCATTTGATTTTGAAGGTGCTAAGCGTGGCAAAGTGGCTGAAGCTGGTGCTCATGAAATTGAAAACTATGTTGATTCATTAATTGTTGTTCTTAATGAAAAACTATTTGAAGTCATGGGTGAAGATGCTGAGATGGACAAGGCCTTTGGTTGTGCAGATGATGTATTGCACAACGCTGTTGCCGGTATCGCTGAAATCATCAACGAGCAAGGTTTGATCAACGTTGACTTTGAAGACGTTAAAACAGTGATGAGTGAGCAAGGTAAAGCCATGATGGGAACTGCCACTGTTTCTGGTATGGATCGTGCTCGCTTAGCTGCTGAAGCTGCTGTTGCATCACCATTGCTTGAAGGTGTTGATTTATCAGGAGCGCGTGGCGTGTTGGTGAACATCACAGCAAGCCGTTCATTGAAGTTGTCAGAGACTCGTGAAGTGATGGGCGCTATTCGTGGATATGCTGCTGAAGATGCCACAGTGATCTTTGGCACTGTTTACGATGAAAGCTTGGGTGATGCTTTGCGTGTCACAGTGGTTGCAACTGGTTTAAATGGTGGCAAGCGCAAAGAAAAGCAGCCTGAAGTTATTTGGCGTAATACACAAGCCACAGGCACTTACGATGCAGCACCAACCATGGCTGATTTAAGTACTTTCGCACCACAAAGCGCAAGCGCAACTGTTGCAATGGCAAATGCAGCCAGCAACGTGAATGCCGCAAGCATGACTGCGCCAGCGATGCCGGTGGGGTCTGCCAGTGATTACGCAAAATATGATGTGCCAAAAGTGTTTCGCAGCAATCGTGAATCAAATGAGCCGCGTTTGGGCGCAAATAGTTCACCAGAAGCGCAAGCAATGATGGATAAGGGTGCTGATTACTACGATATTCCAGCTTTTTTACGTAAGCAAGCTGATTAAGAATTAGTCGTAATTAGAAAAAAGTATAAAAAACAATGGCATACAGATGCCGGTGGTAACGCGC
>CAYYOB010000049.1:0-4723 GCA_964473225.1 uncultured Polynucleobacter sp.
GTCACTGCTTATCAGCTCTGGTTCTGACTGGCTTGTCTGCTGAGATGATTCTTGGTGATTGGTTTTTACTGGATGCGTCCCAAGCACCTTGACCAAGCTTTCCAGTTTCGAGAATTTGCTTCGCCCCTCATCCATCTGCCGGTCAAGGTCATGCAGTTGACCCATCACAAAAATTAATATTGCAATCATCCCAATCAGATTGATAAAACTGAAAATTAATAAGCCATGTTTTGAGCAAAAAAGTTGAACATGCTCATTGGTCATTTTTTTAATGATCTCTTGATGAAAAGCTGGTGTTTTTATCGCTTGCTCTGAAAAAGCGTGGTCGTAAGACTCTGAATTGAAGTTGCGTTTGATCATCTAAAGATTATCTAGACTGCCCACTGCTTCATAAATCGGCAAAATGCTGATTTCTTGTCAGAAACATCCGATATTTTTGTCAGGGTTTCCCTGACTTTTTTTCACCCCCTCTTTCCAAGCTATCTCTATAATCAAGGCATGAGTGAATCTCGCAAGCCGGTCAGACCACCCTCACGCCTAGGCAGAGGGGCACAATCTAGAAAACCACGACGCAATTGGCAACAATATTTAATTCGTTGGGGTGTTTTCTTGGCAAGCGCTGGCCTTATTTTATTGGGCCTAGTGATTGTTTATGCACTGGTTGTTGCAAAGCCAAATCTACCCGACTTAGACACCATCACCGATTACAACCCTAAAGTACCTCTGCGTATTTACACAGCCGACAACACATTGATCGGCGAGTTTGGGGAAGAGCGTAGAAACATTATTGAAATTGAAGAAATTCCAAGTTACCTCAAAAATGCCGTTGTTGCGATTGAAGATGAGCGTTTCTATGAACATGGTGGGGTTGATTACTGGGGCGTTTTGAGAGCCACGCGAGCAAATTTGCGCGGTCGACTTGCGCAAGGAGCATCAACGATCACGATGCAAGTAGCTAGAAATTTTTTCTTAACCAATGAAAAGTCATTCACTCGCAAGATTTACGAAGTTTTATTAGCTTGGAAAATTGAATCCAATCTATCGAAAGAACAAATTCTTGAGTTGTATATGAACCAAATTTATTTGGGGCAAAGAGCATACGGATTTGGTAGTGCCGCTCAAATTTATTTTGGCAAAGATATTCGACGTATTTCGATTGCTGAAGCGGCCATGCTGGCCGGTTTACCTAAAGCTCCATCTGCATACAACCCAGTAGTGAATTATCGTCGCGCAAAAATTCGTCAAGAATATATCTTGCAAAAAAT
This sequence comes from uncultured Polynucleobacter sp., assembly GCA_964473225.1. Classification (GTDB taxonomy): domain Bacteria; phylum Pseudomonadota; class Gammaproteobacteria; order Burkholderiales; family Burkholderiaceae; genus Polynucleobacter. Next base: position 1,266 of record CAYYOB010000049.1, read on the forward strand.
GCGTGATTTAAAAATGATCACGCCAAGCCAGTATCAGTCCGCGATGACAGAAACTCTTCACATTCGTGGCATCGGTAGAGAATTCATAACAAAAGCCGACTTCGTGACTGAAATGGTTCGCCAGTTACTGATCAGTGAATACGGTGATGGTATTTACACGCAAGGTATGAGTGTGATTACGACCATCAGAAAAGCCGAACAAGATGCGGCTTATTCTGCAGTTCGTAAAGGCATCATGGATTATGAGCTTCGTCACAAATATCGAGGACCTGAGGGATATATCAAACTACCGCAGGATTTAACGGCCAGACAAAGAGCCATTGATGACATCTTGAGCGATCATCCAAGCAGCGATAATTTATTGGCGGGCGTGGTCATATCAGCCAATCCAAAAGAAATTCAAGCAGTGATTGCAACCGGTGACACCGTCACTATCAAAGGCGATGATCTCAAGCTTGGAAGCGTTGCTCTATCAGCCAAAGCGCAACCAAAACAACAAATAAAACCTGGCGCCATTATCAGAGTATTGCCATCAGATGGTCGCTGGGTTCTAGCTCAAATGCCTCGTGTTGAGGCCGCCTTTGTGGCTTTAGATGCTAATAATGGTGGTATTCGGGCGTTGGTTGGTGGTTTTGATTTCCATAGAAATAAATACAATCGCGTCTCTCAAGCGCAGCGTCAGCCCGGTTCATCATTCAAGCCCTTCATCTATGCTGCCGCACTTGAAAAAGGCATCATGCCTAATACGCTGGTGAATGATGCGCCGCTTTCAATTAGCTCTTTAGAAACTGGCAGCCAAATGTGGGCCCCTAAAAACTATGATGGTAAGTTTGAAGGTCAAATGAAACTTCGAGATGCTCTTGCAAAGTCTAAAAACTTGGTATCAGTCAGAGTCATTAGAAATATCGGCCCCCGTTATGCTCAAGATTTTATTCAGCGCTTTGGATTTGAAGCAGAAAAGCACCCACCCTACTTAACCATGGCTTTGGGTGCTGGAGCTGTGACACCCCTCGAACTTGCCACAGGTTATGGTGTATTTGCCAACGGCGGTTACCGTGTTGAGCCTTACTTGATCAGCAAAGTGATTGATGCAAAGGGAAATATTCTATTTGAAGCAAGCCCTCAAAAGGCAGGCAATCCTAATATAAGAGCATTGGATGCACGCACCGCATTTGTAATGGATAGCTTACTGCAAGAAGTTACAAAGACTGGAACAGCCATTTCAGCAAGAACTGCCCTAGGTAGATCTGACATCGCTGGTAAAACCGGTACAACCAATGAGTCTATGGATGCATGGTTTGCAGGTTATCAATCAAGCGTTGTGGCTGTTGCTTGGATGGGCTTTGATAAACCTAAGAGCTTGGGCGACCGCGAAACTGGTGGTGGCTTAGCATTACCGATGTGGATCAGGTATATGAAAACCGCCCTCAATGGAGTACCAGAATCAACTCGACCAGTTCCTGCTGGCGTTGCTCAACAAGATGGCGATTGGACTATTCCAGAATTTGTGCCCTTCTTTGGCAGAACAACCAACTTAGATTAAGCATCGCCTTAAATTAAGCGCAGCTTTAAATAAATTTAACTTCTAAGGTTGTTTTAGCTTGCTGACTTGCTAGGCGGCTTAACTCACTGAATAGTTCAGCGCCCGTTTTTGTATCTAGCCATAAAGGCTCTTGAAGAGTGCCCGCCCACTTATAGTGAAAACCACCCTCTTTTGCAGCGACCCAAATTTCTTGAAGTGGTGACTGTGTATTCACAACAATCACACTCTTGTCTTCAAATTGAATATTCACGACGTTGCCACCCTGCCTTGAGATATCAAGATCTAAATCTGTTTCCTGAAAAGCTTCTTCCAAAGAAATCTCAATGGCTTTTAATGTTTTTTCAGCAATTGCGTAAAAACCAGCGTCTGTTAATGTTTCTATATTTTTGTTCATCATTTTTATATTGGCCATGCTATAGTCAGAGATCGTTTATATACTTATTCATATGCGTTTTATTGTATCTAGGACTTGGCTTCTTTGTGTAGCAATATCCCTCTTCGGATGCGGGATACGTGGACCTCTTACGCTACCAACCATACCTCCAGCCCCAACTCAACCTGAAAAAGCAGAACCCATCGGCAAACAGTGGCCCCCTGCGAAAGATTCCAAATGAATTCTGTTCCAAGCCTGAACGGCTTTTCAATCGTCCAGCAAGAATGGTTTGCTGAAAATGTGCCTCTTTCCCAAATTGCCAAAGAATTTGGTACCCCAACCTACGTTTACAGCAGAAAAGCTCTGACAGATGCTTTTAATGCCTACGAAAAGGCCTGCTTCAAGCCAAGTGGTGAGCGCCGAGCACAAGTTCACTATGCCATGAAGGCCAATAGTAATTTAGCCATCTTGAATGTTTTTGCTCGCTTAGGCGCTGGCTTTGACATTGTGAGCGCTGGAGAATTGGCCCGTGTTTTGGCAGCTGGCGGCGAAGCAAAAAAAATTGTTTTTTCTGGGGTTGGCAAAAGCCGCTCAGAAATGATTGCCGCCCTCAAAGCTGGCGTTAAATGTTTTAATCTTGAATCAATTCCTGAACTTTCAAGATTAAATGAAGTTGCTGCAAGCTTAGGAGTTGTTGCGCCAATCTCATTAAGGGTCAATCCAGATGTGGACCCTAAAACACACCCTTATATTTCAACAGGCTTGAAAGGCAATAAATTTGGTATTGCCTATGATGAAGTGATCAACACTTATCGCGAAGCTGCATCAATGAGCAATTGCAAGATTGTTGGCATTGATTGTCATATTGGCTCACAAATCACAGATATCAGTCCTTATTTAGATGCCTTGGATCGTGTACTAGAGTTAATCAAATCTCTTGGTGATAACGGTATCAATATTCATCACTTAGATATCGGCGGTGGTTTGGGCATCAACTACGCCAATGACACACCACCAGCGATCACTGATTTTGCCAACACCTTGCTCAACCACATTGAAGCCAAAGGTTACGGACACCTTGAGGTGCTATTTGAACCAGGCAGATCTTTGGTTGGCAATGCAGGTCTTTTATTAACGACTGTTGAATACATCAAGCCGGGTGAAACCAAGAATTTTTGCATTGTTGATGCTGCCATGAATGACCTAATGCGCCCCGCCATGTATGAGGCTTATCACTCAATTGTTCCGGTAAAGCAATCAGGCGCCCCAAATATGACTTGTGATGTCGTGGGCCCTATTTGTGAATCAGGTGATTGGCTTGGAAGAGATCGTGAACTCAATGTTCAAGCAGGAGATCAATTGGCCATTTTGTCAGCTGGTGCTTATGGCTTTACCATGAGCTCAAACTACAACACCCGAGGCAGAGCAGCAGAAGTGATGGTTGATGGTTCAACGATTCATTTGATCCGCGAGCGAGAGTCGATTGAAAGTCTCTTTGCTAACGAAAGACTGTTGCCCACCTAAGCAACTAAAGCAACTAAA
>CAYYOB010000049.1:4823-8382 GCA_964473225.1 uncultured Polynucleobacter sp.
AAGTCTCTTTGCTAACGAAAGACTGTTGCCCACCTAAGCAACTAAAGCAACTAAAAAAAATGCCCTGAAGCTTTTAAGATTTCAGGGCATTCATACTCAAGCGCTAGGCTTTAATAACTCTTAATTAAAGCGCTCCGTAACTGTGCAAGCCTGATAAGAACATGTTCACACCGATGAATGCAAAGGTTGTGACAAAAAGGCCAACAATCGCCCACCAAGCTGCGACCACACCTCTTAGACCCTTCATCAAACGCATGTGTAACCAAGCGGCGTAGTTAAGCCAAACAATCAACGCCCAGGTTTCTTTTGGATCCCAGCTCCAATAGCCACCCCAAGCTTCTGCAGCCCACAAGGCGCCAAGGATTGTTGCGATTGTGAAGAATGCAAAGCCAACGGCAATTGCTTTATACATCACATCATCAAGTAACTCTAAGCTTGGCAAACGATCTGCCATGATATTTTTTGCCTTGAGCAAATAGGCAATACCTAACATCGCTGCAATAGCAAATGTGCCATAACCAATAAAGTTTGCTGGGACGTGAATTTTCATCCACCAACTTTGCAAGGCCGGCACCAATGGTTGAATTTGATGCGCATCACGTGTGACGCTGTACCAAAGAATGAAACCCACGGCTGCTGCAATGATCCATAAAACAAAAGAACCAAGCACCAAAGATTTGTACTTGGCTTCGTAATACAAATGGAACAGTGCTGTTACCAAACAGAAGAGGATGAATACTTCATACAAGTTAGAAATAGGGATATGGCCAATGTCAGCGCCCATTAAATAAGACTCATACCAACGAACTAACATGCCAGTTAGACCAATATAAACCGCTGCCCAACAAAATTTAGATCCAGTTGATCCCATATTTTGGGAACGGAAGAATAAATTCAAGGTGTAAAAAAGTGTGCTTAAACAGAAAAATACACTCATCCACAAGATGGCCGATTGGCTAGAAAGCATGTACTTTAAGAAGAAAGCCTGCTCTGATCGATCAAGCGATCCACCTTCTGGTGTTTGATAGAAATAAATGGCGATGAAAGTCAGTATGGTTGAGCCAATCATCAGCGTTCTTAGCGGCTTCCACGCCCAACCCAAAATAGCTAAGGCTGGAACTGAGCAAAACAAAATTGTTTGCTCATAGCTATCCATGAAATTATGGAAGCGAATTTCAGCAAAGAGGGCACCAGCTAACAAAGCCAAAGCAAATAGATAGTCCATCAAGCCTAAGCTTTTAAAAATATTCACAAAACCTTGCTTTAGGTTTTGTAGTAAACCACCTTGAACCGTACTAACGTATTTAGTTTCCATTATTGAAAATCTTTCTGATATTTTTCAAACTCTTTTTCAAAATCCAATGTTTTTCTGGATGTCGACATAGCAAATAGTTGTTTGCCATTAGCAAGACTTCTGACCCAGATTCTTCTCTCTGGCAAATAAAACATTGCAAAAATACCCAGGGTCAATAGTAAACAACCTAGATAAACCATGTTCTTGCCAGGGGATCTGGTGACCTGAAAGACGCTGGCTTTAACTTCTTCAAATGAATCTAGCTGGAAAACCAATGGAGCAGGGTAAAAGTTAACATCCGAGAGAGCAGATGTTGCAGCCTGAATAAAGCGCTGACTATCCATATCGTTTTTAGCAGGAGGTAATTTGAGTTGAGCTCTGGCTTCTTGCCATAACTCCCAAATAACACCATTCAATACTTTTAGCACTACCTCAGCTGCTTTTTGTTGATCAGCCTCTGGGACAGCTTTATCAATGAATGAACCCAGGGCAGCAAAACCACCCGGTTTGATATCCGCCTCTTTTGCCTGATCAATAGCGAATGCAGTTGAGCCAGAAAATAACTCAATGGATCTGCTGGCACTTTCTTTTAATTGAGTCAGCATTTGCGGCGAACCTGAAAAACCAGATTGCTGACCAATAGAGGCAATGAAACGCTGCACAGCACGTTGACGAGCGCCGGAGTCTTGCAAGAGAGTCCTCAGCGTCAACCACTCATTCAAACTAAAATTTTCATCGGCTGGTATGCGCAAATATTTAAATTCTTCCGCAGAACTTTGCCTTACTCCCAACATAAACATAGACATGCCATCAATGAACAGCGGTTGCATGTAATTACTGTACTCACGAGCCTGACCAGCAGCATCTCTTAATTTATATTGAACAGATGGTCCTACGTTTTTCAAATCAACCGGCTTGCTGGTTTTTGCAGCAGAGCCCAAACGATCACTGAACAGTTTTTTCAATCCCGCATCAGAATCCTGCGTAGCAACGCCCCTAACATCAGTTTGGCCTGAGGCATTAGAAATATTTTCAACGTTGGTTGGTCTAAAACCACTGAACTCCAAGGTGTAACTTGTGCCATCACTGGACTTTAACTTGGTACTTTGACCAACGTTGCCATCAACCATAAAGCTTGTACGAACAGAGTTGGCAGGGCCATGCATTGGATAAGCACGCAACTTTAATTTAGAGCCACCATCTTCAAAACTTGATTGATAAATGGCAACCCCTCGGTGAATCATTGGCTCATTCACTTTGATTTTTGCTTCTGTTTCTTTGCCAGTATCCAAATCTTTGATGAGTACTTCACTCATGAATAACTTTGGCATTCCAGTGCTGTAATACTCAACATGAAATTTTTTCAACGAAACTGAAAACGGCAACTCTTGAATAATGCTGCCACTGGTTGAACTCAAAAGTGCTGTTGCACTTGTGCCACCCTCTGGAACAAAAATATTTGCTCGATAACTTGGATTGGCCTCACTCAATTTATGTTCACTTGGAATATCTGAAATCAACATTCCTTGGGTGCTCTCTGGAAGAACACTTTTCCCACCGAACCAAATTTGACCGCGCGTGAACAAGTCACCGTCTAGCAAACCACCCAAACAAATCAAAACGATCGCACTGTGAGCAAAGATGTAACCCCACTTACTAGCGGCGCCTTTTTTTGCAAGCACTCTTGAGCTGTCATCAGAAACCAACGTCTTAACTGAATAACCCTCTTTGGCTAACTGATCAGCAATTTTTGCTGCGGCTGCTTGAGTAGAAAGATTGCCAGTAGAAAATTCAAAATGATGATGAAGGGCTCTTAATCCACCTTCTTGAACATGCTCTTTCCAAGCACGAACATCGGCCAACATCTTCGGTGCATTACGCAAGACGCAAAAGGATACCGACACGACTAGAAATGCCAAAATCAGCAAGAACCACCAGGCTGTATAAACAGCAAACAATCCTAGGCCGTTGAAAATCTCTGCCCAAAATGGTCCAAATTGATTCACATAGTTTGCATATGGCTCGCCTTGCTTAATGACTGTTCCAATGATGCTGGCAATCGAAATGATCGTCAGCAATGCAATAGCAAAACGCATTGAAGATAGCAGCTCAACGCTGGCTCGATTAAATCTTTTCAATCGACTATCGGATGTTGCAAGAACCGTATTCGCCATAACCTTCTTTTAAAAAATAAAAAGCCCACAAACAGTGTTCGTGGGCCCTTCTTAATGAGAGCTACTTAATATATAAATTAACGCAAACCGG
>CAYYOB010000050.1:0-249 GCA_964473225.1 uncultured Polynucleobacter sp.
CCACGAGTGGTGCCAAACACGGCTGATGTTGATTCATTGACACTGGCAACGTATGCCGAGCGTGCTTACCTTGACTACGCCATCAGCGTGGTGAAGGGGCGTGCTTTGCCAGAAGTGGCTGATGGTCAGAAACCAGTTCAACGCCGTATTTTGTTCGCGATGAATGAAATGAATCTGCGCGCTGATGCAAAACCAGTGAAGAGCGCGCGTGTGGTTGGTGACGTATTGGGTAAATTCCATCCGCACGGT
>CAYYOB010000050.1:259-8362 GCA_964473225.1 uncultured Polynucleobacter sp.
CCAATCTGCTTATGATGCCTTGGTGCGTTTGGCACAAGATTTCTCATTGCGCTACCCATTAATCGATGGCCAAGGTAACTTTGGTTCACGCGATGGTGATGGTGCTGCGGCGATGCGTTATACCGAAGCTCGCCTAACCAAGATCGCTAGTTTGCTTTTAGATGAGATTGATGAGGGCACGGTTGATTTCATTCCTAACTACGATGGTTCGATGCAAGAGCCTCGTTTGCTCCCAGCAAGATTGCCGTTTGTTCTTTTGAATGGTGCTTCAGGTATTGCCGTGGGTATGGCCACAGAAGTACCGTCACACAACTTAAAAGAAGTCGCTAGTGCAGCCATTGCACTCATGAAGAATCCGAAAATCTCTCATGAAGAATTGATGTCATATGTACCCGGCCCAGATTTCCCGGGTGGTGCGCAAATCATTTCTTCTCATGCAGAAATTTCACAAATCTATCAAACCGGTCGTGGCAGCTTAAAAGTCAGAGCTCGTTGGGTGATTGAAGACATGGCTCGTGGCCAATGGAAGTTGGTTGTGACAGAAATGCCACCAGGCACTTCAACACAAAAAGTATTGCAAGAAATTGAAGAACTCACCAATCCTAAAGTCAAAGTTGGTAAGAAAACCTTAACGCCTGAACAAAATAATCTCAAACAAACCATTTTGAGCTTATTGGACTCTGTGCGTGATGAATCAAGCAAGGATGCTGCCGTTCGTTTGGTGTTTGAGCCAAAAACCAAGAACATTGATGTGAATGAATTCGTCACAACCTTGTTGGCTCATACCTCACTTGAGTCCAATGCACCGATCAACTTGGTGATGATTGGCAATGATGGTCGTCCACGCCAAAAAGGTCTTGGCGAGATTTTGAGTGAGTGGATTGAGTTCCGTGTTGCAACAGTGACACGTAGAACCAAGCATCGCTTGAGCAAAGTCAATGACCGCATTCATATCCTAGAGGGACGTCAATTAGTTCTTCTCAATATTGATAAAGTCATCAAAATCATTCGTGGCAGTGATGAGCCTAAAGCTGATTTGATGACAGCGTTCAAACTCTCTGAGCGTCAAGCGGAAGATATCTTAGAAATTCGCTTGCGTCAGTTAGCAAGATTAGAAGCCATCAAGATTGAACAAGAGCTCAAAGAACTCAATGCTGAAAAAGAAGACTTAGAAAGCATCTTGGGCAGCGATAGCAATATGCGCAAGCGCATTGTCAAAGAAATCGAAGCTGACATGAAGACCTTCGGTGATGAGCGTCGCACCATGATTCAGGAAGAGAAGAAAGCAGTGGCTGAAGCCAAGGTGATTGATGAGCCGGTCACTGTGATCGTTTCTCAACGTGGTTGGGTCAGAGCTCGTCAAGGTCATGAGCACGATCCACAACAATTTAGCTTCAAAGCGGGCGATGGAATGTACGGCACTTTTGAGTGCCGCACCACCGACGTTGTGCTCGGTTTTGGCAGCAATGGCCGCGTTTACACCGTGCCAGTCTCAGATTTACCAGGTGCCAGAGGTGATGGTTCTCCGTTGACAGGTTTTGTTAACTTGGCAGCGGGTACTCAGATGGTGGCTTACTACGCTGGACACAATGACGACTTGCTCTTGTTGTCGATGAAATCAGGCAATGGTTTCTTGGCAAACGTGGCAGATATGACAACTCGTAACAAAGCGGGTAAATCATTTGTGGGTGTTGATGCTAAATTTGCTCCAGGCGATGCGCCATTAGCACCAGCTAAAGTTCAAGAAGGCATGAAGCAAGTGGCTTGCTTATCTGAAAATGGTCGACTTTTGGTCTTCTCATTGGATGATTTGAAGCGTTTGCCAACTGGTGGCAAGGGTGTGATCTTGATGGATCTTGATAAGGCTGAGCGTCTTCAGTCTGCGATTGCAGTAGGTCCATCCGGTGCTGTCATTTCTGGTCTTGGTAGAGCAGGTAAGCCAACGGAAGCTGCGCTAGATGCGAAGACTTTGAAGTCATTCACAGCCAATCGTGCTCGCAAGGGTCATGCATTAGAGCCTAAGCTCAAAGATGCAAAGTTGACTGCACAATAAACCAGCTAGTTTTTAATTTGGTCGGTGAGAGTCTAAGAGGTGAAAGCCTAAGAGGTGAAAGCCCAAGAGGTGAGAGCCCCGGACTCTCACTAGACTCTCACTATCTCCAAGCTTTCGCTTGATCTGATAAATGTTTCTTGAAGATGCTGGCAATCGGCGATAATTTTTTGCCTTTGGGCCTGACGATGTGCCAACTTGTTTCAATTGGAAAGTCAGCGCATTTCAAAATCGCAACTTCATTTTGAGTGCTGGCTTCGCTCAACGAGTATTTTGATAAAACTGCCAATCCCAAGCCGCCAATCACAGCTTCTTTGATCGCCTCATTGCTGCCAAGCTCTAGTCGCACATCTGGTTTGAACTTCAATTTCTTGAAGTGAGCATCAATGGCCATCCTTGTGCCAGAACCTTTTTCTCTAAAAATAAATTGCTCGTCTTTTAAGCTGGCAATATCAACCATCTTTTTCTTGGCCAAGGGTGAATCTTTTGGAGCAACTAAGACCAAAGGATTGGGCATGAAGATTTCATCTTCAATATCCAAGTTCAGCGGTGGTTGAGACATGATGTAAAGATCGTCCAAGTTTTCTTCTAGACGTTTCACCACGCCATCACGATTCAATACCTCCAAAGAAATATCTAGGTCTGGGTACTTCGCGCAAAACGTTCCCAATAATCTTGGGATGAAGTATTTGGCTGTACTGACCACGGCTACTTTGAGTTTTCCTCTGGTGAAGCCTTTTAAGCCATCAGCTTGTTGTTCAAAGTTTTCCCATTCACCCACAATGGCTCTGGCAGATCTGGCCAACTCGTGGCCCATTTCAGTCAAATAGACTTTTCTAGAGACCACCTCATACAAGGGTAAGCCCACGGCTTCAGTGATTTCCTTTAGCTGCATCGAAGCGGTGGGTTGGGTCACATGAAGAACCCTGGCGGCGGCACTGACACTGCCTGTGTCTGCAAGAGCTAAGAAAAGGCGTAATTGTCTGAAGGTGATATTCATGGGTTTTGGCTCGCAGATCTGGTCATAGACTTTTATCTATGTATTTATGGTCTAAATACGATTTTACTTTATGTATGACTATTTTTATCATGACGACTTAAGGAAACTTCATGACCAATCTACTGGACCCATCCATTCTGTTTTTCATCTTCGGCATATTTGCCGGCTTGGTGCGTTCCAATTTAGAGATTCCTCAACAAATATCTCGTTTCTTGTCCCTTTACTTGCTCATGGCCTTAGGATTGAAGGGTGGCTTTGCTCTTAATCAATCTGGTTTCACTGCAGAGATTGCGATCAGTCTTGGTTTAGCCATTGGTCTTGCGATTCTTGTCCCATTGATCGGTTACAACTTACTCAAACAAAAGTTAGATAAATTAGACGCAGCCGCAATTGCTGCTGCCTACGGTTCAGTGAGTGCTGTGACCTTCATCACGACCACCCAAGTCCTCGATCAAAATGGCATTACTTACGGTGGGCACATGGCAGCAGCGATGGCCTTGATGGAGTCACCAGCGATCATCATTGCGATTGTGTTGGCCAACAGAATTCGATTGCAGCGTTCGGGTGATAAAACTGGGCACACGCCGATTGGAAAAATTCTTCATGAGTCATTCACGGATGGTGGCCAGCTATTACTTTTAGGATCTTTGATGGTTGGCATCATTTCTGGTGAGGCTGGACTCAAGGTCATGGCGCCATTCTCAATCGACTTGTTCAAAGGATTGTTGGCTTTCTTCTTACTCGATATGGGCTTGGTTGCTGCCAGAAGTATTGGTGAACTGAAAGGCAAGCCGCCGATCACCTTTTTGTATGGCTTCATAGCGCCACCAGTACATGCAATGGTGGCCTTGGGATTGTGTTTGATGTTTGGCGTTACTTTGGGTGATACGGTCTTGTTGATGATTCTGGCAGCCAGTGCTTCATACATTGCTGTGCCAGCAGTCTTGCGTCACGCGATGCCCGAAGTTAATCCCGCTTTGTACATGGGCACTTCATTGGGCATCACATTCCCCTTGAACATCATCGTGGGGATACCGGCTTATATTTGGATAGCGGGTTACTTTGTGAAGTAAAAAATCAAGTGAGTAGGTTTACTCAACTTCAGCAATTAATTCGATTTCAACGCAAGCACCCAAAGGGATCTGTGCCACACCAAAGGCACTGCGAGCGTGTTTGCCAGCTTCGCCAAATACTTCGAACAATAATTCAGAACAACCATTCGTCACCAAATGATGCTCTGTGTATGTTTCTGTTGAATTAACCAAGCTCATCACTTTAACGATGCGCTTCACTCGATCCAAGTTGCCGAGATGAGCTTGCATGGTTGCCATCAAATCAATCGCAATACTGCGCGCTGCCAATTTGCCTTCTTCAGTGTTCATGGTCAAACCCAATTTACCCACCAATGGCTTGCCATCTTTTTTTGCGATGTGGCCAGAGAGAAAGAGGGTGTTGCCAGTTTGAGCTGACATCACATAAGCAGCTGCTGGAGCACCAGCAGTTGGTAGTTCAATTTGAAGCTCTTTTAAGCGTTGTGCGATTGTCGACATCAAGTTTCTCCTAATTAATGCGTCATTGTATTGCGAGCCCAAGGGCATGACTTAGTAAAACTAATATTTCATGAAGTTTGTAGTTGATTTGAAGTATTTTGAGCTTTCAGGCATGTTTTGTTGGAAAAAATACTCAAAAATTATCATTTCTGAACCCATTTTTCCCTCTCATCCGCTATACTCGCATCGATGAAATTTTTGATCTAACTCAATATTCGGTCACTATGAAAAAACTACTAACTGTTGCTGTTGCCGCCATGACTTTGGCTGGTACTGTGAATGCCCAAGGCGTTAAGGGCGATATTAAAGCTGCTGAATCAAAAGTAGCGATGTGTATTGGTTGCCATGCAATTCCTGGCTACCGTGCTAGCTTCCCAGAAATCTACACCGTACCTTTGATTGGTGGTCAGAACGCTGAGTACATTGTGGCTGCTTTGCAAGCATACAAAAAAGGCGAGCGTAAACACCCAACAATGAGAAGTATTGCTGGAAGTTTGACAGATCAAGACATGGCTGACTTAGCTGTTTATTACGCTGCTCAGACATCAGCAACAACTATCAATAAATTGAAATAAGCGGGAGAAGTCGACATGAAACGTATTTTGATTGCTATCGCAACGGCCTCTATCGCAATGACTGCAGTAACTGCCCAAGCTGCTGACCTCAAAAAAGGTCAAGAGCTTTTGGTTAAAGGTAACTGTGCAGCTTGTCACGGTGAAGGCATGAACAAACCAGTGGTAGCTGAGTATCCTAAGTTGGCTGGTCAACACGCTGATTACCTTTATTTTGCTTTGAGAGCTTACAAAGTAACGAATAACCCAACTGTTGGTCGTAACAACGCCATCATGGCTGGTCAGGTTGCTCAGTTCTCAGACAGAGACTTGAAAGACATGGCTGCATACATCGCCAGCTTGCCAGGCACTTTGGTGCTGAAGAAGTAATTAATTTCTACCAAAATGAAAAGCCGCTCTTGAGCGGCTTTTTTGTTAGTTGTGATTTAAATAAGGTGATTTAAATAAGGTGACTTAAATAGGATGACTTAGATAAGATCAGTTCACTGATTTAATGTTTACTTCGCAGCCAGCTGACCTTGTAAAAAATGCTCTTTCATTAACTTTTCTGATAAATCAGGATCTCTGGCCAAAAGGGCAGAGAGTATTTTGCGGTGCTCTAAAAGAGAGCTTTCCATTCTGCCGCGTTTACTCAAAGAGTCTCTGCGCTGAAGTTTGAGTACTTTCTTCAAATCATCAATCGTGCGTTTCATCCAAGGATTGTTAGAGATTTCTTGGATTTTTTCGTGAAAAGACTGATTTATAAGGAAAAACTCATCTAAATCACGATCAGCAGCGGCTCTTTCTAGTTTTAAGTGGATGGAGTCTAGGGCTTCAAGTTGCCGTTCAGTGGCTTTGGTGGCGGCTTCACGGCAAGCCTGGCCTTCAAGCAGGGCAAGAACAGTGAAAATTTGGTTCAAGTCGGCTTTACTGACCTCTGTCACATATGCGCCGCGACGCATTTTCATGGTGATTAAGCCTTCGGCCGCCAAAACCTTGATGGCTTCGCGCATGGGGGTGCGACTGATGCCGTATTCAGCGGCAATCGCTTGTTCGTCGATCCAAGCTCCTGGGGCGAACTCGTGCGAGAAAATACTATTTCTTAACCTTTCGGCGACTTCCTCGTACAATGGCCTTGGTGCTAATGATATTTTTGAATTCATAATTATGAATTCATTTAATCACTTTTGTCAGGTATATGTCAAGCCTAAGAGTTTCAATATCATTAATCTGTTAAATGTATCGGTGGAGAAATAATGAGTAAAACCACAAAGAGCCCATGGCCTGAGTTTTCTAATCCTAGTCTTGAGGCTTGGGAAAAATCTGCAGCCAAATCTGCTCCCAACGGCAATGTTGATGCTTTGGGTTGGGATACGCCCGATGACATTAAATTAAAAGCGCTCTATACAGCGGCTGACACTGAAGGTTTGCCATTCGCTAATACCTTGCCAGGATTTGAGCCATTTGTTCGAGGCCCTCAGGCAACGATGTACTCCGTTCGTCCTTGGACGATTCGTCAATACGCCGGTTTTTCAACCGCAGAAGAATCCAATGCGTTTTATCGCAAAGCTTTGGCTGCAGGTGGTCAAGGTGTTTCAGTTGCTTTTGACTTGGCCACTCATCGTGGCTACGACTCTGACCATCCTCGTGTGACGGGTGATGTGGGTAAAGCGGGTGTGGCAATTGATTCAGTAGAAGACATGAAGATTTTGTTCAATGAAATCCCATTGGACAAAGTATCCGTATCGATGACCATGAACGGCGCCGTATTGCCAATTTTGGCCGGCTATGTGGTCGCAGCAGAAGAACAAGGCGTGAGCCAGGATCAGTTATCAGGAACTATTCAAAATGATATTTTGAAAGAGTTCATGGTGCGTAACACTTATATCTACCCACCAGAGCCATCAATGCGCATCATTGGCGACATCATTGAATACACATCTCAAAAGATGCCGAAGTTCAATTCGATCTCTATTTCTGGATATCACATTCAAGAAGCGGGTGCGAACCAAGCTTTGGAATTGGCTTTCACGATTGCTGATGGTAAAGAGTACGTAAAAACTGCCTTGAGCAAGGGCTTGGATGTGGATGGCTTTGCTGGTCGTCTATCTTTCTTCTTTGCGATTGGTATGAATTTCTATTTAGAAGTGGCGAAATTAAGAGCTGCTCGTTTGTTGTGGTGGCGTGTGATGAAGGAGTTCAATCCAACGAATCCTAAGTCATTGATGTTGAGAACCCATTGCCAAACATCTGGTTGGTCTCTCACAGAGCAAGATCCTTATAACAACGTGGTCAGAACCACGATTGAAGCCATGGCAGCAGTATTCGGTGGCACACAGTCATTGCACACCAATTCATTTGATGAAGCGATTGCCTTGCCAACTGAGTTCTCTTCACGCATTGCACGTAATACCCAGTTGATCATTCAAGAAGAAACTCACATCACCAATGTGATCGATCCTTGGGCTGGTTCTTACATGATGGAAAAGCTCACACAAGACATGGCCGATAAGGCATGGGACATCATTCAAGAAGTTGAAGGCATGGGTGGCATGACCAAAGCGGTTGAAAGTGGTTGGGCCAAACTCAAAATTGAAGCAGCCGCTGCTGAAAAACAAGCTTGTATCGATTCTGGTAAAGATGTGATTGTTGGTGTTAATAAATACAAGTTGGGTAAAGAAGATCCGATTGATATTTTAGATATCGATAACAACAAGGTCCGTGATTCACAAATTGCTCGTTTAAAAGATGTCAGAGCAAAGCGTGACAGTCAAAAAGTTCAAGCGGCGTTAGATGCTTTGACTACTGCAGCAGAGAGCAATACGGGCAACCTATTGGCTCTTGCAATCGATGCGATTCGTTTGCGCGCAACAGTGGGTGAAGTTTCTGATGCATTAGAAAAAGTTTACGGGCGCCATCGCGCCGATACTCAAAAGGTGACTGGTGTGTATG
>CAYYOB010000051.1:0-404 GCA_964473225.1 uncultured Polynucleobacter sp.
CGGCCAATGATAGATCTGACTTTGATGTTTTCTGATAAGCCTGGAACACCTGGCTTTAGTGCACAAACACCACGAATGATCAAATCAATCTTAACGCCAGCTTGAGAAGCCTTGTACAACTCTTGAATGATGGTTGGTTCGAGAAGGGCATTCATCTTCGCCATGATGTGAGCTTTTTTGCCTTGCTTCGCGTTTCTGGCCTCACGACGAATGTGCGCAATCAATTCTGAGTGCATTGTGAAAGGAGATTGCCAAAGATGCTTCAGTTCAACTCTACCGCCTGAGCCTGTGAGTTGCATGAACACATGGTGCATATCTTCACAAATCGCTTGATCGGCGGTCATCAAACCAAAGTCACTGTACAGCTTGGCAGTCCTTGGATGGTAATTACCATCCAAGGACTG
>CAYYOB010000051.1:414-8359 GCA_964473225.1 uncultured Polynucleobacter sp.
ATAACTTGGCTGTTCTTGGGTGGTAATTGCCTGTTCCTAAATGAGCGTAGCGCTTTAGAACTCTCTTTGCCTTGCGTCGGCCAGAGGCGGGGATGGTTTCTTGGCGAACAATCAACAACATTTTTGCGTGACACTTGTGCCCCACCACGCCATATACAACGTGAGCACCAACAGCCTCTAACTTTGCTGCCCAAACGATATTCGTTTGCTCATCAAAGCGGGCTAATAATTCAACCACCACGGTCACTTCTTTGCCATTGCGGGCCGCTTCCATCAGGGCCTCCATCACCAACGACTGTTCACCTGTGCGGTAAACAGTTTGTTTGATGGCTAAGACATTCGGGTCTTTGGCTGCCTCTTGAAGCATTTGTAGAACTGGGTCAAAGCTTTCATAAGGGTGGTGCAACAAAATATCTGATTGAGATATTTTTTCAAAGATGGTGTCACCTGGATAACTGGCAATTGATTGTTTTGGGGTATGAGGCTTGAACTTGAATTTTGGAATATCTACCAAATCAGGGATTTGTACCAAACGAACCAAATTCACAGGACCGTTCACTCTGTAACAGTCTGAATCTTTCAATTTCTCTACTTTTTGTAAATATTCTTGAAGTTCTGGCGGCATCTCGGCTGTGATCTCTAAACGAACAGCATCACCCAAGTGACGGGTCGGTAGTTCACCTTGAAGGGCAGAGCGCAAATCAGTGATGTCATCCTCAGAAACAAATAAATCTGAGTTACGGGTCACTCTGAATTGATGACAACCAGTTACTGTCATCCCTTTGAATAAATCAGGAACAAAAGCTTGAATAAAAGATGAGAGTAGTACAAAGCCATTAGGGACTGTGCTCAAATGCTCTGGCAAGGACACCATGCGAGGCAGAGACCTTGGTGCTTGCACAACGGCTAATTTTGGTTTTCTGCCAAATGAATCTTTACCTTCCAAAGTCACTAAAAAGTTCAAGCTTTTATTGATGACTTTTGGAAATGGATGTGCAGGATCGAGAGCGATAGGGGTGAGTAGTGGCACCAACTCTTTATCAAAAAATGTTTTCGCCCAACGTCTGATCTCAGGTGTCCACTCTGTGCTTGGGAAAAACTTAACACCAGCCTTATCTAACTTTGGAAGAATGTCTTCTTGAAGTAATTTGAATTTTCTTTCAACCAAGGCATGAGCATTTTTAGTGATGATGTCGTAGGCTTTTTTAATCTGCAGGCCGTCCGGCGTGAGATTTTTGGGATTACTTTTCATTTGCTCTTTGATACCAGACATTCTGATTTCAAAGAACTCATCCATATTGGATGAAACAATGCAGATAAACCGCAAACGCTCTAAAAGAGGGGTTTTTAAATCTTCAGCCTGTGCCAACACCCTTGAATTAAACTCTAGGGCACCCAATTCTCTGTTGAGTAATGGGATTTGTGAGGCTGGGGATGGGCTGATTGATTGCATATTTATCATTTTGACAAAGCTCTATGTCAAAAATATGACAAATCTAGTAATCAGTTTTGTCATCACGATGTCATATTGGCGTCATAATCTATGAAGTAAATAACTAAAAGAAAACGAAGTGAGTTCTAACCATTCCAATTCCCCTAATGCCTCAAAAGAACTGGTGGCTGCAGTCGATTTAGGCTCAAACAGTTTTCGGATGGTGATCGCCAAGGTCATTCATTCTGCCTCCGGAACGCAATTGCAACCCATTGATACATTGAGAGAATCAGTGAGGATGGCTTCAGGCCTTAGTGAGGACAAAAAGCTTGATCAGAAATCTATCCAACGAGGTCTAGCCGCAATACATCGATTTGGCGATCGTTTGCGCGGCTTTAATGCCAAACAAGTTCGCGCTGTAGCAACCAATACCCTTAGGGTTGCCCGTAATGCCGATGAATTTATTCGTGAAGCTGAGAAACTCTTGGGCTTCCCAATTGAGGTTGTGAAGGGCCGAGAAGAGGCCCGCTTAATCTATATCGGCGCCTCACACGATGCGCCTGCTTGTGATGAAAAAAGATTTGTCCTTGATATCGGTGGTGGTTCTACAGAATTCATCATTGGTGATGGTTACGAGCCAAAACTTTTAGAGTCTTTGTACATTGGCTGCGTTTCTTATAGCCAGAACTTTTTCCCAGGCGGTTTGGTTGATGCCCATTGCTTTAAGCAAGCCGAGTTATCAGCTCGTCGAGAGATTGAAGCGATCACAGGCCAGTTTTTAAAGTCAGGTTGGAAGCAGTCTATTGGATCATCGGGTACTGCTCGAGCAATTGCTGAGTTAATTGCGCAAAATGGCTTTAATGGTCCTCCTCATGAGTTACCCGTGGATGATATGGGGGGCTTGATCACCAAAGAGGGCTTATTAGCACTCAAGAAATCATTGATTGAATCTGAGTACATTGATCGATCCACTTTGTTGGGTCTCAAGAATGACCGTCGTCCCGTGTTACCAGGTGGCTTGGCCATCATGTTGGCAGCTTTTGAAGAGCTTGGCATTGAGCGCATGGAAGTGACTGAGGCGGCACTGCGTTTAGGGGTGCTTTACGATCTGATTGGGCGCTCTCAGCACCATGACATGAGGTATGTGACGGTTGAGCAGTTCATGCAGCGTTATGGTGTGGATCGTCAGCAAGCCCAAAGGGTGAGTAAGACAGCACTTCATTTTTTGAGTCAATTCCCTGAGCCTAAGCATGAGAACCGCAAAGATAATGAGCAGATTCTTGCTTGGGCTGCAAAGTTACATGAGATTGGCTTAAGCATCACACACAATGGCTATCACAAGCATTCAGCCTATATTGCAACCCATGCGGACATGCCTGGTTTTTCTAAGCTTGATCAAGCAAGACTGGCCGCGTTGCTCTTGGGCCACACAGGCAAGCTTGGAAAAATCTCGGTGACATCCAATTACATTGATTGGCGCATGTTATTCAGTCTGCGCTTAGCTCATGTGCTTTGCCGTCGAAGAACGGATGAGGATATATCTGAGATCGTTGTTAAAGAGCAAGAGGGTGGATTCATCGTCAAGATTTCTAAATCTTGGACCAAGAAGAATCCACTCACACAATTTGGTTTAGAAAAAGAATCGGCCGATTGGAGAAAAATCGGCCGAGAACTGACTATTGAAATTGTTTGATCAAGCGATTTGCATCGCTTGATTTTAGATACTTAAGATCTTAACAACTCGGATCTTAGTTACTTCCTAAAAAATGCTTGGCATATCTTGGATGAATGTCATCCAGTCTTAACATCGTCAAGAAGTCAGCAGTATTGAAGTCTGGATCCCATGCTGGATTGCCACATACTTTAGCGCCTAATCTGAGGTAACCCTTGATCAATGCTGGTGGCTCAACTTCTAAGCTGCTATTCAACTCTTCAATTGGCAATGCCAATCTTGGGAAAACACGGTATTCAATATTGGATAAATGTTGCTCGTTGTTTAACATTTTGGCTAAGCTGGCTGCGTAGTGGCCACCATCGCCCATTTGCACGCTGGCACAACCCAATAAGATTTCATAATTATTAGTTTGCATGTACTGACCAAGACCGCTCCAGAGAGCCATGATCACGCCACCAGAGCGATAGTCATGGTGAACACAGGAACGGCCTACCTCTACCATTTTGTGGCGCAAGTGTCTTAAGCGTGTTAAATCAAACTCTGAGTCTGAGTACAAGCAACCCATTTGTTTGGCTTGGTGTGGCGGTAAAGCTCTGTATGTGCCAATCACCTTGAGTGTTTCATTGTCACGAACGATCAAATGATCGCAAAAGCTATCAAAAATATCCACGTCCAAACCTTCTTTTGAAGGTTTAAGGTTCGCACCCATCTCTTCAGCAAAAACCTTGTAGCGAAGACGTTGAGCTTCTTTGACTTCATCTTGGTGTCTTGCCCAGCTCACGCTGATTGGTGATGCTTTACTGGTTTGAACAGCAGGAGCCTCAACAGTTTTATTGCTTTTTTTGCTTTTTGAGTTTTGCTGAATACGTGTGATTTTTTCTTTGATGATTTTATGAATAGGGGCAATCCTCTCAGACATTGTTTTCTTAGTATTTTTATTAAGAAAAGAGTCTGCAATCGAAGATAGTGGATTTGGTAAATCGCTCATTTATTTGCCTACTTATTGTTGATATGTCATCAATTTATTCACACAATGTGTCATGCCAATGACGGAGATTTGACAGTTGTGTGACTTTCAATAGGTTTTAAATAGCTCACAAATTGTTGGCTAGCCACTTGCCAAGAAAACTTCTCTGCGTGTGCTCTAGCAACTTCACGAGGAATCTTCAGAGCTTCTAGGCAAGCCTCACGCAAGTCAGGGTTCATGGCGCCTGATTTTGAGTCTCCAAGTACATCAATCGGCCCAGTCACTGGGTAGGCGGCCACAGGTGTGCCACAAGCCATTGCCTCAAGCAGGACTAAGCCAAATGTATCGGTTTTGCTAGGGAAGACAAACACATCGGCCGCTGCATATACTTTGGCTAATTTTTCTTGTTGCAATACGCCTAGGTAATGAACTTCTGGGTACTTTGCTTTAAGACTGTTCAACGCTGGACCATCTCCGACCACCCATTTAGAGCCTGGTAATTTAAGTTCTAAAAATGCTTCAATGTTTTTTTCAATTGCCACACGACCAACATATAAAAAGATGGGGTGTGCGGAATTGAGTTCTTTAGATTCTTGAACTTTGAAGATATCCAAATCAACGCCTCTGGTCCAGAGAACCACGTTTGTAAAACCGTAAGACTCTAAGTCATCAATCACCACCTGGGTCGGGGCCATCACAGCCAGGGATGGATCATGGAACCAACGTAAAAACTTATAAGTGAGTGCCAAAGGGATGCCAGTACGGGCTTTGACGTATTCAGGAAAGCGTGTGTGATAAGCCGTTGAGAATGGTAGCTTGTGTTTCAAAGCATAAGCTCTGGCAGCAATACCCAAAGGGCCTTCAGTTGCAATATGGATGGCATCTGGTCTAAAAGACTCCATCTTTTGACGGACTTTTTTCCCTGGGAAAAGCGACAAAGAAATATCTGGGTAGGTAGGGCATGGAATGGTCTTAAATTCAAGCGGGGTGATCATGTCAATCGTGTGCCCCATCTTCTTTAATTCGTGCATGGTTTGCTTGAGAGTTCTCACCACACCATTGACTTGGGGTTCCCAAGCATCAGTCACAATCATGATCTTCATTTAATCGTCTCCAGTAATTGTTCTTGAGTCATTGATATTTCAGTTTTAGTCACGCTGATGGTGACCGTTTCAGTATGTGTAATTGCCACAGGATCAGGCAAAATTTGATTCCAATGCACAATCTTTAATGTGCCATTCGCTGTCTCAACCAAGGCAGTCAAACTCTCGACCCAATCGCCATCGTTGCAGTAAAGCAAGCCATCGATTTCTCTGATCTCAGCCTTATGTATATGGCCACAGACCACGCCATCACAATTTCTGATTCTGGCTTCGCGGGCCATGATCATTTCAAAGTCGGCAATAAAGCTCACAGCATTTTTGACGGAGTGTTTTAAATATTGAGAGAGTGACCAGTAATTAAGGCCCATCCGTGCGCGGATTTTGTTGAACCAGCGATTCACCCAGAGGATGAATGTGTACAGGGTATCGCCAACATAGGCCAACCACTTAGCATATTGCATCACGCTGTCAAACAAATCGCCATGGGTGATCCAGAGACGCTTGCCATCAGCAGTGATGTGAATTACTTCTTCTTCCACCCTGATGTCGCCAAAGCTCATGCCAAAGAATTGACGGGCCATTTCATCATGATTGCCCGGTATGAAAATGACTTCACAGCCTTTTCTGGCTTTGCGGAGTAATTTTTGAACCACGTCATTGTGGGCTTGCGGCCAAAACCAGCGTTTTTTTAATTGCCAGCCATCAATGATGTCGCCAACCAAGTAAATCTTGTCAGCATCATTGTGTTTTAAGAAATCGAGAAGATAATTTGCTTGGCAGCCTGTGGTGCCTAGGTGGACATCAGAAATCCAGATTGCGCGGTAATGATTCATGAGTTCACATTGAGCCCGACCTATTTGAAACTATGATGTCAACTTGATGTCATATTCGTGACATAGAAATATGCCAATATTCCTCACATGAAATCCTTTCTTCTTGTGATCCATCTTTTGTCGGCCATTCTGAAGTGCGCAATATTTCCTGTATTGCCAGTCAAGTTGCGCAAGAAGCTGGTCCAGCGTTGGTGTATTCGTTTACTCAGAATCTTGAAGGTGAAGGTCGTCATTCACGGAGATCCTTCAACTTTATTTGGTGCTCAGCCATATTTATTGGTGGCTAATCACATCTCTTGGTTAGATATTCACATCATCAATTCGATTCGACCGGTGATCTTTGTTGCTAAAGCAGATGTTTCAAAATGGCCAATCTTTGGTTATCTTGCTAGCATGCTGGGCACAATTTTTCTTAAAAGAGAAAAACTGTCTGACATCAAGCGAGTGATTCAGCTCATGAAAGAAAAACTCACCAATCAAGAAGTGGTGGCCATATTTCCTGAGGGAACTTCCTCTGATGGAAAAGCAGTGCTGCCATTTAAATCAAATTTATTCGAGTCAGCCCATCAGGCGCATGTGGATGTTTTACCCATCACGATTCAATACAAAGAAAATGGCCAGTATTCAGATCGAGCAGCATTTATTGGCGACATGGAGTTGATCGACTCGATTAAAAATATCCTGAAAACGGATCATTTGGTGGTGCATATCCATCTTTCAGAGAAATTACCTGCTCATTTGACCCGCCAAGAATTGGCGTCCCAGGCACAGCAGCTGGTGGCCTCAAAGGCCTGATTCTATTTGGTTTACCCTGGATTATTTGCCAACAAATTGCCCATGGGTTACAATATTGGTCTTAGTCGGAGTGTGGCGCAGTCTGGTAGCGCACCTGGTTTGGGACCAGGGGGTCCAAGGTTCGAATCCTTGTACTCCGACCACTTTCAATTCGCATCACTCGATGCACCATCCTCAAAAAATTCTTCAAAGCATCCTTAGATATTGTCATCAATGTTTGATGTCTCTTCGCTTGATTTGCTGCGCAGCAGCACAGTTATATAAAGACTTTAATCAAAATTTGTCTAATAATTGACCTAGACGTAAGGCTAATAACAGATTAGTTTTGTCTAATATTATTTATAAAGATTTCAATTATTAAATATGTCATTTGTAGAAGATTCCCAGATTAACTTTGCCAGCTTTCCGACTGATCAACTCATTGAGTTGAGTTACGTCAGTCAGTCAGCCAATGACATGGGTATTTTGGGTTTGATGAACTTGCTTGAAGATGCTGTTCATAAAAACAAACGCAATGGCATCACGGGTGTTCTGTTCTATGACAACCGCATCTTTGGGCAAATCATTGAAGGCTATCCTCAGCATGTTGAGTTGATTTGGAAAGGCATTACTGCGGATCCTCGCCACAAAGAAATACAAGTATTGGATATCAATCCATTGCAAAAGCGTCGCTTCAGTAACTGGTCGATGAAGTTCTATGGTTCAGAAGAAATCAGTCAGTACGTGCCAGAGCTAAAAATGGGTTTGAAAGATGGTTCTGCGACTTTGCCAAGTGAGATACTGACCTTGATGAGATCGGTCAGCAATCAAACTGACGATGCCAAAAAACAAGATCAAGCAATCTAGCTAAATCAATCAACGAACCCTTGATTCGATTGAACTCAAATGAATCAACCTAACTTAGTAAATCTAAAACTTTCTCAGGTGGACGGCACAAGGCTCCTTGATTGCCATTGATAGCAATAGGGCGGTTCATCAAAATAGGGTGTTGCAGCATGAACCCAATGAGTTCTTCATCACTCCACTTTGGATTACTCAAGTCTAATTCTTCAAAAGGGGTTCCCTTTTGGCGCAAGATATCTCTAACTGAGCCACCTGTGGCCTTGATGATGTGACGCAATTCAGCTTCTGAGGGAGGGT
>CAYYOB010000052.1:0-8214 GCA_964473225.1 uncultured Polynucleobacter sp.
AGTAGTTCTTCTATCTGTTGATTAGATTCATCGATCCTAAAACTCAGCTCAATATGCTTTCCAGACACACTCGGTACTAGGACCGAGTAGTGGGCTTTCTGGTAGATTTCTTGGAAATTCACCCTTTTTTACCTAGACCAATATATCCTATTTAACATAATAATGATTATGCGAATAAATGACCAATGTACCTAATCACTTAATTTGAGACTTGTATGGCTTCTTATAGAGCTTTAGCCATCTTGATTTAAGCCCTGCAGCAATCTCAGTTTGATTATGTTGTTCAGCAAAATCAATCGCTGTCATGTTGACGTTATTGATCTTAGATAAATCCGCATCACGATCAAGTAATAGCTTCACTACCTCAATATGACCACCACGAGCAGCCATCATCAATGCTGTTGTGCCATTCGGGCTTTCTGGATCTACATAGGCATTCTTATCCAACAAATAAGCCACGATCTTTAAATGACCATTGGTGGATGCGTAATGCAAGGCTGACCAACCGGGTTTATTGACTTCAACTTGGCGTTTTTCAACCAAATAACGGACCAATTCCTCTGAACCAGTAAAAGCGGCCAACATAACAGGTGTTTCACCAGCCAAATTGGGTCTTTCTAGGTCAATCGACGGTGTATCAATCAATAATTTAGCAACATCTAAGGACTTTTCAGTGATCGCAATCGTCAACGCTGAATTACCTTTGTTATCCATGGCGTTGGGGCTCATGCCGCTGGCCAGGGCTTTTTTAACGGCTTTGGCATCATTGAACTTCACATCACGCAAAAAAGCATCCACTTGGTATTGCTGAGCCTGTGGCAATGTAGACCCAGGCGTTTGGGCATTAGCTACTGTGAATGATAATGATCCAGCCAATGAAATTACTGATAAAAAACAATATGTTGCAATATTTTTACACATTCAGGTTTAACTTTATTTGGATGCAAACAGTATAAATAGGGGCTTCAAAAATGCGTTACATAGCGCATTAAATAGGTGCTTTAAAGAGTGTTTTGAAATTATGAGTGGTGGCTTTGGCAAGCTCTTCCACAGTGACGCCCTTCAAGTTCGCCACGAACTCTGCCACATGAGAAACCCATGCAGGTTCATTGGTTTTGCCTCTGTGCGGGATGGGTGCCAAATATGGTGAGTCTGTTTCAATCAAGATTCTCTCTAAGGGAACTTGTTTGCATGTTTCTTGGAGGTCTTTGGCGCTTTTAAAGGTCACAATCCCTGAAAACGAGATGTAAAACCCAAGCTCCATGGCGGCCTGGGCAACTTCCCAGCTTTCAGTAAAACAATGCATGACCCCTGCTACTTTGCTAGCACCCTCTTCTTTCAAAATCTTGATGGTGTCCTCAGAAGCAGAGCGTGTGTGAATAATCAAAGGTTTATTAACCTTCAAAGCAGCTCGAATGTGAGTGCGAAAACGCTCTCTTTGCCATTCCATCTCTTCATAGGTTTTGTCGCCCATGCGATAGTAATCAAGACCGGTTTCACCAATGGCCAAGATCTTCGGGTGTTGAGCCAATTCAACCAATTGTTCCACTGTTGGCTCTGGAGTATCTTCGTAATCTGGATGGGTGCCGACCGTTGCGAATAAATGGTCATGCGCTTCGGCCAAAGCCAAGACATTCGGAAAGTCTGGCATGTCCACTGAGATGCACAAAGCATTCTGAACTTTGGCTTCTTTCATGCGCGCCAAAATATTCGGCAAGTCTTCCTTGAAGTCCGGAAAGTCTAGGTGGCAATGAGAATCAACAAACATAGATTGAGAGCTTCCAGTTATTCTTTAAATTAATCTTTAAATATTTCTTGATAACGAATCAAGAGTGCTTCTATTTGAACTCTATTAGCCAAAGCGTGCAGCTCATGGCGTCTGGCATTCAATAAGATCTTCCAATAGTCCGATAGCTTATGACTTCTGGCAGTTCTAGAACATTGCTCTAGAGATGAACGTCTAGATGGGTAATAACGTATTTGCCCTGCATTTTGTTGGCTCATTAGATCTGCTGTCCAGCGCTCCAGAGTTACCAATAGCTCAGACATGGGGGCTTTGTGAATTGCTTCTGCCGTTTGCAACCAATTGATTTGAGAGCCCTCGCCCAAAGCTTTGAGCAGTGGCTCAGCAATATCTTGAGCTGACTCCTCTGCTCCAGATAAACCCAATAAGCGATCTCTGGCGTCCATGACTGCTCCGCCCGCTTCACTCAATACTTTTTCAATCTCAGCTTGACTGGCTTTGATGCCTGCCGATTCCAGCTGTGTAGCTAACCAAGGCAAAGATACTTCAGCTGAAGGCCTTCCCAATGCCACTAATCGGCAACGAGAACGAATCGTTGGCATGATGCGATCCAAACGGTCGCTAACTAAGATGAACAATGTGCTCTCAGGCGGCTCCTCGAGAGTCTTTAATAAGGTGTTGGCTGAAACAGAGTTCAATGTCTCAACTGGATTGATCAGAACCACCCTTTGAATACCCCGATGCGGTGAGGTTGTGATCCCGTCCAAAGCGTCCCTGATTTGCTCTACTTTGATCACTGAGCTGGCTTTTTTATCCGCTTTCTCAGAATCGTCTTCTACCTTTTTCCTGCCTTTTTTGGGCTTTTCATCCAAACCATCACCCCCTGCCATTTCTTCATGGGGCAATAAATGGGCTTGGCTTTCTGGAACAATGCCCAAAAAGTCAGGGTGATTTCCTGTATCAAACCAATGACAAGCTTCGCACTGACAGCAAGGTTTTGTGGTTTGGCTGGTTTCGCAGATCAAAGCTTTGGCCAAATGAAGGGCAAAATCCATCTTGCCAATCCCGGTCTGTCCATGCAATAGGATGGCATGCGGCATCTTGGTCAGATTCAACTCAGACCATGCTTGCTCAAACCAAGGATGCAGGGATTGCTTCATAGGCAATGTTTATATGATGCGTTATAGTTAAAATTAATGATAAATATATCTATATTAATCATATATTTGAAATAGCTTCTTGAAGTATCTTCCAGATAACGTCTTTGGTCTGGCTGGCATCAATCAAATGAAATCTTGCAGCATCATCTTCAGCCCGACGCAGATATTCAAGTCTGACCTTCTCAAAAAAGTCGGTGTTGAGTTGTTCAAACTTGTCTGGATCACGCGCAGCACTGCGACGAGATTCTGCAGTTTGACTTGGAAGGTCAAATAAGAAAGTCAGATCTGGTTGCAAGACA
Organism: uncultured Polynucleobacter sp.; assembly: GCA_964473225.1. Lineage (GTDB taxonomy): Bacteria > Pseudomonadota > Gammaproteobacteria > Burkholderiales > Burkholderiaceae > Polynucleobacter. The sequence continues at coordinate 3,204 of CAYYOB010000052.1, forward strand.
TAACGCTTCCCTGCCCCTTCTCCATGACCATCCTGAGCTAAACGCATTTGAACCCAGACTTCTAACTCATAAAGCTTGGCCAAGTCCAAACCTCGGCCACCACCTTGGTAGGCAAAACTGGCATCGGTAAAACGGTCAGAAATCACAATCTTGCCCTCCGCCAAGGCAGGTTCAATCACTGTGGCCAAATGCTCTCTGCGGGCAGCAAACATCAGCAAGGCCTCTGTTTCAAGGTGCATGGGGTGATGCAGGAGAATCTCGCGAAGCTTCTCACCCAAAGCAGTACCACCCGGTTCACGGGTCAGAACAATCTCATACTTAGGGTATTTTTTGCCCAACTCATCGGCAAAAGCCTGAATGTGTGTGCTTTTTCCGGCTCCATCAATGCCCTCAAAGGAAATGAATAAGCCTGGCGCATTGTTGGAGTTAGTGAAAAGAGACATGGGCAGATTTAGATTTACTAGGTGATTACTTTTTTAATTGGTACTTTCGAACAGCCTCATTATGCGCTACCAGGGTCTCAGAGAAAGCGCTTCGACCATCCCCTTTGGCAACAAAGTAAATGGCTTTGGAACTGCTGGGCTGGGCTGCTGCCAACAAAGAATTCTTGCTCGGCATGGCAATCGGAGTTGGTGGCAAGCCATAACGCGTATAAGAATTGTACGGGCCATCCTTTAAGAGGTCTTTTTTTCTGAGGTTGCCATCAAATTTGGTACCTAAACCATAAATGATGGTGGGATCAGTTTGAAGCTTCATGCCTATTTTTATGCGGTTATTAAAGACTGCTGACACCAAACCACGATCATCTGGGTGACCAGTCTCTTTTTCAATGATGGAGGCCAACTTTAAAAGATCATAGGGTGATTTGAGTGGCGAGACCTCGTCTCTTTTGCCCCAGGCATCATTCAAGTGAACCTGCATGGCACGGTATGCCTTTTGATAGATCGATAGATCGGAATCGCCTGGCTCATACACATAGGTGTCCGGGAAAAACAAACCCTCTAGGTGCGCTTCTTTGGCCTCAAGCTTTGATAAAAGTTGCTTACTGGACCATCCCTTGGTTTCCTTTTTGATTTCAGGCTGAGCATCCATGGCCGCCTTGAGTTGCGCAAAGGTCCACCCTTCTACCAATGTCACCCCTAGTTTGACGCTGTCCCCTCTGGCCATTTGAGACAGAACTGAGGCCAAGCTAGCACCCTTGGGAAAGTCATAAACACCGGCCTTCAATTTTTTTGCTAGAAAAAATGATCTGGCGACTAATTGAACACGCCAAACAGAAACATCGAGTCCTTGGGCAACCAATTGATTGGCAACGCTGGTCACGTTCGATTTTGGGATAATTCGTACTCTGACAACATCCTGAGCTGTACTTTGCACAGCATCTTTAGGTACTGCTGGCGCCATGAAAGCCACATAAGAAATCATGAGCGCAACGGCCAAGCCACCTATCAGGGTTAGCTTGAGTAAAAACTTAATAAAATTAGGTATATAAACAAAGTTCATAGACCTATATGATAAAAGCTTATTGATGAAAACAACTAAAAAACCATACTATGGCGCACACAAGTAATAACAACTCAAACACCTGCTTCACTCCACTTAAAGACTGGTCTTGTATCAGTGTGATTGGACCCGATGCAGTTGATTTTTTACAAAATCAACTCACCAACAGTGTGAAATCGATTGCAAATACTCCGGCAGCTTCAATCGCAAGCCCACATCAACAGAACCGTTTTGCCGGTTATTGCTCTGCCAAGGGACGTTTGATGGCGAGTTTTTGGATCACTCGCCAAGACACTCCTGTGGGTAGCGAGAATCTTGCAGGCGCAGAAACACAACCCGCTTTTTAGTTATTCATATCAAAAGACTTGGCAGCCACTTTAGCCAAACGCTTGAGCATGTTTGTTTTACGCTCCAAGGTCAAAGTACTTGATTTATCAGAATCGATAGATATCTATGGTTACGCGGCGGAAGCCAGTGAGTCCAAAGGCGCTAAGGATGAATTAGCAGCAATGGTTGCTATGCCAGGGGTCATCACTGCTGAACTACCAGCTGTAAATTCCAATCAAGTCCAAACCCAACGCTACCTTTTGGCTGTGCCAAAAACTCAAGGCATGGGTGAGATCCAGGATTCAGCCTTACAAGCTTGGAGTTGGCTAGAGATACAAAGCGCCATCCCACGCATCACCCAAGCAACCTTTGAGCAGTTTGTGCCACAAATGATCAATATGGAATCTTTGAAAGGCATTGATTTTCAGAAAGGCTGTTACCCAGGCCAAGAAGTTGTAGCCAGAAGCCAGTACCGCGGTACGATCAAGCGTCGCTTGCAAGTAGCTCATCTGAATCATTCTGAAGCAATCTTGCCAGGCGCTGAAATTTTCCACAGTGATGACCCATCTCAACCCTGCGGCATGGTTGTTTTGGCAGCGCTTCATCCTTTGGTCAATAACCGCATGGATGTTCAGGTGGAATGCAAATTAGAAGCCCTTCAATCTGGGTCTGTGCACTTAGGTTCAGCCACGGGTCCTGCATTGAGCTTCGCAGCATTGCCTTATCCTTTGATTGAAATATAAGTTAAAGCTATAGTCATAGCATGTGCTTAGTTCTGACCTCATGGCAATCGCACCCAGACTACCCTTTGGTGGTTTTAGCCAATCGCGATGAGTTTTATGAGAGAGCCACTGATGCCATGCATTGGTGGCAAGATCATCCCCATATTTTGGCTGGGCGAGATCTTGCAGATGTCAAAGGAGAAGCCGGCACCTGGATGGGCTTCAGTAAAACTGGTCGGTTTGCTGCTCTCACCAATGTTCGAGCCCCCAGTGAGAAGAATCCTGACACTCCAACCCGCGGAGAAATCACCGCCAGTTTTTTAAAAAGTGATCAAGCACCTGATCAGTTCATCACTGCTCAAGGATCAAGCTTTGGGCGTTATAACGGCTTTAATTTACTCGCAACAGATCTTTCAAAAGAAACGCCCTCTTTGGTTTGGTTCAGTAACCGAGTGCAAATGGGTCAATCTTTGCGCCCCAGAAAAACCATGAACCCTCAAGTACTCACACCTGGTGTTTATGGTTTATCTAATGGCATGCTCGATACACCCTGGCCAAAGGTTCAACACCGCGTGGGTGCCTTTGCTCAATTACTAGCGATGGATACGGGGCAATTTAAACGTGCTGAACACTATTTGCGCATGATGGAAGACATGACCCAAGCTCAGGATGAGTACTTGCCTCAAACCGGGGTTTCTTATGAATGGGAAAAAGTCCTATCTTCAGCCTTCATCAGAACCCCTAACTACGGCACGCGATCAAGTTCATTGATTCGGGTGCGCAAAGATGGTCACTTTGAAGTGATAGAAAAGCGTTTTGATGCTGATAAAGAGATTGGCACTCAACAATTTGAGGGTCAATTAGAGAACTTTAAACAAACTAATTCTTTATAAATTATTTAGCTTAGTCACTTATTTAGTCAGTTAGCTAGCTAACTGATCATTTTTTTCTAGTTGGCAATTCTTTGAAATACTTAAACGTCGCGCTGCCCATGCAGCAAACACGATCACGTTCATCGTAGAGCTTGGCTTCAACAAAAGCCATAGTCGGAGTTGCATGAACTGTTTTGGCAGCCACCCTCACAATGCCTTGAGCGGCTTGCATGAAATTGGCCTTCAATTCGATGGTGACCACACCGCGACCAGCCTCATCAGAAGCTCTGGCAGCCACAGCCATGCCGACATCCATCAAGGTCAATAAAACCCCGCCATGGGCCACTTCCCAGCTGTTATTGTGCTCAGGCTTAAGAGATAAAACGACCTCGCCCTCGCCTAGTTCTGCGCGCAGACAACGCACACCCAGTAGTTTTAAGAAAGGAACATCCAGTTCCACGCCCAGTTCTTTGAGTTGTTTTTGATCCATAGCCATATATTAATCGGGGTTATCCAGGGCTTACAGATCTTTTCTGCAAATATTTCAAAAGCTACCTAGAATGAGGCATCAGAAAAAATAATACTTATGCCCTTTCATTTACCTGCCAGTGACTCTTTAGCCCTGGTTCAAAACCTCCAACCGACCCCTATTCCAGACCCATATTGGGTTGGTTTCTCCGAGAGTGTTGCCATGGATCTTGGCATACCTACCCAAGATGGTTTACCAAAGGATTCAGCTTGGCTTCAAGTGTTGGCCGGTAATCAGACGCAGCTTGGCGAGCATGCCTTTAGTCCCTATGCCACTGCCTACAGTGGCCATCAGTTTGGAGTGTGGGCCGGTCAATTGGGCGATGGCAGAGCAATTTATCTGGGGGATGTGAATGGCCAAGAGCTTCAGTTAAAGGGAGCAGGCAAAACAGCTTATTCAAGAATGGGCGATGGTCGAGCTGTCTTGCGTTCATCGATTCGGGAGTTTTTATGCAGTGAAGCCATGCATGCTTTGGGCGTTCCTACCTCACGTGCTTTGGCAGTGGTTGGTTCAGACATGCCAGTGTTTCGTGAGACCAGAGAAACCGCCGCGGTTTGTGCACGAGTAGCGCCCAGCTTTTTACGCATTGGCCACATTGAGCACTACGGCCAAAATCACATGCATGAAGAATTGCGCCTGACCCTCAATCATCTAATTGAGCACCACTATCCTGAATGCGCGAACAGCCCTACGCCCTATTTGAATCTTTTAGAGCAGATAGCTTTAAAGACTGCTCGCATGGTTGCCCAATGGCAATCTTTGGGCTTTTGTCATGGGGTTCTCAATACTGATAACACCAGTTTGTTGGGGCTGACCTTGGACTACGGTCCTTTTGGATTTTTAGATACTTTTCAGATAGATCATATTTGCAATCATTCGGATCACGGTGGTCGCTATGCCTATCACCGCCAAGCAGAAGTCTTGCATTGGAATTTATATTGTTTGGCCAGTGCCATGCTCGAGGCCTTACAAGAAGAGCTGCAGTCAGCCTTAGGTTTAGATCAAGAAGCCTCGATTGAGAAAATCAAAGATACCTTGGACCATTACAACCGCGAGTA
>CAYYOB010000053.1:0-8196 GCA_964473225.1 uncultured Polynucleobacter sp.
AAAGCGTATCAAGTGTCACGCGCAAGGGTTCAGAAATTGATGCCAACATCTGTTGTGATGACATGGGCAGAGTTACAAGTCAGCCCGGATTACCTGAGAGCTAAACAATTACTCAAGCAATTAGGTCTGATTGCAAAAAATTAACGTTATTACTAAATACAACATGGTACTAAAAATGCTGATACAAGCTAAATTGCTTGGAGTTTTAACAGGCTTCTTTCTGGTGTTTGCTTCAACTGCTCATGCAGCTCACCCCTTGGTATCTGACGATACAGGTACGCAAGGTGTTGGTGGCTATCAAGTGGAGGTCAATACTGATTGGTTGCGGGATGCTGGGGTTAAAACACGTACAGCGACTGCTACTTTGACTCGTGGCATGACAGAGTCGGTTGATGTTTATTTGGATACGCCGTATGCCTTATCTCAACCAACAGGGTTCAATGATATTGGCCTAGGTTTGAAATGGCGTTTTTTTGAGAGCGATGGATTATCTGTTGGTTTAAAACCTGAGTTAAGTATTGCAACTGGCAATCAAGAAAAACAATTAGGTGATGGTCGCTCTGGTGGGGCGCTCACAGTATTAACTCAATATGATTTAGGTGCTTGGACTTGGCTTTTTAATTTAGGTACTGAATTGCATCGCTATTCATCTTTAAGCAGCCAGGATGAGTACCGTCGCTACATTAATAAAGCTTCTGTGGGTTTTACCTACCAGTTGGATGTGCAATGGCTTTTTGTCATGGACTCTGGCATTCAATCGCATGCCAGTAAGAGTGAGAAAAAAGACCCTCGCTTTGCACTCGTGGGTCTTATTTATAGTTTGAGTGAGGATGCTGAACTAGATCTGGGATACAAAAAAGCCCTTAATTCCACAGAAACAGATCGTCAGTGGGGTTTAGGGTTGACTTACAGATTCAAGTAAGCTGTTCGGAGTTAACCTGAGAACTAATCAGAACTCAGCTCAGAACTAAGCGGGCCTGACTCTGGCGGTCAATGATTCTGCGCCGCCACGATCTTCTAATTCAGATAGACGCAAGGCTTCATGCTCGAACTCAATGATGCCTGAGGTGAGGCGTTTGCGATCCAATGAGATCACATAAGTCCAAACCAGGCTGCGGTCTTTTCTTTTAAATACGTCGACTATTTTTTTCATAGTTAGGCTTAATAAAGCTCCTTTTAAACTATCAGTAAATTAACACAAACTACTAGATATAGTTATAAGTGTTTCCCATAACCCTAGCTATTGTGAAACTTACAGTCCGCATTGACATTTAAGACCTTTTTAATATATAATAATATATATTGTTGTTGAGTAAATTAATAAGTACTTAAAAAGGAAGGCAAAAATGTCAGAACAAGTCCAAAACAAGGGTGGGGAGTCCTCTGGTTGGAGTCCTTATCTAGCAGGAGCATTGGTGGGGCTCTTGGCAATCATTTCTGTTTACCTCACCACGATTTTGATGGGTAAGTCTAACTATCTAGGTGCCTCAACAACGTTTGTGCGAGCAGCTGGTTTGTTATTCCAAAGCGTTGATCCAGCTCACGTTGCTGAAAATGCTTACTACCTTAAAGAAAAAGTGAAGGTGGATTGGCAGTTCATGATGATCATCGGTATTTTCTTTGGTGCCTTGATCTCTTCATTGATGGATAAAAGCTTCAAGTTAGAGGCAGTTCCACCAACATGGGAAAAGCGCTTCGGCGCATCGGTTGGCAAACGCGCCATCTTTTCATTTTTAGGCGGTATCGTTGCGATGGTTGGTGCACGCATGGCAAATGGTTGTCCAAGTGGTCACGGATTGAGCGGCATGATGCAGCTTTCCATGAGTTCATTCATTGCCTTGGCTTTCTTCTTTGGTGCCGGTGCTTTAGTCGCTAACTTGATGTACAGAAAGGGGCAATAACATGTCTATAGAACAAATATTAGGATTGGTGACTGGTATCTTTTTTGGCTTCTTATTGCAAAAAGGTCGTGTACTTCGTTACGACAAACAAGTAGGTGCCATGCTGTTCAAAGATATGACAATTTTTAAATTCATGTTGTCAGCAATCATCGTGGGTATGTTTGGTATCTTGGCCATGCATGACATGGGCATCATCAAACTCAGTCATAAAGCCATGAACGTTGGCGGTATTTTGGTGGGTGGCTCATTGTTTGGTATTGGTTGGGCAGTGATGGGATTTTGTCCAGGCACATCGGTTGGTGCGATTGGTGAAGGCCGTTGGCACGCTGTATTTGGTGCGATTGGCATGATTGTGGGTGCTGGTATTTATGCTGAGTTATTCCCATTCTTTAAATCCACCGTTTTATCTTGGGCTGATTTTGGCAAAATTGCTTTGCCTGAAGTGTTAGGCATCAATCACTGGGTGATTGCTGTGATTTTCACAATCATCACTTTGATCATGTTCAGATGGTTTGAGAAAAAAGGCATCTAAGCTCATCAGCTTTAAAAAAATAAAAGCCACTGCATGGATCACAATCTATGCGGTGGTTTTTTATTTTCTTGCACTATTTTGGCTCATGAGAAAAATCTTTTCGATGAGTTATCCACAGAAAATGTTGATAACTACTATTGAATTCAACTTAAATCGTATTGATTCAAGATGCTAGGTTGTTTGCTTAAAAATTAATCAATATGCACCAAAGAAAAAACCACTCCGCAGAGTGGTTTTATTCTGATTTTATGCACATTCAATCAGTTGAATTGAATGCCTAACAGCATTAATTAGTTAGCGCGGCTGCGGTATTCGCCAGTGCGTGTATCAATTTCAATCTTGTCACCTTCGCTGCAGAACAATGGAACTTGTAGTTCGTAGCCTGTAGCAATTTTTGCATTCTTCAATACACGGCCTGAGCTTGTGTCGCCCTTAACAGCTGGCTCTGTATAAGTGATTTCACGAATCACAATGGTTGGTAATTCAACAGACAACGCTTTGCCTTCGTAAAAAACTACTTCTACTGGCATACCGTCTTCTAAGTAATTTAAAGCATCACCCATGTTGTCTTTTTCAACTTCATACTGGTTGTACTCTGTATCCATGAATGCATACATTGGATCTGCGAAGTAAGAGTATGTGCACTCTTTGCGCTCCAAGATCACAACTTCAAACTTGTCATCAGCTTTAAAAATGCCTTCGTTAGGCGCTTCAGTGATCAAGTTCTTGAACTTCATCTTCACCACTGCAGCATTACGACCTGAACGGCTGTATTCTGATTTCTGAATCACCAAAGGTTGGCCATTTAACATTACAACGTTACCTACGCGGAGTTCTTGAGCAATTTTCATCGCGATATTTCCTGAGATTTCACAAAGTCTAAGATTTTACCCTCTAAATGACCTAAAGCTACTAACTTATCGGCCCAGTCCTTCGAATGCTGGGTCAAAGCATTTAAATGAGACCACCAGCCTTCAGCAGGGGCCCATTGCATGGCTGACATGCCAGGAGCTCTCAATTCGGGGGAGGCGCCTTCAAAATAACGCTCTAAAAACGCCTCTAATTTGATTTCATGAGCCAAATCGGACTGCGGGTAGATGTCCCAGATGAATGGTTTGCCTGCCCATTGAGCCCGCACAAAAGAATCTTCTCCACGGACCAAGTTCATGTCGCAAATAGATAGTAAGTAATCGTAGTCCTCTTGAGGAATGAAGGGCAGTTGAATTAACTTCACTGCTGAATCTTCTAAAGAAAATACTTTTTGTGTTGCAGCTGACACATTTTGATCTGCGCACAAAAACACATCGACCTGATCACCATGAGCCAAGGCAGTTTGATTTACTGAGTTGAGCCACGCATCCAAGGGCGCTTGTTTGTAATTAAAAACAGATATTTTTTTAGAGGCAGGTCGACATGACTGAAGCACCAAAGCCAAAGAGTTGGGTGGTGATGTCTTTTTATCAGACGAAACTTCGTGCCAATCACCCAAGAGCACGCCACCTGTTTTAGGAGTGAAGCCTGGGAAATAAAAATACTTATTCAGCCCATTGTTTTGTGGCGATGGCATCAAGTGCATGTCGTCTGCCCAAGTTTCTGCAGTGAGGTATTCAAGATTGATCCAAATCGGTGCCTGATTAGACGCCTTTTGAACCATGGCCTCAATATAGGGTTGCGGTAAGTGACAGGCAAAGGCTTCAATCACCACATCACCCACTGAAGCTAAAACAGCCGGTGATTCAGCAGCTGACCAAGGTAAGACCTCGATGCCTAAACTTGCCCCATGAGCGACGGCATCTCCATGGGCGATCACATTTAAAACATTTAAATCATCGCAAAATAAACGAATACGACTATCATCACATTCAACAGAACTAACAGATGAGGACGATAATCGTGACAAGGCCCTGGCCAGACGCCAGCAAACACCAGCATCACCATAGTTATCGACGATTTGACAAAAGATATCCCAACGCATGTCGAATGAGACCCCTGAATCCCTCTTAAATGATGTTAAAAAATTACCTGGTTTACCAGGTGTTTATCGCTTTTTCGATGAAGCAGGACAAATCTTATACGTTGGCAAGGCCAAAGACTTAAAAAAGCGCGTTAACAGTTATTTTCAGCGCAATCTGTCATCGCCGCGCATTGAGCGCATGGTCACCAGAATTCGTTCTTTAGAAACCACAGTTACTCGTACAGAAACCGAAGCTTTGATTCTAGAAAACAATTTGATCAAAGAGCTGTCACCGCCATTCAATATCTTATTCAGGGATGATAAGTCTTACCCGTATGTGATGCTCTCTGGTCATCAGTATCCACGTTTGGCTTATTACCGTGGTCGGGTGGATAAGCGCCATCAGTATTACGGACCGTTTCCGAATTCATGGGCGGTTAGAAACAGCATTCAGATTCTGCAAAAAGTGTTTCAAATAAGAACCTGTGAAGACACTATTTTTAAAAATAGAAGCAGACCTTGTTTATTGCATCAGATCCATCGGTGCAGTGCGCCTTGTGTGGGCAGAATCACCGAGCAAAATTATGCTCAAGACATCCATAAAGCAGTCCAATTTTTAGAGGGTGATCACGCCAGTGTCATGGCCGAGTTCGAGCAGGCGATGCAGTCCTACAGTGACAACATGCAGTTTGAACAAGCCGCCATGATGCGCGACCGAATCGCTGATTTATCACAAGTGCTGCAGCAACAATCCATGGACACTGTGGCTGATGGTGAGGGTGATGTTGATATCTTGGCCATTGCGATGAAGGGTGGCTTGGCTTGCATTAACTTGGCCATGGTGCGAGGTGGTCGACATTTGGGTGACAGAGCTTACTTTCCTAAAATGGGTCGCTTCAAAGAAGATGCCATGCCCAATAGTGATGAGGTCATGCAAGCATTCATCACCCAACACTATTTGAGTGATGACGCTGAATCTTTGAAGCTCATTCCTAAAGTCATGGTCATTCAAGACTTCAGTGACTCTCCAGAAAATGATGAGTTACAAGAGCTTTTAAATACCAAAGCCAATAAAAAGGTACAGATCCTCAAGCAACCGCAAGGTCAACGCAAGCATTGGTTGATCATGGCGCAAAATAATGCTGAATTGGCTTTGACGAAACGACTCACAGAAGCTGGTGGGCAAGAAGCTAGAACAAGATCATTGATTGAGGTCCTCAATCTTGATCTTGAAAATGCTGAAGATTTGCGCATTGAATGTTTTGACATCAGTCACACTTCAGGTGAAGCGACTCAAGCCAGTTGCGTGGTTTATCAAAAGCACGACATGCAAAGTGGCGAGTACCGCCGCTTTAATATCAATGACATCATTCCTGGCGATGACTATGCGGCGATGCGCCAAGTGCTTCACAGGCGTTATGCCAACTTTCAAGAAATCCCTCCTGAGAAACAGCCTCACATTGTTTTGGTCGATGGTGGTAAAGGGCAGGTCAGCATGGCCAAGGAAGTCTTTGATGAATTGGGTTTGGATATTCACATGATTGTCGGTATTGCCAAAGGTGAGGGCAGGAAAGTTGGTTTAGAAACCCTCATTTTTGCTGATCAGCGTGAACCCATGACCCTGGGTTTAGAAAGTCCTGCACTTTTACTCACTGCTCAAATCAGGGACGAGGCTCATCGTTTTGCCATCACTGGTATGAGAGCCAAGAGGCAGAAAACCAGAAACGTCTCGCGCCTAGAAGAGATTGAAGGCATAGGAGCCAAGAGACGTCAAAAACTCTTGGCTCGATTCGGTGGATTAAAAGGCGTCACCAGTGCCACCATTGAAGAGCTTCAGCAAGTGGAAGGTATTTCAAAGGCCTTGGCTGAGATTATTTACAAACAACTGCACTAAAAATAAGAGGCAAAAACAAGCTTTGAGAACTTCTATTATTCAGTAATACCATTTATCCTAGCGTCATGCCCTTTAATTTACCGATCTTCCTCACTTGGTTACGCGTTGCGACCATACCTTTGGTGGTTGGTATTTTTTACTTGCCTGAATCTTGGTTGAGTATTGATGAGAAAAACCTGTGGGCAACGATTTTCTTTGTTGGTGCTGCCATCACAGATTGGTTAGATGGTTATTTGGCTCGTAAGTGGGGTCAGGTATCTGCTTTTGGCGCATTCTTAGATCCAGTCGCCGACAAACTCATGGTGGCGGCGGCTCTTTTAGTACTTCTTAACTTTGATCGTGTAGAAGTTTGGGTGGCATTGGTCATCATTGGTCGCGAGATCACCATCTCAGCTTTAAGAGAGTGGATGGCTCAAATTGGCGCATCAAAGAGTGTGGCTGTGCACTTTGTGGGGAAGCTCAAAACGGCTGCCCAACTCATAGCGATTCCATTTTTGCTCTTTAATGACACATTGTTCAATCTTTTTCACACCAAAACGATTGGTAAGCCTCTGATTTGGATCGCGGCTGTTCTGACAGTTTGGTCGATGTTCTATTACATGCAGAAAGCTTGGCCAATGATCAAGGCCAAAGCCAACCTTTGATCAATTAATGATTAAAAGTCAGTAAAAACAACGACTTTGATAATGGCAGTAGCCATAGGCTAAGACAGCTAAAAAGCTCAATTATTTGACATGGGCTGAAATTATGGTAAAGTAACGGTCTTGTTGTTATGCGGGATTAGCTCAGTTGGTAGAGCGATACCTTGCCAAGGTATAGGTCGAGAGTTCGAGCCTCTTATCCCGCTCCAAATTACGAGGGAAGCTTAATCAGCTTCCCTTTTTAATTTAACAAGTTCATCCCCGGCGGGATGGCAGAGTGGTTATGCAGCGGCCTGCAAAGCCGTGTACCCCAGTTCGATTCTGGGTTCCGCCTCCAAAAACTGCTTTTCAAAAAGTCGTGAATGACGAATTTCTTAAATTCTGATGCTCAGCATTCATGCTGCTCATTACAGCTCATTCATTGTTCGATCTTTATTTGATCAGTTGCTCAAAGGCGCTGATCAGTGACTCTGGTTCTTGGGCGCCTTGTAGTAAATACTCTTCATTGAGAATGAGTGACGGCACTGACTGAATTCCTAAGTTCTTATAAAACTCTTCTTCAGCTTTAACTTCTGCAGTGAACTCATCACTGGCTAATATTTCAGCGGCTCTGGCTTTGTCCAGTCCTGCTCGAACCACAGCATCTAAAACATTCTTTTCATCATCAAGACTGACAGCTAAACAAAAATAAGTATTGAGAAGCTCTTTTTTTAGCGAGGCTTGTTTCTCAAGATCACATTCATTGGCAGCCCAATAGAGCAAGCGGTGACTATTGAAGGTGTTGTAAACACGTTTGCGACCATCTGGATGAAACTTGAACCCAGCCTCAAGAGCCCTGGCTCTGATCTGTGCTTGATTGGTTTGCACCTGTTCAAGACTCAAACCATACTTTTGAGTTAAATGCTCCATGGCATCTTGGCCACCAGGAGGCATGTGAGGATTGAGCTGAAAAGCACGGAAGTGAACTTTAAAATCCACCACAATCTCTAACTGAGCCATGGCCTGGGATAAGTTGCCGAAACCAACAGCGCACCAAGGGCAGGCGATGTCGGAAACAAAGTCGATGGTGATAATTGGTTTCATGATATTTGAGATAAAAGGTTATTAAAACATTAAAAAAAATTATACGGGCTTAAATTACAATCAAATCCTGTTTTAACTTCTTAAGAAAACGCGGCAAAAAAGTGTCGGCAAACAATAGCTTTGAATGTCGTATCCTCGATAGCATTCATATGGTCTCAAAAGAGAGTTGGAATCATCTTTTGGGGAAAGAC
>CAYYOB010000054.1:0-8068 GCA_964473225.1 uncultured Polynucleobacter sp.
TTCTTGCTCAAGCGTCCTCGCTTGGTCACTGATCAAGTGCATTTTGTTGGCAATTATTCTTTTGTGATCATTGCTGTATCGGGATTATTTGTTGGTTTTGTTTTGGGTTTGCAAGGTTATTACACCTTGAACCGTTATGGTTCTGAGCAGGCCCTTGGTTTATTGGTGGCTTTGTCATTGGTTCGAGAGTTGGGTCCAGTGGTCACTGCGCTTTTATTTGCAGGTCGTGCTGGCACATCTTTGACCGCTGAAATTGGTCTTATGAAAGCAGGAGAGCAACTCAGTGCCATGGAGATGATGGCCGTCGATCCTTTGACGCGCGTGATTGCTCCAAGACTGTGGGCTGGCATCATCGCCATGCCAATTCTGGCCGCTATTTTCAGTGCGGTGGGCATCATGGGTGGTTATTTGGTGGGTGTACCATTGATCGGTGTGGACGATGGCGCATTTTGGGCACAAATGCAAGCTGGTGTAGATGTGATGAAAGACATTGGTAATGGCGTGATCAAGAGCATGGTGTTCGGCGTTGCTGTTACTTTTATTGCTTTGTATCAAGGTCATGAAGCTAAGCCAACACCAGAGGGTGTTGCAAGAGCAACCACTCGAACAGTGGTGATTGCTTCCTTAGCAGTATTGGCGCTGGATTTCCTTTTAACTGCAGTGATGTTCTCAAGCTGATAAAGTCTTATAAATTCTGTAAATATTATGAAAAAACAATCATTAGATATCTGGGTCGGTTTATTTGTGGCGCTCGGCCTTTTGGCTTTGCTATTTTTAGCATTGAAGGCTGGAAATATGAGTGCTTTTACTTTTGAGCCAACTTATCAGGTCAGCGCCAAGTTTGACAACATTGGCGGATTAAAGCCTCGTGCTCCTGTGAAGAGCGCAGGCGTGGTGGTTGGTCGTGTTTCAGAAATTCGTTTTGATGATCAAAGTTATCAAGCCACGGTGTTCATGAATTTAGAAGAGCGTTACAAGTTCCCTAAAGACAGTTCTGCCAAGATTTTGACTTCTGGTTTGTTGGGTGAGCAGTACATTGGTTTAGAAGCTGGCGGCGATGAAGCCATGATTGCTGGTGGTAGCAAGTTGGCTCAAACACAATCAGCCATCGTTTTAGAAAACCTGATCAGTCAGTTTTTATATAACAAAGCATCTGATGGTGCGCCATCAGACAAGAAATAAAACGAACACTTAAAAGAAAGAAGAGCAGCGATTCAATATGTTGAACCTAATCAATAAAACAATCATAAAAAAAGTCTTGATGTTCAGCGTGATTGTGATGACGGGATGTGCCACCACTCAGCAAAATGAGCGCGTTGCCAAGATCGATCCATTTGAGCCCATGAATCGTGCTGTTTTTTCATTCAACGAAGCAGCTGATGATTACGTGATCAAACCTATTGCGAAAGCTTATAAATTTGTCTTGCCTGAATTTGTTCGCACAGGCGTGACAAACTTTTTTAGCAACATCAATGATGTCTTGATTGGCGCAAATAATTTATTGCAGGGTAAGCCAGCAGCAACTGCCAACGATATTGGTCGATTTTTAATTAACTCGACCATCGGTGTTTTGGGTTTATTTGATGTCGCCACTGATATGGGTTTAGATAAGAACAGAGAAGACTTTGGCCAAACGCTTGGCGTTTGGGGTATTTCTGATGGCCCATATGTTGTGTTGCCATTCTTTGGCGCAAGCAATGTGAGAGATACAGTTGGTTTGGCTGTTGATATTGAAACTGATTTTATGATCAATACCAATAAACTCAATAGTGATGAAAAGATTGCTATAAACGCTCTTCGCATCATTAATCGTCGTGCAGACTTATTGGATGCAGGACAGTTATTAGAAGATGCTGCCTTTGATAAGTACAGCTTTATGCGAGATGGCTACTTGCAGCGTCGCCGCAATCAGATTTATGACGGCAATCCCCCTCCTATGAAAGAGGAAGATTGACGAGAAAGATTGAGCTTCTGAAATTGCTCGGCTTTATCTATACAATTCAGTTATCTCATACATACCTGTTAAATAAGGCACTTTAACCAATCATGCACCCTATTTTGAATAAAACATTTGCAACCATTGCCTTGACATTGATCACTGCAACAGCTGCTTTTGCTCAAGCGCCGCAAGCTGCAGCCAATATGAGCACCCCAGATGGTTTGGTGAAGTTTGTTGTTGAGGATGTGATGAACACCATCAAAACGGATAAAGCCATTCAGGGTGGTGATTTAAGAAAAATCAACGCCTTGGTTGATCAAAAGATTTTGCCTTACAGTGATTTTCAAAAAACCACTCGTATGTCCATGGGTAGAAATTGGTCAAAAGCAACGCCTGCCCAGCAAGCTTTGATCACGCAAGAATTTAAGACACTGTTGATCCGTATCTATGGTGGTGCTTTAGCGCAAGTGAAAGATCAAAAGATTCAGTACAAGCCATTCAGAGCCTCTGCAGATGACACCAATGTGATTGTCAGAACCGTTGTTGTTGGTAAGGGCGAGCCAATTCAGTTGGATTATCGTTTAGAAAAAACAGACAATGCATGGCGTGTATATGACATCAACATTTTAGGCGCTTGGTTGGTTGAGTCATACCGTAACCAGTTCAATGATCAAATTAGCAAAGGTGGAGTTGAAGGTTTGATTCAATTTTTACAACAAAGAAATAATTCCTTGGCCAACGCTAAATAACCATGAGTGTTTGTTTCAAATTTCCCGAAAAGATTGATCACGCAAATGTTGAGGGTGTTTTGGCCAATAGTCTTGGTCTGATGAGAACCTTGGCGCCAGGAAGCTTGATGATGATTGACTGTCAGGATTTGCAGTCTTTTGACTCGAGTGCCTTGAGTATGATTTTATCGATGAAGCGTCAGGCTCAAGCGCAGTCAGTCAATATTCAATTAGAGGCTGTGCCTGAAAAACTCGCGAGCTTAGCAACCGTTTACGGTTTATCAGATGTTGTGCTGGCATGAGCGCGATTGAATTTAAAAACCTCAGTAAAAATTACGGCCCTTTACTAGCACTTAATGACATTAATTTAAGTATTGAAGAGGGCGAGTTCTTCGGATTGTTAGGTCCCAACGGGGCTGGTAAGACAACACTCATTTCTATCTTGGCTGGCTTATGCAAGCCGACTCACGGCCAAGTAAAAGTCATGGGCCATGACGTTCAATCAGATTTTCGTGCGGCCAGACGTTTGCTAGGCATCGTTCCTCAAGAATTGGTATTTGATCCTTTTTTTAATGTTCGCGAGGCGCTTGAGTTCCAATCTGGTTACTTTGGCATTAAGAATAATGGCGCCTGGATCGATGAAATCATGCATCACTTGGGTTTAACTGATAAAGCCAATAAAAATATGCGCGCTCTTTCTGGTGGTATGAAGCGACGTGTCTTGGTGGCTCAAGCTTTGGTTCATCGCCCACCGGTGATTGTTTTAGATGAGCCAACAGCAGGTGTGGATGTTGAGTTGCGCCAATCGCTTTGGAAGTTCATCAGTCGCTTGAATCAAGAAGGTCACACGATTGTGTTGACCACTCATTACCTTGAAGAGGCTGAGGAATTGTGCAATCGCATCGCGATGCTGAAAAAAGGTCAAATCGTGGCCTTAGACACCACCGCCAATTTATTGGCAAGAGTAAAAAATCCAAATGCCAAAGATGGTGACTTGGAAGATGTCTTCATGCAAATCATGCAAGAGGAGAGTGCCTCTTGAGTCAGTCGAATTTGAATACCTTTGAATCAAGGAGCGGTTTTTATGCGCTCTTCTATAAAGAAGTTAAAAGATTTTGGCGGGTGAGTTTTCAGACGGTGGCGGCACCAGTTTTAACTGCCATCTTGTATCTGATGATTTTTGGCCATGTTTTAGAAGATCATGTCAAAGTCTATGACACCATAAGCTATACCGCATTTTTGATCCCTGGTTTGGTGATGATGAGCTTATTGCAAAACTCTTTTGCGAACACATCGTCATCTTTGATTCAGTCAAAAATAACAGGCAATTTGATTTTTGTATTGCTGGCGCCTCTGTCACATTTTGAGTTCTTCTCTGCTTATGTTTTGGCAGCAATGGTCAGAGGTATTGCAGTGGGAGCGGGTGTATTTTTGGCAACCTGCTGGTTCACGGACATGAGTTTTGTTTATCCTTTGTGGGTGATTGTCTTTGGCTTGTTGAGTGCTGCATTATTGGCAGCATTGGGTTTGATCGCAGGTATTTGGGCAGAAAAGTTTGATCAGTTAGCAGCATTCCAGAATTTCTTCATCATGCCTGCGACGATGTTGTCGGGAGTTTTTTATTCGATTCACAGCTTGCCACCCATTTGGCAAACCATTTCTCATTTCAATCCATTCTTCTACATGATCGATGGTTTTAGATACGGATTCTTTGGTATTTCTGATGTGTCACCTTGGTTCAGTTTGGTGGTCATCGGTGTTTTCTTTACTGGGGTGGCCGTTTTAACCTTGAAGCTGTTATCTACCGGTTATAAATTAAGACATTGATGGATCTTATTTCATTGATGGTTATTATTTAAAAGAGATATTCATATGTTGCCAACACCTGAACAAGTTAAAAGTTATATTGCCAATGGAATTAATTGCCTTCATCTCGAAGTTGAGGGAGATGGCCAGCATTTTTTTGCCACAATTGTGAGTGCTGACTTTGAAGGCTTGCGTTTGGTCCAGCGTCATCAAAAAGTCTATGCTGCTTTGGGCGATCGGATGAAATCTGAGATTCATGCCCTATCATTCAAGGCATTGACGCCAGAAGAGCATGCGGCTGGAAAATAATTAAAAGGTTATAAGACGTGGATAAGTTATCAATACAAGGTGGCATTCCTTTAAAAGGTGAGATCACCATCACGGGTGCTAAAAACGCGGCACTACCGATTTTGTGTGCGGCCCTTTTAAGCGCTGAGCCGATCACTTTGAGAAATCTCCCTGATCTTCAGGATGTGCGCACGATTCTAAAAATTTTGGCGCAGATGGGCTTGAAGGTCACATTCCCTAATCCAGAAGATCGTTCAGTGGTTATTTTGGATGGCTCTGATATTCACACGCCGGAAGCTTCGTATGATTTAGTGAAAACCATGCGCGCGTCTATCTTGGTATTAGGTCCATTGTTGGCGCGTTTTGGTCATGCCAAAGTATCTTTGCCAGGTGGTTGTGCGATTGGTGCGCGCCCAGTGGATCAGCACATCAAGGGCTTGAAAGCCATGGGTGCGGATATTCATATTGAACATGGTTATATCGAAGCAAAGTTTGGTAAAAATCCAAATGCCTTGGTGGGTGCAAAAATTTTGACTGACATGATCACGGTCACTGGCACAGAAAACTTGATGATGGCTGCCGTGTTGGCCGAAGGTGAAACAGTTTTAGAAAATGCTGCCCGTGAACCAGAGGTGACTGATTTAGCAGAATTGCTGATCAAGATGGGCGCCAACATCAAGGGTCTTGGTACTGATCGTTTGATCATCAAGGGAGTTAAGGCTTTGCATGGTGCTGAGCACAGCATCATTCCAGATCGTATTGAAACAGGCACATTCATGTGCGTGGCAGGCGCCATGGGTGAAGTGGGCGCTGATCTGATGATTAAAAATGCCCGTCCTGATACTTTGGATGTGGTGATTGATAAATTGCGCGAAGCGGGTTTAAAGATTGAAGTGGGGGCTGATTGGATTCATGTGACCATGAACCAACGTCCTAAAGCCGTTAGTTTTAAGACTTCTGAATACCCAGCGTTTCCAACGGATATGCAGGCCCAGTTCATGGCCATGAATACCATTGCGACTGGCACATCACGCGTCACAGAAACCATCTTTGAAAATCGCTTCATGCACGTTCAAGAACTGAATCGCTTGGGCGCCAATATTGTGATTGAGGGTAATACCGCCACCACCGAGGGAGTCAAAGGCTTATCGGGAGCCATTGTGATGGCCACGGATTTGCGGGCATCTGCCAGTTTGGTGATTGCCGGCTTGGCCGCTCAGGGCGAAACCATTGTTGATCGGATTTACCATTTGGACCGCGGATATGACCGGATGGAGAAAAAATTAGCCGCAGTAGGCGCTAACATCGTTCGCATGAAATAATAGAGCCATGTCCAAAATGATTACTTTGGCCTTATCCAAGGGCCGTATCTTTGATGAAACTTTGCCGATGCTGGCAAAGGCAGGTATCACTGTGTCTGAAGATCCTGAGACTTCACGCAAATTAATCCTGCCAACTTCCAGCCCTAATCTAAGGGTGATCATCGTCCGAGCATCTGATGTGCCAACGTATGTGCAATACGGGGCTGCTGATTTAGGCGTGGCTGGTTACGATGTATTGGCAGAGCACGGCATGGATGGTTTGTATGCACCGATTGATTTGGGTATTGCAAAGTGCCGGATGTCAGTGGCTGTTCGTGAAGGATTTGATTATGCGAACGCGGTTCGCCAAGGCGCTCGTTTGCGCGTGGTGACCAAGTATGTCGAACAAGCACGCGAACATTTTGCCAATAAAGGTGTTCACGTTGATTTGATCAAGTTATATGGTTCTATGGAATTAGGTCCATTGGTGGGCTTGGCAGATGCCATTGTTGATTTGGTGTCTACGGGCAATACTTTAAAAGCCAATCAATTAAAAGAAGTTGAAGTGATCAGTCAGATCAGTTCACGCTTGGTTGTGAATCAAGCCGCGTACAAGAGACGCCGTGGTGATTTGCAAGCTTTGTTAGACGCATTTTCAAAAGTGTGATGTTCTGATGACCAATCTTGTTCGCCAACTCAATAGTCAAGACGCTGATTTTTCATCTGCGCTTAAAAAGCTATTGGCTTTTGATGCAGCAGATGACGAAGCGATTGATTTAGCCGCGGCAAAAATTTTGGCCGATGTCAAAGCACGTGGTGACCAAGCTGTATTGGACTACACGCAAAAGTTTGATCGCCTCTCTAAAGAGCAAGCAAGTTCAATCAAATCATTAGAAATTACAAAAAAAGAATTATTTGCTGCTCTTGAGTCTTTGCCAAAAGAACAAAGAACCGCTTTAGAGGCTGCGGCTGCCAGAGTTAAAAGTTATCACGAGCGTCAAAAGATTGAATCAGGTTGTCACAGTTGGGACTACGCTGATGAAGACGGTACTCGTTTAGGTCAAAAGGTAACGCCTTTGGATCGTGCAGGTTTGTATGTTCCAGGCGGTAAGGCTGCCTACCCATCATCTGTGTTGATGAACGCCATTCCAGCGAAGGTCGCTGGTGTGAGTGAAGTCATCATGGTGGTGCCAACACCTGATGGTGTGCGCAATCCATTGGTTTTGGCCGCTGCTGCAGTCGCTGGTGTGGATCGAGCCTTCACGATTGGTGGTGCTCAAGCTGTGGGTGCTTTGGCTTATGGCACAGAAACAATTCCAGCAGTCGATAAGATTGTGGGCCCAGGTAATGCTTATGTGGCGGCTGCAAAGCGTCGCGTATTTGGTACTGTTGGTATCGATATGATTGCAGGCCCATCAGAGATTTTGGTTTTGTGTGATGGCAATACCAATCCAGATTGGATTGCGATGGATTTGTTCTCACAAGCTGAGCATGATGAATTAGCGCAATCTATTTTGTTGTGCCCAAGTCAATCATTCATTGATCAAGTACAGATCAGCATTTTGAAGTTTTTGCCAGAGATGCCAAGACAGGCAGTGATTAAAAAATCATTACAAGATCGTGGCGCAATGATTTTGGTCAAAGACATGCATGAGGCTTGTGAAATTGCTAATTCAATTGCAGCCGAGCACTTAGAAATTTGTGCAGACAATCCTCGCCAATGGGCAGAGTTGATTCGTCATGCGGGCGCGATCTTCATGGGCCCATACACCAGTGAATCTTTGGGTGATTATTGCGCTGGACCGAACCACGTTTTACCAACCATGAGAACGTCACGCTTCTCATCTCCTTTGGGTGTTTATGATTTCATCAAGCGTTCAAGCATGATCGAGGTCAGCGAAACGGGCGCTCAAAAGCTTGGACAGATTGCCAGCACCTTAGCGCACGGCGAAGGTTTGCAAGCTCACGCAAGAGCTGCTGAATTAAGACTCAAGAAGTAAATCCAA
>CAYYOB010000055.1:0-8066 GCA_964473225.1 uncultured Polynucleobacter sp.
GCATCCAATAGGTCTTCATCAATACCGCATGAACCTTCGTACTCTAAATCGGCCTCTGTCACCGTTACACGGTGTAATTTGGCACGCAACATCACTCTTTGCATAATTTTTCCTCCGGGTGCGGATTCTACCTTGATGGATGGCTATTCGCTGTAAAATTTAGCAGGTATGATGATTAAATCAAATTTTTAGGGGTTTTTATGGCTGATAACAATCAAAACGGCTGCTTAACTGTTGGCGAAGGCGTTAAATTAACTGGCAATTTTGTAGTTCCTGATATTGCTTCTATTTCAGGAACCATCGAAGGCGAACTCACTGCTCGCGAAATTTTGGTTGGTAGCACAGGCATTATCAAGGGTAAAGTAACGGCTGAAGTGGTCGATGTGCGCGGTGAAATTCATGACAACCTAACAGCCAACAAGTCTTTATTCATTCGCTCAACAGGCAAAGTGATTGGCACAGTTCAATATACTGAAATTGAGATTGAAAAAGGTGGCGATTTACAAGGCAACCTCTTGAAATCAGCCAACGGCTATAGCGCTTCTTAAGAAGTTTCGAGGACATGACTATGTTTGGCAAAAAAACAGAGAATGAAAATTCTGAATTGACATCAGAAGAATTTGAGTCAAATGAAGCGGTTGAAGAAAATGAGAACTTTGAATCCGCAACACAAAACTCAAACGCCTCTTTAAAACCATCCATCATCAGCGAAGGTTTTGAATTCACTGGTGACATGAAGTCTGGTGGCTCGATCACAGTAGACGGCACATTCAAAGGCAACCTATCAGTTCAAACATTATTGATTGGCGCTGGTGGCTTTGTTGATGGCACTGTCACTGCTGATAGCATCAACGTCAAAGGCAAGCTAGCTGGCACAGTGAGCTGCCGTGACTTGGTGGTCGGTGGGCGTGCAACTGTTGATGGTGCACTAAGCTACTCAAGCATCACGATTCAACGAGGCGGCACAATCAAAGGTGATTTAAAGCGCAAGTGATTGGCACTTCAATAAGTAAAAAAGCTCACTGATGTGAGCTTTTTTTATTGGGACTTTAGAACTGCGTTGTTATGATTTTTATATTTCAGTTTTTATTTTTTCTTAATTTTTAACGACGCTCTTGCACCGCGCGAATAACGTCCGATGCTTGATTGGCTGATTTTTTATCAACACCCTGTATCACCAAGCCAATCACACGAGCACCATGCTCAATGCCGATGGAGCCATAAGTCACATCGCCACGCACTTGAGCAGTTTGATGAAACTCAACACGCTCTGTTGCATAGATATTACCTTCTACCTTACCTGCAACCATGACGCGATAAGCAAAGATGTCGCCAACAACTTCGCCATCTTCGCCGATAGCAACAGTCACTTTTGTATTTTCTTCACTTTCGATATTGCCAACCACTTTGCCATCGATGCGCAGGCTCTCACCAACGACCATGCGGCCATAGATTTCTGATGTTTTACCAATCAAAGTATCGAAACGCTCATTGGTAGGTAGCAACAAGGATGTTTTACGTTTGCCGAACATATTTATCTCCGTTATGCATTCATTCTAAATCTTTTTATACCCATCGGATGATTTTGCCCCCTTGAATCACTTACTTTCAGGTTCACTTAAGAAAATTGCCTTAATATTCATACATGAACAAAGAATTATTCGATTATCCAAAGCAAGACGGCTCTGGTACGACCTGCATAGCGCAAGCATGGGCAAAAGTACCTAGAGCGCTGCCTGAGGAAGAAAAAACGCAGGTCATTCAAAAGATTAAGTCTGAACTGATTAAGCAAAACGCAGTGCTTGTGGCGCATTACTACGTTGACGGGGATATCCAAGACCTTGCTTGGGAAACCGGTGGTTTTGTTGCCGACTCTTTGGAGATGGCTCGTTTTGGTAAAAATCATCCAGCACAAAAACTAATTGTTGCGGGTGTTAAGTTCATGGGTGAAAGCGCCAAGATTTTGAGCCCAGAAAAAACAGTGTTGATGCCAGATTTAGACGCCACCTGCTCTCTTGATTTAGGTTGCCCAGCAGAAGACTTCAATCAGTTCTGCGATGCGCACCCCGATCGCGAAGTGGTGGTTTATGCCAACACAAGTGCAGCAGTAAAAGCCAGAGCCGACTGGATGGTGACCAGCTCTTGCGCCTTGGCAATTGTTCATGAGCTTCACCAGCAGGGCAAAAAGATATTGTGGGCTCCCGATCGTCACTTGGGTCGCTACATACAAGATCAAACCGGAGCTGATATGTTGCTCTGGGAAGGTCATTGCATCGTGCATGATGAGTTCAAAGCAATCGAGCTTGAAACTCTCATCAAGAAACATCCAGAAGCCATGGTGCTAGTTCACCCAGAATCTCCAGCCCATGTAGTTGATTTAGCAGATGTGGTTGGATCTACTTCTGCGATGATCAAAGCGGTGGTTGAAGGCAGCGCCAAAGAATATATTGTTGCGACAGATAAAGGCATTCTGCATCGCATGCGCCAGTTAGCGCCTGAAAAAATCTTGATCGAAGCTCCTACCGCAGGCAATAGCGCCACTTGCAAGAGTTGCGCTCACTGCCCTTGGATGGCCATGAATGGTCTTGAGGGAATTCTCAATTGCTTAACAAAGCAGTCAGGTGAAATCTTGATTGATGAAAGCATTCGATCTGATGCTCAAGTTTGTATTGAGAAAATGTTGTCTTTCACAAGCAACCATCCCGAGTTATTAGCAAAAGCCCAACATGGCTTTGTTAAAAATATCGGTGCAGCTTAATTATTCTCTTCTTATTTGATATTTTATTAATTTGATTCATCTTTTTTAAAGATATTTTTATGTTTGACCACAACGAATCACTCGAACAAGCTCGCGAACGCAACATCAATGATGCTCTCTTTGAAGATATTGGCACCGGTGATTGGACAGCGATGCTGGTTCCTGATACCGGTCTTGTGCACGCCACTTTGATTATTCGTCAAGAAGCTGTTCTTTGCGGTACAGCGTGGTTTGAAGGATGTTTAAAAAAGCTTGATCACTCAGCCACCATCATTTGGCAATACGCCGAAGGTGATTTGATGAAGGCTGACACCAGTGTTTGCGAGATCACAGCTAAGCCACGTGCTCTTTTATCAGCAGAGCGACCTGCCATTAATTTTTTACAGACCCTCTCTTGGACCGCCTCAATCACCAGACAACATGTGAAGGCCATCGAAGGTGCCAGTCCTAACAGTCATGGTTGCGCCATTTTGGACACCAGAAAAACAATTCCTGGATTACGCCAAGCTCAAAAATATGCAGTGACTGTGGGTGGTGGAAAAAATCAACGTTTGGCTTTGTGGCACGGTATCTTGATCAAAGAAAATCACATTGCTGCAGCCGGTGGTATCAGCGCTGCTATGAAAGCCGCGCAAGCCCTGAACTCAGGCGTTGATATCCAAGTTGAAGTTGAAAATATGGCAGAACTGCAAGAAGCATTATCAGCAGGTGCTAAAAGTATTCTGATTGATAACTTCAGTCTTGATCAAATGCGAGAAGCTGTGGCTTTTACTAAGGGCGCTGCTTTATTAGAGGCATCTGGTGGCGTGAGTCTTGATCAGTTGAAAGCGATCGCAGCAACGGGTGTGGATCGTATTTCTATTGGTAAATTAACCAAAGACGTGATTGCTGTCGATTTCTCTTTGAGAATTCAGTAGTTTTACCGCATCCTTATTAAGCATTGGTAGTTGCTTAGGTTACTTAGATTGCTTTGCTTAGTTACTGACGATTAATCGGTGTGAGAATAGTTGGATAAGAAACAGTCCAGCTTTGTGGGTAATCACGGCTGTAGTGCAAACCACGACTCTCTTTGCGCATCAATGCAGAGCGCACAATCAGTTCAGCGCAACTCAATAAGTTTCTTAATTCCAATAAGTCTCGGGTCACTCTGAAGTTGGCGTAATACTCTTGCACTTCACTTTGAAGTAATTCAATGCGGTGCAGCGCTCGTTCTAAGCGACGATTAGTTCTGACGATGCCCACGTAGTTCCACATCAAAAGACGCAGCTCATCCCAGTTGTGGGCAATGACCACTGTTTCATCAGCATCTTCTACTCGGCTTTCATCCCAATCAGGCACTTCTGGCATTTTTTTAAGAGGATGTTCTTTGATTTCTGCTGCCGCTGACTTGCCAATAACCACACACTCCAATAAAGAATTACTTGCTAAACGATTGGCGCCATGCAGTCCTGTGTATGTGGCTTCACCAACAGCGTACAAGCCTGGTAAATCAGTTCTACCATCTAAGTCAGTAACAACGCCACCACAGGTGTAATGGGCGGCAGGCACCACTGGAATAGCTTGCTTGGCAATATCAATGCCCAATGCAGCACAACGAGCGTAGATCGTTGGGAAATGTTCTTTCAAAAAGGTCTCACCCAAGTGAGTGGCATCGAGCAAAACATAATCTAAGCCCAAGCGCTTCATTTCAAAGTCAATTGCTCGAGCAACAATATCTCTTGGGGCAAGTTCAGCACGCTCATCATGGTTCGGCATAAAACGAGTGCCATCCGGGAGCTTTAATTGCGCACCCTCACCTCGCAAAGCTTCTGTGATCAAAAAGGTTCTGTCTTGTGGGTGATACAAACAAGTGGGGTGGAACTGCACAAATTCCATATTGCCCACGCGACACCCTGCACGCCATGCCATGGCAATACCATCCCCCGTCGCCGTTTCTGGATTACTGGTGTAGCGATAAACCTTACCCACCCCACCAGTGGCCAAAACCACAGCAGATGCAGGGATGGCGTCAATTTTTCCAGTAGAGATGTTCAGGGCATAAACACCGTAACAGCGCTCAGATTTTTTTAACTGTTTGTCCTTGAGGTGTCGATTCGTGATCAAGTCCAATGCCATCCAACGTTCTAATAATTGAATATTTGGATGCGCTCGTGCTTTATCTAGCAAAACCTCATGAATCGCTTTACCTGTGGCATCTGCAGCGTGAGCAATGCGACGATGGCTGTGACCACCCTCTCGGGTCAAATGAAGGCCTTTAGGGCCCTGTGGATCGGTTGTGAAAGGTACGCCCTGCTCCACCAACCAATCAATTGCACTGGCACTTCTTTCAGCAATGTATTTTGCAGTTGCTTCAACCACCAAACCAGCGCCTGCTTCAACTGTGTCTCTGACATGAGCGTCCACGCTGTCTTGCTGGTCTAAAACACCAACGATGCCACCCTGCGCCCAAGAAGTGGCTGATTCTGATAAACCTCGCTTAGCCATGATGATGACTTGACGAGACTCGGCCAACTCCAAGGCAACGGTTAAACCTGCCAAACCAGCGCCAATGATGACGACTGGTAAAGAATCGGAGGCAGATGTTTTAGGCATGAGAAATAGTAACTTGAATAATCAATGTGTGCTGATGAGATTTCTCATGAGTGAGTGAGGTGCCATCAAGAAAGCTTGCTGGCATGTTCCCTGGTCTCATGAAACACAATTTGAGGCCAACGCTCTTGGGTAACCCTCAAGTTCACAGCAGAGTTCGCCAAATAGGCCAAATTATCTGCAGCATCTAAAGCCAGCTGATGACCCGCTGATGAATTTTGAAAATCACTCATCATTTTTTTATCTTCACAAGTCACCCAACGTGCGCAGTTGATGCTTGCTGTGTCAAAAACAGCATCAACGCCATATTCATTCATTAAGCGGCTAGCAACCACTTCAAACTGCAAGGCGCCCACAGCACCTAGAATCAAATCACTGCTGTTCAATGGCTTGAATACCTGCACAGCACCCTCTTCACCCAATTGCTGAAGACCCTTTTGAAGCTGCTTGATCTTCATTGGATTACGAATACGGGCAACTCTGAAAAAGTCTGGCGCGAAATATGGAATACCGGTGTACTGCAAAACTTCACCTTCAGAAAAGCTGTCGCCAATTTGCATATTGCCGTGATTGGGTAAACCAATGATGTCACCAGCATAGGCCTCTTCCACCTGCTCTCGACTCGATGCCATAAAAGTCACCACGTTCGATACCTTTACATCACGGTTGATGCGCAGATGATTGATTTTCATACCGCGTTCAAACTTACCTGAACAAACGCGTAAAAATGCGATGCGGTCTCGATGAGCAGGATCCATATTGGCCTGGATCTTGAACACAAAGCCACTGAACTTGTCTTCTCTTGGATCAACAGATCTGACCGTTGCGCTTCGCTCTCTCGGACCTGGGGCCCAATCTAGAAGTGCGTTGAGGATTTCTCGAACACCAAAGTTGTTGATGGCGGAACCAAAGAATACGGGGGTCTGTAAACCAGCCAAGAAACGCTCTAAATCAAATGGATGCGATGCACCTTGCACTAACTCCACTTCCATTTTGAGTTGAGCCATTTCATCAGGGAACATTTCATGAAGCTTTGGATTATCGATCCCCTTCATCACTTGGAATTCTTGGTCGGCACGATCGTTACCAGCCGCAAACAACAGAATTTCATCATTGATGAGGTGATAAACACCACGGAAATTTTTACCCATCCCGATTGGCCAGGTGACTGGCGCACACTCAATCTTCAAAACAGATTCAAGCTCATCCAGTAATTCCATTGGGTCTCTGGTTTCGCGATCCATCTTGTTCACGAAGGTAATGATGGGAGTGTTTCTCATGCGGCAAACATTCAATAACTTGATGGTTTGCTCTTCAACACCCTTGGCCGCATCGATCACCATCAATGCAGAATCCACAGCGGTTAAAACGCGATAAGTATCTTCAGAAAAGTCTTGGTGACCTGGGGTATCCAAAAGATTGACCACATGGTCACGGTACTCAAACTGCATCACCGAGCTGGCCACAGAAATGCCGCGCTGCTTTTCAATCTCCATCCAGTCAGAAGTGGCGTGTCTGCCACTTTTACGAGCTTTAACAGTTCCTGCCAATTGGATAGCTCCAGAGAACATCAAGAGTTTCTCTGTCAGGGTTGTTTTACCGGCATCAGGGTGAGAAATAATGCCAAAAGTCCTGCGTCTTGCGACTTCGCGGACAATATCGTTACTGTAATTCATAGGCTTTTCAATCAAATAGCCCTATAGTTTAGTTTAGAGCGCCAAAACTGGCATTAATTGAATATCAACAAGGATTTACAACGGTTCAAAAACCGCTAAGACGCCATGATCGACCCATCATCAAAAAAAGATGTTTCTGCACAAAAACATGAGATCAGACCGACTCAATCCATTGAACTTTTAAAAGAATTGCACATCCTCACTCGCGATGGCAAGCTCAATCAAGACACCCGCAGAAAACTCAAACAGGTATATCACTTGGTTCAATTCATCGAACCACTGCTCCAAGAAGTCTTGAACCGAAAAGATCACTTAAGCATCGTTGACCACGGGGCTGGCAAGTCCTACTTGGGTTTTATTCTGAACGATCTCTTTTGCAAGTTACAAGAGAAGCCATCAACGATCTACGGCATTGAAGTTCGTGAAGAATTGGTCAAGAAATCTCAAGACTTAGCCAGTCGCTTGAACTTTTCAAATATGAAATTTCTCCACTTAAGCGCTGAAGAGTCACTGGATTCAGACCTTCTACCCAATGAAATCGATGTAGTGACAGCCTTGCATGCCTGCAATACCGCGACCGATGATGCGATTCGCTTCGCTTTTGCCAAGAAAGCAAAACATGTTGTATTGGTTCCTTGCTGTCAGGCAGAACTGGCAGCAGCTTTGAGAAAGACCAAAGCTCAATCGCTTAAAAATGAATTATCAGAAATGTGGCGCCACCCGATTCATACCCGTGAATTTGGTAGCCACATCACCAACGTTTTGCGTTGCCTGCAATTAGAGGCTCATGGCTATGATGTGACCGTGACTGAATTGGTGGGCTGGGAACATTCCATGAAAAATGAGCTGATCATTGCAACTCAGAAGAACCTGCCTGGTCAAAAAGCCAAGGAAAGAAAGACCAAGTTACTGGCAGAAATCGGTTTAAGCAGTCTTGAGGAGCGCTTTGCTTAGCAAGCTTCCCCTGTATGAGCTTGTGATCCATGATTTTTAGGAAATAAAAAAGGCTGCCTAGGCAGCCTTTTTTAATCTCAGAAGAGAAA
>CAYYOB010000056.1:0-8041 GCA_964473225.1 uncultured Polynucleobacter sp.
CCTATCCTCAGCATTTCCCAAAGAATGCATTGGGTCCAATGCTTTTGCCTGTGAGTACTGAGGAGCCTTCAAGCTTGCGCCAAAATCTCAGAAAAGCCAGAGAGTTACTTGCACAAGCTGGCTGGGTGTACAAAGATGGCGCTTTAAGAAATGCCAAAGGACAAGCATTTCGCTTTGAATTTATGGACGACGGTGGTGCCATGTCTCGCCTGGTATCGGCCTATGTGCGCAATCTTGAAAAGCTTGGCATGGAAGTGGATATGAGGACCACTGATTACGCTCTGTATCAAAAACGTTTGGAAGAGTTTGATTTCCAAATGACCAGCATGAAGTTCCCAGATTCGCAAAGTCCTGGCAATGAATTATGGGATCGTTATGGCAGTCAATCTGCCACCACCAAGGGGTCAGACAATATTCTTGGGGTGCAATCTCCCGTGGTTGATGCTTTGATCTCATCGATTGTCAAAGCGCAGACCAGAAAAGATCTCGTCACAGCAACACGAGCATTGGACAGAGTCTTGACTCACAGTTATTTCATCGTGCCACATTGGTACAGTGCCACGCATCGAGTAGCTTATAAATCTGATATGGGATTTCCAATGCCGCCTAGTTACTACGCAGCTGAATCATGGATTCTTTCTACCTGGTGGCGCAATTCTCCATCTAATTCTCAAGCAGGGGCCACGCGATGAACAGTGCATTGTGGCGATACATTGCTAGACGAATTCTCTTGATGATCCCAACGCTCTTGGGCGTCATCACTTTGACTTTTGCTGTGATTCAATTTGTGCCAGGCGGACCTGTTGAGCAGATGATGCTGGAGCTCAAAGGTCGGGGTGATGCAAGTGTTGCTGCGGTTGAGTCATCTGGTGGCGGTAATTTTTATCGTGGTCGCCAAGGTATTGATGAAGAGCGTCTGAAGGAAATCAAAGCGCTGTACGGATTTGATCAGCCTCTTTGGGAACGTTACATCAATATGTTGGGTCGCTTTGCCATGTTTGATTTGGGCCAAAGTTATTACCAACACAAAAGTGTGGGAGAACTTGTTCTTTCAAAAATGCCTGTCTCGATCAGTTTGGGGCTTTGGACATTTTTGATCACGTATCTGATATCAATCCCATTGGGTATTAAAAAAGCGGTGCGTGCGGGTACTCGTTTTGATACAGCAACCAGTGTGGTGATTTTGATTGGCTACGCCATCCCGGGATTTGTATTGGGTGTTCTATTGCTGGTGCTATTCGGTGGCGGCAGTTTCTTCCAACTATTTCCTCTAAGAGGTTTGACCTCAGATAACTGGGCTGAGCTCAGCTTGATTGGCAAGGTCATGGATTATTTTTGGCATTTGGTTTTACCGATCACTGCATCCGTGTTGGGTAACTTTGCCGTTATCACCATGCTCACCAAAAACTCTTTTTTAGAAGAGATACGCAAACAATATGTGATTACTGCCAGAGCCAAAGGTTTGAACGAAGACAAAGTTCTTTGGAAGCATGTGTTCCGTAATGCGATGATCCCTTTGGTCACAGGTTTTCCATCGGCATTCATTGGAGCCTTCTTCACGGGCTCACTGTTGATTGAAACTTTATTCTCTTTGGATGGCTTGGGACTTTTGTCTTATGAAGCGGTCATGAAAAGAGACTACCCAGTGGTTTTGGGCACTTTGTATTTATTTACTTTGATTGGTTTATTCACCAAATTAATTTCTGACATTGCTTACGTCTTGGTAGACCCTCGCATTCAGTTTGACAGCCAATCGGGAGGTCGCTCATGAAAAAGGGATGGCTTCACCAATTAAGAGAAAGTGATCAATGGGCTAGATTCAAGACCAATCGTTTGGGCTATTGGAGTTTGTGGATCTTCACCAGTTTGTTCACTTTGAGTTTATTTGCAGAACTGATTGCGAATGATCGACCCATCTTGGTCAGCTATCAAGGGAGCTTGTATGTTCCGATTGTGAAGGATTATCCAGAGACTACTTTTGGTGGAGATTTTCCAACCCCAACTGATTACTTGGATCCTGACATCAAAAAAACTTTCAGCAAAAAAGGTAATTGGGCTGTTTACCCCTTGATCACTTATCGCTACGACACGCTCAATTACTTTGCCAAGGAACCAAATCCAGCTTCTCCATCGCGTGATAATTTGTTGGGCACAGATGATCGGGGCAGAGATGTAGCGGCCAGGTTAATTTACGGGTTTCGTTTATCAGTCTTGTTTGGTTTGTGTCTCACCATCATCGGTGTTGCTATTGGTGTACTGACTGGGGCAGTGATGGGCTACTTTGGCGGTAAAGTAGATTTGGTTTCTCAGCGCATCATTGAGGTTTGGAGTTCCATGCCTGAGCTCTATTTGCTGATTATTTTTGCATCTATCTTTGCGCCTAGTGTTGGTTTACTGATCATCTTGTTATCTCTTTTTGGCTGGATGGGCCTGTCGGATTATGTGCGTGCAGAGTTCTTGAAAAATAGATCTTTGGAATATGTCAGAGCAGCTCAAGCGCTCGGTTTATCCAGTCAACAAATCATGTGGCGCCATATTCTGCCAAACAGCTTAACGCCCGTGATCACATTTTTACCATTCCGCATGAGTGGCGCTATTTTGGCTTTGACGAGTTTGGACTTTTTAGGTTTGGGTGTTCCTGCAGATCAGGCCAGCTTGGGTGAGTTGTTGGCGCAAGGCAAAGCCAATCTCGATGCTTGGTGGATTTCTTTATCGACCTTTTTGGTGTTGGCTGGAACTTTGATGTTATTGACATTCATGGGTGATGCCATGCGTGATGCCTTTGATACGCGTCGTGCGAAAGCAGTGAAGGTGGCAGCATGAGTCAACAGGATTTCAACTTGATTGATATCAAGCAGCTGAATCTGAGCTTTGGGCGAAAAACCGTCATCAGCGACTTCAGTTTAAAAATCAATGCTGGTGAAAGAATTGCAATTGTTGGAGAGTCTGGTTCCGGTAAAACCTTGACTGGTTTATCGATCATGGGTCTTTTGCCTGAAGGCGCGAACATCACTGGTGAAATCAATTGCCAAATTAATCAGAAGTCGCAAAATTTATTGGCATTGAGTGAAGCTGAAATGCGCAGTATTCGTGGCAAAGATATTGCCATGATTTTTCAAGAACCCATGACTGCTTTGAACCCACTTTACACAGTGGGCAACCAGATCATGGAAGCGGTCCAGTGTCATGAGCCCACTTTAAGCAATGCAGTTTGTCAGCAACGTGCGATTGAGCTTCTTGATAAAACAGGGATTCCTCAAGCGGCAGAGCGTTTTTCATATTACCCACATCAACTTTCAGGTGGTCAACGTCAACGAGCGATGATTGCGATGGCTTTGGCTTGTAAGCCAAGACTGTTGATTGCTGATGAGCCAACCACGGCTTTAGATCCTAGCTTGCGGATTCAAATCTTGGATTTATTAAAAGATTTGCAAGAAGATGCCAAGTCATATGGTGGTATGGCTGTGATTTTGATCACTCATGATTTAAATATGGTGCGTCATTTTGCCCAACGTGTTGCTGTGATGTACCAAGGTAAGTTGTTGGAGTGCAAATCTACTGAAGAAGTTTTTAGTCAGCCCGATCATCCTTACACCAACAGTTTGGTCAATAGTAAGCCTGTTCGGAATGTTTTACCTTTGGTGCCGATTGCACCAGTGTTGCTTAAAGCAGAGCAGGTCAGCGTTTCTTATCCTCAGGCAGGTAAGGGCACTTTTGGTCGAGGCATTGCGCAATTCATCAGAGGGTTTCATTTTTCTGATTTGTGGAAACGTGAATACCAACAAGTTGTTAAAGACGTGAGCCTTGAATTGCGCCAAGGTGAAACCTTGGGTTTGATTGGTGAGTCTGGTTCGGGCAAGTCAACCTTGGCGATGGCTCTTTTGGATTTATTGGGCCAAACAGGTGCCAAGGTATCTGGTCAGGTTGAAGTTTTGGGTCATGATTGGCTGAAGTTAAACGCCACTGAACGCAGTCGCCTAAGAGCCTCGTTTCAGGTGATCTTCCAAGATCCTTTCGGTTCACTATCGCCGCGCATGACTGTTGGACAGATCGTTGGTGAAGGCTTGTCTTTGCATCAGGCAGATTTATCAGCTGATGCCAGAAAAGCAAAGGTCATTGATGTTTTAAAGGAAGTTGGTTTGGATCGAACTGCTTACAGCAGATATCCCCATGAATTCTCGGGTGGTCAAAGGCAAAGAATTGCGATTGCTCGGGCACTGATTCTAAAGCCCCAAATATTGGTTTTAGATGAACCAACATCAGCTTTGGATGTCACCATTCAAAAGCAAATATTGGCCTTGCTCTCGGATTTACAGCATAAATACAACATGGCTTATCTATTGATCAGCCATGACCTTGAGGTCGTTGAGGCCATGTCTCACAGAGTCATTACTCTTAAAAAAGGTAAACAAATCAAGCACCAAGAGCTGTGACCGGGGTTTATTCGAAGTTAAGGTTCAGGTTATAATTTCACTTCATGTCAAATATGCACCGCAAACTCCTTGCAGCTGTAGTTTTACTGGGCTCCCTTCAAGTGGGGCCGGTATTTGCTCAGTCTTTAACTGAGGCTGAAGCTGAGCCATTGCCTATGACCTTTGCTTCAACAGTTTCAACAGCTGTTGTTGATAAGACTGAAACTTTGATCAATAACGCGATGCAGTTGATTGGTGTGCGTTATCGCTGGGGCGGTAATACGCCTCAAAGCGGTTTGGATTGCAGTGGTTTTGTGCGGTATGTATTTAACGACACCTTCGGTTTTTTATTGCCGCGCAAATCAGCACAAATGAGCAAGGTTGGTCTTGAAGTTGGTAAAGAAGAATTACGTCCTGGGGATTTGGTCTTTTTTAATACCATGCGCCATGCTTTTTCTCACGTAGGTATCTATGTTGGCGACAATAAATTCATTCATGCGCCATCGAGAGGTAAATCTATTCGCGTGGATGATATGAATAAGGTTTATTGGGTCAAGCGTTATAACGGTGCTCGAAGAATTGACGATACTGATGGTTTTGATGTGATGTCAGAAGAGCAACGTCAGCAGTTATTGATTGATTTCCAAGAGCGTTTGGATAAAACAGGTCGCCTCTGATCTGATTAGATTTTCAGTAAGTTCTTAATTTGCGATATCTGTTTCATCGCAGATTCTTCTCCTGCCAAAATCGCTGCATCCCTAGATTTAAAGTCTGTGCCTTTCATACCTTTTAATTCAGGCTGAATCACCACATGAGCAAGATCTAATTCAAAAGTATTGATGCTTTTACTCATGATGGACGTTGTGTGTAAGAGAATGCCTAGACTTCCTGAGCCATCCTGAGAGCTTGGTTCAGTTGATATGTTGACGGCAATCACTATGTCGGCTCCCATTTGTTTTGCATATCTAACCGGAACGGGCGACACCAATCCGCCATCCACATATTCTTTACCTTGAATGATGGTGGGCTGAAAAATTCCTGGAATACTGCAAGATGCGCGAACGGCTTGGCCAGTGTTCCCTCGCTGAAACAAAACCCCATTACCTGTTTGTAAATCAGTACCAACAATCCCGAGTGGCATTGGCATGTTTTCAATGGTTTGATTTTTAACCAAGCGATTCACCATCGCTTGTAAAGCATCGCCTTTGATCATTCCACCAAATCGACCGGAGAAGGGTAAAGCCCAATCAGTGATGGCAGCCTCATCTAATGACAAAGCAATTTTCTGTAATTCAGTGCCTCGGTATCCTGATGCGTACAAAGCTGCGATCACACTGCCAGCGCTGGTGCCAACCACCAAGTTGGGAAATATACCTTGAGATTCAAGGGCTTTGATCACTCCGATATGAGCAAATCCTCTCGCCGCTCCGCCGCCCAGGGCCAGCCCAATGACAGGCTTTTTGGATTGCGTGCTTGAGCAGGAGGTCAATCCTCCAATTCCAAGAGCACCTAAACTGATCAGGGTCAAAAAAGTACGTCGAGAATTGTGATAATATAGATGATAATCATTCTCAATTGTATTTAAATCATTATTGTTATCGGAGTTCTTATTCATATGTTGTCATCTAAAAAATCTATATTGGCTATTGTCTCTTCTTTTGGCCTAATTGCTGGTCTAACGATTGCCACGCCAGCATTATCTCAGTCATCACAGGTTTTGAACTTATATTCTGCGCGCCACTATCAGACTGATGAGGCTTTGTATGCTGAATTCACGAAGCAAACAGGTATCAAGATCAATCGAATTGAGGCAGATGACAACGCACTTTTAGAACGTTTACGCAGTGAAGGTAAAAATAGTCCAGCAGATGTGATCCTACTGGTAGATGCGGCAAGACTATGGCGCGCTGAAATTGAAGGATTTTTTCAGCCTATTCAGTCAAAAGTATTGAATGCAAGGATTCCTAAAAACTTCCGTTCGAATGACATTGGTCAGGGCAGTCAGTGGTTTGGTTTTTCAAGCAGGGCTCGCGTGATTGTTTATAACAAAGCAAGCATGAATCCAAAAGATGTTGATACCTATGAAAAATTAGCTGACCCAATGAATAAGGGCAAGGTTTGTACTCGTTCAGGTTCACATCCTTATATGTTGTCATTGATTGGAGCAATGTATGAGCGTCAAGGCCAAGTAAAAACTGAGGCTTGGGCTAAAGGCATGGTGACAAATATGGCTCGAGCACCAAAGGGCGGTGATACTGATCAAATCAAAGCAGTTGCTTCAGGCGAGTGTGGTGTGGCGTTGACCAATTCCTACTATTTGGCGCGCTTGATGCGTTCTACAAAACCAGCAGATATGCAGGTTGTGGCAAAAGTTGGCTTGATCTGGCCAAATCAAGCAACTTCTGGTGTTCATATGAATATTGCTGGTGGCGCTGTAGCCAGTTACGCTCCAAATAAAGCCGCTGCAATTAAATTCCTTGAGTATTTGTCGAGTGATTCCGCTCAACAATACTTTGCTAATGGCAACAATGAGTGGCCCGTGGTGAAGTCTGTAAAAACTACCAATGAAGCACTAAATAAGTTGGGAAACTTCAAACAAGAGAATATTTCGATTGCATCTATTGGTAAAAATCAAATTTATGCACAAAAAATATTGGATAGAGTGTCCTATAAGTAAAAAGAAAGCCTAGAATCTCAGGCTGAGATGAATACCAAGCCTGAGACCCCACTTTCAATCGGTGACTGCTATCACTGCGGCGGCGATTTAACCAGCGAAAACCACTATGAGGCAACGCTCGGTGGATCGCCTCGTTATTTTTGTTGTGCGGGTTGTTTGGCGATTGCACAAACAATTCATGGTCAGGGTTTAGAAGCCTTTTACGCGCGACGCATTCCACTGGGTCTTAAGCCTGATGATCTAGGCCAATTAACAGATCAAGTTCCTGATGCTCTTTTGGCGTACGATGACCCAGTCTTGATGGATCGATTCACGCGAGCTTCATCAGAGTATGCAGGCGAAGTTGAAACTACCTTGCGATTGGAAAAGATTCGCTGCGCAGCCTGTGTCTGGTTGAATGAGCAACATTTGAAAAGATTGTTTGGCGTTAAAGACGTGCAAATCAATTATGTGACTCAACGTGCCGCGGTCAGATTTAATCCTCAGGAAGTAAATCTATCGACATTGCTTCATTCGGTTGAGCAAATTGGGTATGAGGCATGGCCCTTTGAGCCATCGATGAGTGCTGATCTGGCTAAAAAAGAACGTCGTCATTTATTGATGCGCTTGGGCGTTGCTGTGCTGGGGATGATGCAAGTCATGATGTATGCCTGGCCGACATACACCGGTGCTGATGATCTTCTTGTCGAGCAAGAGTTGTTGTTGGGGTGGACGAGTTGGGCTTTGACTGTTCCAGTAGTTCTTTATTCTGCAGGCCCTATGTTCGTGGTTGCTTGGCACAGCATTCGGAACTTCCCTAAAACAGGTATGTTGGGCATGGATGTGCCTGTATCACTTGCAGTCGCATTGGCTTTCATAGCAGGCACCATCAGTTTGGTCTTTGGTGTTGGCGAAAGTTATTTTGATTCCATCACCATGTTCATTGCATTTTTACTGGGGGCGAGATATCTCG
>CAYYOB010000057.1:0-7958 GCA_964473225.1 uncultured Polynucleobacter sp.
GTGATCCATGGGTGACCTGTTTCAAACAACATGCCCAACATCTTGCGCCACATATCCAAGGCACTGACTTTCTTGAATGGCTTGATTTCACCGTTGGCTGCTTTTTGCTCATAAGCCAAATATGCTTTTTCGAATTCCAAACCGAACTTGTCGTGCAAATCTGGGCAAGTTGATGGTGTGAACAATGTCCACTCACCTTTTTCCATCACACGCTTCATGAACAAGTCTGGAATCCAGTTAGCCGTGTTCATGTCATGTGTACGACGACGGTCATCACCAGTGTTCTTACGCAACTCTAGGAATTCTTCCACGTCTAAGTGCCAAGTTTCTAAGTAAGCACAAACTGCACCTTTACGCTTACCACCTTGGTTAACCGCAACGGCTGTGTCGTTCACTACCTTCAAGAATGGCACAACACCTTGAGATTTACCGTTAGTTCCTTTGATATGACTTCCCAAAGAACGTACGTTCGTCCAGTCGTTACCCAAGCCCCCCGCAAACTTAGACAACAAAGCGTTTTCTTTCAAACCTTCGTAAATGCCATCCAAGTCATCTGGAATTGTTGTGAGGTAGCAGCTAGACAACTGTGAACGCAATGTGGCTGAGTTGAACAGTGTTGGTGTGCTGGACATGAAATCAAATGATGACAAGATTTCGTAGAACTGAATCGCACGCTCTTCACGATTCACTTCATTCAATGCCAAGCCCATTGCTACGCGCATGAAGAATGCCTGAGGCATTTCAATGCGGTGCTCTTCAATGTGCAAGAAATAACGGTCATACAAAGTTTGCAAGCCCAAATAGTTGAACTGCAAATCACGATCAGCTTTCAAAGCGGCGCCCAACTTAACCAAGTCATAAGTCAATAAACGCTTGTCTAGTAACTCTGCATCCACACCTTGCTTGATGAATTGTGGGAAGTAGCTGATGTATTCAGCAGCCATGGCACCTTGTGGTACTTCACGGCCTAAGATTTCTTTACGGATGGTGTGCATCAAAATACGTGCAGTTACCTGGCTGTAGGCCGGATCATTTTCAATCCATGTACGTGACGCCAAAATAGCTGAGTCATACACCTGAGCCATTGGTACGCCTTCATACAAACCTTTGATGGTTTCTTTAATGATTGGCTCTGCATTCACTGCATTACCCAAGCCTTCACAAGCAGCCTGAATCACCATTTGCAATGCAACCATATCTAATGGCTTGATCACACCATTGTCACTCACGTTGATTCCTGGGTGGTCAACGATTGGAGCTACTGGTTGAGCTGCCACCTGTGCTGCACGCTCTTGATTGCGCTTTTCACGATAAAGAACATAGGCACGCGCCACATTGTGCTCACCACTGCGCATCAAAGCCAATTCAACTTGGTCTTGAATATCTTCAATGTGGAAAGTTCCGCCATTAGGACGGCTGCGCAATAAAGCGCGCACAACCACTTGAGTTAATTGTTCTACTTGCTCACGCACTCGTGCAGATGCGGCACCCTGGCCACCATTAACCGCTAAAAATGCTTTTGTAACAGCGATGGCAATTTTTGATGGCTCAAACGCTACAACTGAACCATTGCGACGAATGATTTTGTAATCGCTGAGTTGTGTTGTCTGCGCTCCACCCACGCCGCCAGCTACAAATCCCTCTGAAGGATTTTGATTCACTTGACCAGTTGGTTGGCCAGAAAATGGATTAGATGTTTGGCCTGAAACTTGTGGGTCTGCGTAGGTCATTCGAACTCCTGTATCTATATATATGTATTAATTGGGTAAAAAGTCTATTTTTATGATTTTTTCAATGGCTATTCGCTATAGAGAACACTACATTTAGTGTTTTTTCTGCGACAACGGTACTAAGTATAGGGTATTTATGTTTATTTTGATAAGAATTTTTTGTTAAAAATACCTATCGAAATCCCTAATCTGAGCCAATTTTTCTTGATTTTTTGGCACCGTTTTAGGGATTTTTAGAATAAATATTTGGATGGTTAGTGCTTACTAACCCAATGAGGTAAGACTCATTTGAAAAGCCTAATTTCTGTTTGCAAGACCGTAGGGAAGTTGCCTTGTCGGGATATTGGCATCCTGAACAAATCTTTGCCAGTCAAAGTGAATCCCTGGATCAGTTTTTCGACCAGGAGCCACATCACTGTGACCAGCATAGGCAGAAATTGGATGAAATTTTTGCAAAGCGGCGACCAATTCTTTGAGTGCCGTGTACTGAGCTGGACCAAAAGGCACATCATCGCTGCCCTCCAATTCAATACCAATTGAAAAGTCATTGCAACGCTCACGTCCAAAATAATCAGAGACGCCTGCATGCCAAGCACGGTTCAAAGTTGATACAAATTGCTGAACATGACCATCGCGCCGAATCAAAAAATGACTCGACACTTGTCGATCGGCAATTTCTGCGAAATAAGGATGAGCCTTGGGATCTAATTTGTTTTGAAAAAAATCAGCAATGTAATTTCCACCAAACTGACCTGGCGGCAAACTGATGTGATGCATCAACACCAACTCAACGGGTAGCCCTTCAGGTCTTGAATCATAGTTCGGTGATTTGATCCACTCTGCTTCACCCCACCAGCCTTTAGGATCAATACTGGAACGATGCTCACGAGAGCAATAGGCACCGACTCCTTCACCTTGCGGAAACCTCAAACCACAATGAGGACACTGCGCCATATTTTTAGGCTGCGCTGTTTTGGCTGAAGATGAGGTCTTCTGCGCTGCCTTTGCTTTTGGCTTAGCACTTGATCGGTTGTTTTGAGAAATTTGCGCATAACGCCACCAAATGATCAAACCGGTGAGGATCAAGGTGAAGAGTAACCATTTCATCGTTGGATCAATACCTCTAAAACGAAACGACTACCCACATAAGCCATCAACAAAACTGCAAAAGATCCAAGCACCCAACGAACGGCTGTTAAACCTCGCAAGCCAACACGCCAACGTGCGATCAACAATCCAGCAAACATCACCCAAGATAAGAATCCAAAAATTGTTTTGTGATCCCAAAATAAAGCGCGCCCAAACAATGCTTGGCTGAAAAATAATCCAGAGAACACAGTCAAAGTTAACAAAGCAAATCCAACCGTGATGATTCTAAAAAGAATGCTTTCCATGCTCATCAATGGCGGCAAACGATTACCCCATTTAGCAAAAAAACTATTGGCCTTGTCATGAGTTGGCATGTGCAAATGACGATCTTGCCAATGCATCAAAATGGCATGAAGCGCGGCCAAACTCAATAAACCATAGGCCACATTCGCCACGATGAAATGAGCTCTGAACCATGGGTCATCAATCGAGCGGGCTGATAGTACTGATCCAGAAAAAATGAGCGGCAAAATCGCTGTGACACAGGCCGCTAACAAAATGATGGCTCTTAAGCCCTTGATCGGCAAATACCAACTTTCAAACCAAAAAAATGTGACCCCAATCCAAGCCATGGTTGATAAGGCTTGAGCAAAACCAAAAATGAAGCCTTGCTGAGTAAAGATCGATTCATGCAAAGTGACGCCATGCAGAATTAAGATTGGCAATAACAGCCATTGAGAAAGACTAGACACCACTGGAGAGTCTTGATTCTTTTCAGAATTTTGCGAGTAAACCCTCATTTCTCGTAAAAAAAACAAGAAATATAAAGCGCTGGGTATCCATGCGAAGCTGGGGTGACCTAAAATGTTCATATCTACAGTTTAATGCTCATATGTTTCAAAATCTAACAGATCGTTTAAGTCGTGTGGTTAAAACCATGCGAGGTCAGGCCAGACTGACCGAAGAAAATACCGCCGAAATGCTTCGCGAGGTACGTTTAGCCCTATTAGAGGCTGACGTTGCACTCCCTGTTGTCAAAGAACTCATCAATAACATCAAACAAAAAGCTCTTGGAGTTGAGGTTCTTGATAGTTTAAGCCCTGGTCAAGCATTGGTGGGTGTTGTTCAAAAAGAACTCACCGCGATCATGGGCAATCCAAGCGCGGGCCGACTCAACTTGGCAGCTCAACCACCGGCCATTATTTTGATGGCAGGTCTGCAAGGTGCGGGTAAAACAACTTCTGCTGGCAAATTAGCCAAATGGCTCAAAGACACACAAAAGAAAAAAGTGTTGACCGTGTCTTGCGACGTTTACCGTCCAGCCGCCATCAAACAATTACAAATGGTCAGTGAGCAAGCTGGCGCAGATTTCTTCCCCAGCGATGAAAACCAAAAGCCCAAAGACATTGCGCGCGATGCTTTGGACTGGGCCAAACGCCACTATCACGATGTCTTGATTGTGGATACGGCTGGTCGCTTAGGTATTGATGAAATGATGATGCAAGAAATCAGTTCCTTGCATCAAATCTTGAACCCAATCGAAACACTCTTTGTGGTCGACGCGATGTTGGGTCAAGATGCTGTCAACACAGCCAAAGCATTCAATGAGGCACTGCCATTAACGGGCGTGATTCTCACCAAACTAGATGGTGATGCACGCGGCGGTGCGGCACTCTCAGTTCAACACATCACCGGCGTCCCGATCAAGTTTGCGGGTGTTGCTGAAAAGCTGGATGGTCTTGAACCATTTGATGCGGATCGAATGGCCAGCCGCATTTTGGGCATGGGCGACATCCTTGCATTGGTTGAACAAGCACAAAAGAATGTTGACTTTGACCAAGCTCAAAAATTAGCTGACAAAGTTAAAAAGGGTGGCTTTGATTTAAATGATTTCCGCATGCAAATCACGCAAATGCGCCAAATGGGTGGTTTAGGTAATTTGATTGATAAATTGCCGGCAAAGTTTGCTCAAGCAGCCGCCAAGCAAGACATGAGTGTTGCTGATAAACAAGTTGCACGCACACAAGGCATCATCGACAGCATGACGCCAGCAGAAAGAAGGAAACCGGAACTTCTTAAAGCAAGCAGAAAACGTCGCATTGCTGCTGGTGCGGGAGTACAAGTACAAGAAGTGAATCGTGTCTTGGCTCAATTTGAACAAATGCAATCCATGATGAAACAATTCAAAGGTGGCAAGATGGCCAAGATGCTCGGTGGCATGGCAGCCAAGGGCATGGGGAATATGTTCAAGCGTTAAATATTTTTCACTTAATTTTCACTTAAGCGTTCAAACAAAAAGCCAGATCAAATGATCTGGCTTTTTTGTACCTGGCATAGCAATTACTTTTCTATTGCTTTGGTCTTGATTCTGGTTTGAACGCTCAAGATGCTAATTGAGCTTTCACCAAATCAGTCACTTTTTTAGCCACATCACCGACTGGTATCACTGATGCTTCAGCATCGGTGCGAGCTTGAAACTCCAGCTGACCTTCCTTTAAGCCACGCTCACCAATCACCACACGGTATGGCACGCCGATCAATTCCCAATCTGCAAACATCGCTCCTGGACGCTCGCCGCGATCATCCAAGATCACCTCGATGCCTGCAGATATTAAGTCTTGGTAGAGTTTGTCAGCAGCTTCGCGAACCATGTCAGAACGGTCATAACCCATTGGGCATAAAACCACCTGGAACGGTGCAATCGATACTGGCCACATGATGCCGCGATCATCAAAACGTTGCTCAATCGCAGCACCCAATAAACGAGTCACCCCGATGCCATAACAACCCATCACCATTGGTTGAGACTGACCTTTTTCATCTAAGTAAACAGCATTCATCGACTCTGAATAACGGGTGCCTAACTGAAACACATGACCCACTTCAATGCCACGGCAAATTTCTAGAACACCCTTACCGTCAGGTGATGCATCACCAGCAATCACGTTACGCAAATCAGCAATGATTGGCTCAGG
The DNA here is from genome assembly GCA_964473225.1 of uncultured Polynucleobacter sp. Taxonomy (GTDB): domain Bacteria; phylum Pseudomonadota; class Gammaproteobacteria; order Burkholderiales; family Burkholderiaceae; genus Polynucleobacter. Next base: position 5,795 of record CAYYOB010000057.1, read on the forward strand.
TAAATCACGGCCCCAATTAACACCTGTTAAATGGTGGCCTTCTTGATTAGCGCCGCAAATGAAATCGCTCATGTTGGCAACTGTTCGATCGGCCACAATGGTCAAAGGCTTGTTTGTTTTAACTGGGCCCAAATAGCCAGGAGGAGTACCAAAATATTCAATGATTTCTGCTTCTGTAGCAAAACGGAAGTCTGTTAATCCTGGCACCTTGCTTGCTTTGATTTCATTTAATTCATGATCGCCACGAATCAATAATAAAAATAGATTTGCACCCTCTTCTTGATCAACTGCCAAGACAATTGACTTAACTGTTTTCTCAATCGAACACTTTAAGAATTGCGCCACCTCTTCACACTTCACCTGACCAGGTGTCGGTGTTAAGGCCATCGCTTGAGTAGCGGCACCTCTGCTTGCAATCAATGAAAGCGCTTCTGCAGTTTCAATATTTGCTGCATAGTCAGAACTTGGGCAGTATGCAATGGCATCCTCTCCCGTATCTGCGATCACATGGAACTCTTGACTGCCTGTGCCACCAATAGCACCGTTATCTGCATTAACAGCTCTGAAGTTCAGTCCTAAGCGCTGGAAAATACGGGTATAGGCATCAAACATTTTGGCGTAAGACACTTTCATGCCTTCAACATCTCGGTCAAAAGAATAAGCGTCTTTCATGCTGAACTCACGACCGCGCATGATGCCAAAGCGCGGACGACGCTCATCTCTGAATTTTGTTTGAATTTGATAAAAATTGACGGGTAATTGCTTGTAACTCTTGATTTCATGACGAGCAATGTCAGTCACCACTTCTTCAGAAGTCGGCTGAATCAAAAAGTCGCGATCATGACGGTCTTTGATACGCAATAACTCTGGGCCCATCTTGTCCCAACGACCTGTTTCTTGCCATAGTTCAGCCGGCTGAACGACTGGCATTAAAAGCTCAACGGCTCCAGCCCTGTCCATCTCTTCACGGATGATGCCCTCGACTTTACGAATAACCTTAAGACCCATGGGCATATAGTTGTAGATGCCGGCGCCCAGCTTTCGTATCAAGCCAGCACGCATCATGAGCTTATGGGAAACGATTTCCGCATCAGCTGGGGCTTCTTTTAAGGTACGGATAAAAAATTGACTGGCTTTCATGGTTCACTTTATAAAATAATGGATAAGCTATATAGCTATAATCAATTTATTGATTTTAAAGGATTAAAGGATTAAGGCACGAATATGCTCGACAGAGAAGGGTACAGACCCAACGTCGGCATCGTTCTACTCAATCAACGCAACGAAGTATTCTGGGGGAAACGTGTTGGCCAGCACTCTTGGCAGTTCCCGCAAGGTGGTATCCAACACGGCGAAAACCCAGAGCAGGCAATGTATCGCGAGTTGCATGAGGAGATCGGTCTAGAGCCGCAACACGTCCAAATTATTGGACGAACCCGTGAATGGCTACGTTATGACGTGCCACAGGAGTTCTTGCGTCGTCCATCTACAGCAAACACTGCCCGCCGCTCAACACGGCAAGCTTACCGTGGCCAAAAGCAAATTTGGTTCCTTTTACGCATGGTGGGTCGTGACAGCGATGTTTGTTTGCGAGCCACAGACCACCCAGAATTTGATGCCTGGCGCTGGAGTCCTTATTGGATTCCGTTGGATGTGGTGATTGATTTCAAGCGCGAAGTTTATGAATTGGCCTTATCAGAGTTGGCTAGGTATATTTCCCGCGGACCCCGCATGATGATGATGCCTTGGGGTTCTCCATTGGATCTCTACAAGTCAACATTGCACGACCCCAAACAAGATTCGGAGCCCTCTTGAGCCAACATTCAACCTTTAAGAATATTCTTAAAACTCTTCTGAGCCTATCAGTCATGATGAGCATCACTGCTCACGCTCAATACAGAACATCTGATCCTGCAGATGAAAATGATCCGGATGCTCCTCGCTTCTGGGAAGAGACTGAAGTCAAGATTCCGACAGCACCACCATCAAAAGATCTCAAACCTTTTTATGTTTCAGCCACCACTCAATTGAAGTTTGCCTTAGATGCAGATTCGATTGCTTTTGGCAAAGATGAAGTGATTCGCTATATTGCTGTTATCACTTCATCCAGTGGCGCCCAGCAAGTTAGTTACGAAGGAATTCGTTGCGAAAAATATGAGTGGCG
>CAYYOB010000058.1:0-3589 GCA_964473225.1 uncultured Polynucleobacter sp.
TGGCTAACACCACGGTGTTCCCCACCATGTCATCGCTTGGATCGAATGCCCGCCTAGTCGCTTTAAAGGCCGTTACGGAGACATATCCTTTAAGAGGCGACCTCAAGATCTCAAAAGATCCATTCGATATCAAGGGGGCCAATACACGTGCAACTCCATCGCCAGGTTCAGTCTGGGTGGAGCCTGCTCTTTTGGCAGGCCTTTCTGGAAAGTTGGGTGACCGCATCACTTTGGGTTCGAGCAATTTTGTGATTGAGGCTTTGTTAACTCAGGAGCTTGATAAGGGTGCTGGCTTTTTAAACTTTGCACCACGCGTCATGATGCGTGATGATGAGTTAAGTAAAACTCAGTTGATTGGCTTTGGTAGTCGGGTGACCTATCGATTTTTAATTGCTGGATCAGATTCTGCAATCAGTGAATATTTGCTATGGGCGCAAAAAGAAATTGATGACAAGCAATTAAGGGGCATCAAAATTGAAGGAGTTGATAACAGTCAACCCTTGATGAGAGCAACGCTGGATCGCGCCGAAAAGTTTTTATCACTGGTCGCCATTTTGACAGCCATGGTCGCTGCTGTGGCAATGGCTTTAGCGGCTAAGCGCTACACCAGCAAGCAGGCCAACCCAACGGCGATTTGGAAATGCTTAGGAGCTAATAAACGTCAAGTTTTACTCGAGCACTTTAAGGCCAGTATGGTGATTGCACTTTTAGGGGGTGCTGTTGGAGCTTTTTTGGGGTGGATCGGGCATCAAGGCTTACTTTTATTTTTAGGTGATTTACTGGTGGCTGATTTGCCCTCGGCATCCATCTGGCCATTGATCTGGTCTTTACTGGTGGCGATTGTTTTATTGATTGGTTTTGTTTGGCCACCTTTGTTGTATTTGAGTGATATCTCGCCACTCAAAGTGATTCGTCGTGACATCTCAGTCAGACATCCGGCATCTTGGTTGTTAATGTTTTTCGGATTGATCAGCTTTTTTGTTTTGCTTTTGAGTGTTGCTAAAGATGTCAAATTGGCCGTTTTAACTTTGGGCGGTTTTTCATTGGCAGCCGGTATTTTTATTTTGGTCTCTTGGTTGTTGATCAAATTGACTGCCAAGATGGCGGAACATTCATGGTTGGGCCAACATGTTGTGCAACGTTTTGTTTGGCAGTCTTTATCCAGACGCTCTTTGTTCACTGGTTTGCAAATAGCATCATTGGCTATTGCCATCATGGCGCTATTGCTCTTAGCTGTTGTCAGACAAGATTTGATGAGTGCTTGGAAGGGCAGTTCACCGCCGGATGCGCCGAATAGATTTTTGATCAATATTCAGCCAGAACAAAAATCAGTCATTGAACAGAAATTATTGAGCGCGGACATTAAGAAAATTGTTTTGTACCCAATGGTTCGTGGTCGCTTAACGCACATCAATGACCAAGTGGTATTGCCGCAAGATTTTGAAGACTCTCGTGCGCAGCGATTGGTCGATAGGGAATTCAATCTTTCATACAGTTCAGATTTGCCAGATAAAAATAAAGTGACCGCAGGAACCTGGCATGGCAACACTCGTGCGCCAGAGGTGTCGATTGAAAAAGGTTTGGCCAAAACGCTGTCTTTGAAGTTGGGGGATAGTTTGGTGTTTGATATTGCAGGCATGCCAGTTAAAGCAAACATTACATCCATCAGAGAACTTGATTGGGGCAGTATGCGCGTTAATTTCTTTGCAATTTTGCCGCCCCATCTTCTCGGTGAAATGCCGCAAACCTGGATCACAGCCTACAAGCAAGGACCTTTGGTGCCACAAGTATTGCCTTTGGATATTTCAGTGGTGGCGCAATTTCCTAACGTGACGGTTGTGGATGTTGAATCAGCTTTGAATCAAGTGCAAGATGTCTTGAATAAATTATCAGCGGCTGTGGAGTTGCTCTTTGGCTTCACAGTGATTGCTGGCATCTTGGTCTTAGCCGCTGCTTTGGCATCGACTCAAGATGAGCGCCTTAAAGATGCAGGTTTACTTAAAACCTTGGGGGCCAGTCAGGCTCAAATCAGACGTGCTTTTTATACCGAGTTGACCGTGATTGGTTTTATTTCAGGATTGTTGGCTTCCTTGGGCGCCATTGGTGTGGGTTGGGCTTTGGCCACACATGTCTTTGAATTTAATTTGCCAATCCCATGGATCGTGATTCTTTATGGTGTTGTGTTTGGTGTTTCTGCCTGCGTATTGGGTGGTCTGTGGTTGCAGAGAAAGATTTCTCATACATCCGCCTCAGAAGTGCTCAGAAGTCTTTAATCAAGAATAAAATAAAGATATGTCACAAGAACAAACCACTTATGAATTGATTGGCGGAGCTGAGAAGCTTCGTGAACTGGTCGATCGTTTTTATGATCTGATGGATCTAGAAGAAAATTATCAGGGGATACGAATGATGCATCCTGCTGATTCAACTTCATCGAGAGAAAAGTTATTCATGTTCTTGAGCGGCTGGATGGGCGGCCCAGATTTATTTGTGCAGCAATACGGACACCCAAGACTCAAGGCCAGACATTTGCCATTCTCAATTGGTATTTCTGAAAGAGATCAGTGGTTGCAGTGCATGCGTCAAGCAATGAAAGAAGTTGGCATCAATGGCATTCTGTTCGAACGCTTGATGCAATCATTCTTTACTACTGCTGACTGGATGAGGAATCGTGCTGGGTAATTGAACCAGACGTGTGCCTGACCAGCGGTCAGGAATCGATTGACGATTCTTTCTATCAAAGATGGCTGATAGTGGCCACAAAAACAAAGTGATTGAAAAGAAAATAATTGAAACAGATGTGCCCATGCTCATGGATGGGTTCATTTTGATATTGATGAAGAGTAACAGAGCTGCAGGTATCAACCAGAGTGAGCCAATGGCGAAACGCATCAATGCTTGTGAACGTTTCATGATGGCACCATCTTCACTTACCAACTGAATGCGCCAAGTTTGCATGGCAAGTGTTTGCCCTGTTTTAGTCCAGTACCACATGAAATAGAAAGCCAACACCAGATACACATGAGCCATCAAGATGGCTGATGGAGCCGTGATCTCAAATAAAACTCCAATGATTAAGTGCGGTACTAGGAATGTGAAAGCCAACACTCCAAACAAAACCAGCATCTCATAAAGGTTCAAGGCAATGCGACGTTTGATCGTGGGTGCTGGAAGCGACTTTAAGTAGCTTGCGGGAAGTGGGATGAATGCATTGGATTCTTTCACAAACGCTATTTTAGCGTTGGTGAGGTGACTGCGCTTGGTTTACTTGTTTGGGCTCTTTTTTGTGCCAACAGCTTTTTATCCTCGGCAGATAGCTGTTGATAGGTTTCCCATGCGGCAGCTTTTTTCTCAGGAGAAATTTTCAGAGTTCGCAAGTAGTTATCGCGTGCTCTTTGGCGTTGTTTGTTGGATAAGTCAGCCCATTGGCTCATGCGAGATTGCAAAGTGCTTTGCTCAGTTTCTGACATGGATGGATAGCGATTGGCTACTTCCACCCATTTTTTTTGACGCTTTGACCCAAGAGATTTCCAGTCTTCCTCAAGTGGCGCTAAGACCAAGCGCTGATCATCATTGAGTGCTGACCATG
>CAYYOB010000058.1:3689-7952 GCA_964473225.1 uncultured Polynucleobacter sp.
TTCTTCTTTTACATCTTCTTTGATCTCATCAATAGCCAAATCTTTGCCATTGGTGATCAGGAACCTCACAAAGCCATCATCTTTGTATGCTTGCGGTGGAACTGCATCAACCAAGATGGCGCTATCCACTTTTGCAATATCCAAGATACGTTCATCTTGCTGCCAGTTTGAGATCAAGACCATGCCAAAGGCCAAAGCCAAGATTGGGGCAGCACCAAATGCACCCCATGCACGGTTGCGCCAATCTGAACCCGTTGAATTTAACTTTTTAAAGCCTTCTTGGATCAAGTTGCGAGGCCAGAATGGTTTGTGTTCCTCTAGCTTGGCTTCCAAAGCAAGTTTTCTGGCATTTTCAAGACGATTTTTGATGTGAACTGGCAGGTCTGTTGCAGCTTCGTTGAGTAAATCGCAGGTGAGCAAGGCTATTTGCAACTCTTGATTGCTATCGACTTGAGGGGTTTGATAGTGCTTACTCACAATTTAAATCCTTGTTTTTTAAGGGCTTTCGCCAAATAAGAGCATGCTCGAGAGCAGTGTGTTTTCACGCTACCCTCTGAGCAAGCCATTAATTTGGCTGTTTCAGAAATGCCCAAATCATCCCAATAACGCATGAGGAAGGCTTCTCGTTGACGTGAAGGTAGTTTTGAAATCTCATTTTCGATGATTTTGATCATTTGTTGACGCTCTAAAATCGTCGCGCCGTCCTCAAAACCAATATTTTCTTCTGAAGAATCAAGGAACTCCAGAGGGTCGGAGTAATCAGAGTCATCCAAATTGTCTTTATTGCCACCCCTCATGGATGAAAAGAGGCTAACCCACGTATTTTGGGTTTTTTGACGCCTGAACCAGTCCAGGGTCGTGTTTTGCAGGATTCTGGTAAAGATCAGGGGCAATTCTGCAGCCTCACGGTCGCCATACTTCTCGGCTAGTTTCATCATGCTGTCTTGCACAATGTCCAGCGCAGCTTCCTCGTCCCGCGTTGAAAACACGGTACGTTTGAAGGATTTCGCCTCAACTCCTTTGAGAAAGTCGGACAGTTCTTTTGCAGAAGCCATAACCCCTATTAGACAACGCTTCACAAACCCACCCCATAGTAAGGAGTTATAGGCTAAAATCCTAGGTTCGACTTGCCGGACCTTTCATAAGATGGTTTTTTCCCGGATTTAAGCGACCGCCACTCGAACCCGAGCCACAAGCACGGAGCCAGAGTAGCCCAAACAATTTTTTGCCGAAAATTGCAAAGGACTATAGAAAATGAATGCAAATAACAACAGCGCGGAACTTTTGAACCCTGCTAGCAACACACAAAACCAAGACGGCCCAGAAATGATTGGTGCTGAGATTTTGGTCCATGCCCTTCATGCTGAAGGTGTGGAATATGTCTGGGGTTACCCAGGCGGTTCAGTTTTATTTATTTACGACGAGATCTTCAAACAAGATAAGTTTGAACATATCTTGGTGCGTCATGAGCAAGCAGCTGTTCACGCTGCTGATGGCTATGCGCGTGCCACAGGTAATGTCGGCGTTGCATTGGTGACCTCCGGTCCTGGTGTGACCAATGCTGTGACAGGCATTGCTACGGCCTACATGGATTCAATCCCAATGGTGATCATCACTGGTAACGTGCCTACGGCTGCGATCGGTGAAGACGCGTTCCAAGAGTGCGACACCGTTGGTATCACTCGTCCAATCGTTAAACATAATTTCTTGGTCAAAGATCCTGCTGATCTTGCTTTGACTTTGAAAAAAGCTTTTCACATTGCCAGAACTGGTCGCCCAGGTCCGGTGGTGGTGGATATTCCTAAAGACGTGTCTTTCCAAAAAGCACGCTTTAACTATCCAGCTGAATTAAACATGCGTTCGTACAACCCTGTGAACAAAGGTCACAGTGGTCAGATTCGTAAAGCGATCAGTTTGTTGCTAGAAGCTGAGCGTCCATACATCTACACAGGTGGTGGCGTGATTCTTTCAGATGCAGCCCCTGAGCTAAAGCAATTCGCTGATTTGCTTGGTTATCCAGTGACCAATACCTTGATGGGCTTAGGTGGATTCCCGGGCACAGACCCACGTTTTTTGGGTATGTTGGGTATGCACGGTACGTATGAAGCCAACATGACAATGCAGCATTGCGATGTGTTGATTGCGATCGGCGCTCGTTTTGATGACCGCGTCATTGGTAACCCTGCGCACTTTTCTAGCGTGCCTAGAAAAATTATCCACATTGACATCGACCCTTCAGTGATTTCAAAGCGCGTGAAGGTGGATGTGCCTATTGTTGGTGACCTCAAAGAAGTATTGGTTGAGATGTCATCCATGATCAAGGCAGCTGGTCCACTAAAGAACAAGACCAAGTTAGATGCTTGGTGGTCACAGATTAATGAGTGGCGCAAAAAAGATTGCTTGAGCTTTGATCGTGATTCTGAAATTGTTAAACCACAGTATGTGGTTGAAAAAATTTGGGAACTCACCAAAGGTGATGCGTTCATTTGTTCTGACGTTGGTCAGCATCAAATGTGGGCAGCTCAATTCTATAAATTTGATAAGCCACGACGTTGGATCAACTCTGGTGGTCTTGGCACCATGGGTGTTGGTTTGCCATACGCCATGGGTATCAAAAAAGCTTTCCCTGACAATGAAGTGGTCACCATCACTGGTGAAGGCTCTATTCAGATGTGTATTCAAGAGTTATCAACTTGCAAGCAATACGACACACCAGTCAAAATTGTTTCTTTGAACAATCGCTATTTGGGCATGGTTCGTCAATGGCAAGAGTTAACTTATAACAAGCGTTATTCAAGTTCGTATATGGATTCATTGCCTGACTTCGTTAAGTTGGCTGAATCCTATGGTCACGTGGGTATGCGCATTGAGAAGAAATCTGATGTTGAGCCAGCGCTTCGTGAAGCATTCAAAATGAAAGATCGAACTGTGTTCATGGATTTCCAAACAGACCCAACAGAAAACGTTTGGCCGATGGTTCAGGCTGGTAAAGGCATTACTGAAATGCTTTTAGGAAGCGAGGAACTCTGATGCGCCATATTATTTCTATTCTTTTAGAGAACGAACCAGGAGCGTTGTCACGCGTGGTTGGTTTATTTTCTGCTCGCGGATACAACATTGAAACATTAACAGTGGCTCCTACAGAAGACCCATCTTTGTCACGCATGACGATTGTGACAGTGGGCTCTGAAGACGTCATTGAGCAAATTACCAAGCACTTGAATCGTCTCGTTGAGGTGGTGAAGGTGATTGATTTGACTGATGGTCCTCATATTGAGCGCGAGCTCATGTTGATCAAGGTCAGAGCTGTTGGTAAGGAGCGCGAAGAGATGAAACGCATTACGGACATTTTCCGCGGTCGTATCATTGATGTCAGCGATAAGTCTTACACCATCGAGCTGACTGGAGACAGCAGTAAATTAGATGCATTCATTGAGGCCACAGACCGCAGTGCCATTTTGGAAACAGTCCGAACTGGTTGCTCTGGCGTTGGTCGCGGTGAGCGTATCTTGAAGGTATAACTTTTTAACAAACAACAAACTGAAATTACATAGGAAATAGCATGAAAGTTTTTTACGATAAAGACGCAGACTTATCTTTGATCAAAGGTAAGCAAGTAACAATCATTGGTTACGGTTCACAAGGCCATGCCCACGCTCAGAACTTGAATGATTCTGGTGTGAAAGTAACTGTTGGTTTACGCAAAGGTGGCGCTTCTTGGAATAAAGCTGCGAACGCAGGTTTGCAAGTTAAAGAAGTGGCTGAAGCTGTTAAAGGTGCTGACGTTGTGATGATGTTGTTGCCTGATGAGCAAATTGCTGAGGTGTATAACAAAGAAGTTGCTCCAAATATCAAGGCAGGCGCTGCATTGGCATTTGCTCACGGCTTCAACGTTCACTACGGTCAAGTGATTCCTCGTGCAGACGTGGACGTGATCATGATTGCTCCTAAAGCGCCAGGTCACACTGTTCGTGGCACATACTCACAAGGTGGTGGTGTTCCTCATTTGATCGCTGTTCATCAAAACACAACTGGTTCTGCACGTGACGTAGCTTTGTCATATGCAACAGCCAATGGTGGTGGCCGTGCTGGCATCATCGAAACAAATTTCCGCGAAGAAACTGAAACTGACTTGTTCGGTGAGCAGGCTGTTCTTTGTGGTGGCGCAGTTGAATTGATCAAAGCTGGTTTTGAAACTTTGGTTGAAGCTGGTTACGCTCCTGAAATGGCTTACTTCGAGTGCTTGCACGAGTTGAAGTTGAT
>CAYYOB010000059.1:0-7805 GCA_964473225.1 uncultured Polynucleobacter sp.
GTCAAGCAGCCCTATCTGCTGGCAAGATCATCAGACCATCAGATTTAGGATTGATTGCTTCTTTAGGTATTGGTTCAGTGACAGTCAAGCGCCGCCTCAAGGTTGGATTCTTTTCAACTGGTGATGAGCTTCGCTCGATTGGACAACCATTGGATGATGGCTGTGTATATGACAGTAATCGCTACACACTCTTTGGCATGTTGAGTCGCCTGAATGTTGAACTTCATGATTTTGGTGTTGTGAAAGATGATCCGGATGCGATGCGTGCCGCCTTCAGTAAAGCAGCTGCGATTTGTGATGCGGTGATCACTTCTGGCGGAGTCTCTGTAGGAGAAGCTGACTACACCAAGCAGATCATGCGCGAACTTGGGGACGTGAGCTTTTGGAAAATTGCCATGCGCCCTGGCAGACCGATGGCTTTCGGCTCAATTCAAGGCGATCAACATCGCGCAGTTTTATTTGGTTTACCGGGCAACCCCGTGGCCGTGATGGTGACCTTCTATCAATTTGTCAGAAATGCTTTATTGGCCATGAGTGGCGCAACTCAAGTAGCGCCACCGATGATGCAAGCAAAAACGGTCGAAGCAATCCGCAAACGACCAGGTCGCACAGAATTCCAACGCGGCATCTTGTCTACCGATGCCACCGGCAACAGAACTGTGCGCATCACAGGAGCCCAAGGATCAGGGGTTCTGCGCTCCATGAGTGAAGCAGATTGCTTCATTGTTTTAGAGCATGATCAAGAAAACATCCAAGCGGGTGATACGGTTGGAGTGGTTTTATTTGAGGGCTTGGTTTAAACAAACCCCATAGTAAAGACTTTGAAGCAAGGGCTTTAAAGCACAAAAAGCTGTGAAGTAGCCTTATTGCAACGCAACATTAACCCATGATTTGGTATAGAATTGCGAGCAATTCAACCACCATTCACTTTTCACCGAAAAATAAAATGCCAAGCACCAAATACACCAAAAGAGAAATTGTGTATGTCGACCCTCTTCATACGGCCAAGACATTGGTGTTGGTGTATTTGAGTTTTTCAGTACCGATTGTTTTGTTGGCTCTCTTTGTTGCTTTTGTGAGAGATGGTGAATTGCCTGGTTTCACAGTGCTTTCAGCATTGATTCTGAATGCTTTGGTTGGTTTTGGTTTGCTGTGGTTAGCATGCAAAGTTTATAACTGGGTAGCTGATAGATTTGGTGGCATCGAGGTGGCTGTTAAAGAAACCACCATCAATGACACCAAAACACCAAGCGCTCAAGATTAATTTTTTAATCTACTTGATTTAAATCTCTTCGATTCAAATCTTTCTAGCTTCAAGCTTTCAATAAATTTGGTGGCGTTTGACCATTCAAGCCAGCCAAACAATTTTTGATCGCTAACTGAATCATCGCTCTTCTGGTTTTCTCTGTGGCGCTCGCCATGTGCGGAGCTAACACCACATTCTTCAATGCCAATAATTCTGGAATCACTTTCGGTTCACCCTCGAACACATCCAAGCCTGCACCAAAAATTTTATTTTCTTTAAGAGCCTTGGCAAGAGCTAGTTCATCAACAATGCCGCCACGCGCAATATTCACAAGGGTTGCAGTCGGCTTCATTAAATTCAATTCTTTTTCACCAAAGAGATGATGATTCTCTGGGGTGTAAGGCATGACCAAAATAATGTGATCAGATTGTTTGAGCAAAGTCTCACGATCAACATAAGTTGCACCGCATTCTTTTTCCAAATCCTCAGACAATCGTGAACGATTGAAGTAAGTCACATTCATATTGAAACCGCGCGCACGTTTGGCAATTGCTTGACCAATGCGACCCATGCCCATAATGCCCAAAGTAGAGTGGTGAATGTCCATGGATAGTGGCGCATCACAAATTGAGAACTTGCCCCAATGCCCTGCTCTTAACCATTGCTCACTTTCTGTGACGCGACGTGCTGTTGCCATCATCAAAGTAAAACCAAAATCGGCTGTGGTATCCGTTAATACATCCGGTGTGTTGGTGGCCATCACATTGGCCGCCTTGAATGCTGGCATGTCTAAGTTGTTGTAACCAACCGCAATGTTTGAAACAATTTTTAAATTTGGGGAAGCTTTCAGAATATCTGCATCAACTCGCTCACCACCTGACACAATCGCTGCATCTTTATCTGCCAAAGCAGCTTTCAAATCGGCTGCATTCCAAAGATGGTCCTCTTGATTAGATTGAACGATGGCAACCTTCTCTAATTCAGCCAAAAGATCTGGAAAAATGGCGCGCGCCACCAAAATCTTCGGTTTTTGTGCATTTTGTGACATATTTGTCTCCTATTTTTATACGTTTTACTGATTTTCTTTATTGTATGTCATTGATTTAAATCACATAGAAATCCCGATGACACGCCTACGAATAAGGCTATCTGCAATATTTTGCCCCGTCTAAGATAAAATATTGGTTTTCGTCTTCTTTGAGATTGATGCCATGACTTATGTTGTAACTGAAGCCTGTATTCGTTGTAAGTACACCGATTGCGTTGATGTTTGCCCAGTGGATTGTTTCCGTGAGGGTCCTAACTTCTTGGTCATTGATCCTGATGAGTGCATCGATTGCGCAGTCTGCGTCCCAGAATGCCCAGTCAACGCTATTTATGCCGAAGATGATGTGCCAGGCGATCAACAAGCTTACATCAAACTCAACGTTGAGCTCGCAGCCAAATGGCCTTCAATCACCAAGTCAAAAGAAGGCTTGGCTGATGCAGACGACTGGAAAGATAAGAAAAATAAATTAAGCGAATTAGTTCGCTAAAGCATCTTTAGAAAAATCCTGTGGCTGACAAACAAGCACCCATTGAAACAGATGCAATTGTTATCGGCGCAGGACCGGTTGGTCTTTATCAAGTATTTCAGTTAGGCCTATTGGGCATCAAAGCTCATTTGATTGATGCCCTGCCTCAAGCAGGCGGTCAATGTGTTGAACTCTACGCTGATAAACCCATTTACGATATTCCTGGCATTCCTTTTTGCACTGGTCAAGAATTGATTGATCGTTTGCAAGAGCAAATCAAAGTTCTACAAACTCCCGCCCACTTCAATCAAGAAGTTACTCTGGTGCAAAAACGCGCCGATGGTCGTTTTGATGTGCAGACATCTCAAGAAACATTCATCAGTAAAGTCATAATTGTTTCTGCAGGTGTGGGTGCATTCAAAGCACGCAAATTAGCATTGCCTGGCATCGATGCACATGAAGGCACCCAAGTATTTTATAAATTCAAGCAAGCCAAGCAATTTGCCCAGCAAGATGTTGTGATCAATGGCGGGGAAACTGCCGCTCTGGAAGCTGCTATTGAATTAGCTGGCGTTGCTAAAAGCGTTACCTTGGTTCATAGGCGCGATGTTTTTAAAGCCGAAGAGTCTTTGATTCAAGCTTTTCAAAAATTGTGCGCCGAAGGCTCAATCAAGGTTCAAGTAGGACAAATCACCAACTTCAAAGTAAGTGGCGAAAAAATAATCAGCCTGGAAGTCGCAGACTTTGATGGGCAAACGCATCACCTGCCTTTAGATGCCCTTCTTCCTTTACTTGGCATATCACCAAAGTTAGGGCCAATTGCTGATTGGGGCATCGATTTAGAAAATAAACAGGTATTGGTTGATACAGAAAAATTTCAAAGCAGCACTGCTGGTATTTTTGCGGTGGGCGATATCAACACCTACCCTGGAAAAAAGAAATTAATTGTTTGCGGTTTCCATGAGGCAACCTTGGCGGCTTATGGATGTACTGCTCACATCTACCCAGGGCAAGTGATACACCTGCAGTACACAACCACATCACCCAAACTTCATGAAATTCTTGGCGTCACGCCACAAGCTTAGTCTTTAGACATTGCTCTCGATAGAATGATCACTGGCAGAAGACCTGCCAACACAATCGTCAAGGCCGGCCAAGCTGCCTCAGCCAAACGCTCATCAGATGCTAACTGATAAGTCACAACAGCCAAGGTGTCAAAGTTAAATGGTCGCAACACCAAAGTTGCCGGCAATTCTTTCATGACATCCACAAACACAAGTAAACCGGCTGTTAATAAACTGCGGCGCAACAGTGGTAAATGAATTTTTCTCAATAGTTCCCAGCGACCAGACCCCAAGCTCATGGCACTGGCATCCATGCTCGGAGTAATCTTGCTCAAGCCAGCTTCAACTGTTTGCAAACTGGAAGATAAAAAGCGCGTTAGATACGCATAAACCAAAACCACAACCGACCCAGAAATCAACCAAGCAATGTCAAGTCGGCCCAACAAGACCAGAATACCCACAGCCAAAACAGCTCCTGGTACGGCATACCCTAAGCTGACCATGCGATTCACCATTTGCTGCAATCCGCCCTTGGCTAATCTTGCGCTATAGGCCAACCAAACGGCAATGACAACAGCACACATAGCAGTGATTGTGGATAAGGTGATGGTGTTGCCCAACCAACTCCAATAACGTTCATTCAAACTCTCACCGCTTGAAATTGCCAAATACGCCATGATGATGACTGGCAAAATAAAACCAAATAACAAAGGCAATAAACACGCCAAACTTGCCCAAGCAGCTAATTTTCCTTGCAAACGCCAAGGTTTGATTTGTCTAAAGCGTTGGCCACTCGCGGCAAAGCGCATTTTTCGACGACTGGCATGCTCTAACAGTAGCAGTAAAAAAATGATGCCCAACAAGGCGGCAGATAATTGCACAGCCGCCATGCGATCACCCATGCTCAACCAAGCTCTGTAGATACCAGTGGTCATGGTTTGCACACCAAAGTAAGACATGGCACCGTAATCAGCGACTGCTTCCATCAATGCCAAAGCAACCCCTGCCATGGTGGCTGGTCTTGCCATCGGTAAAGCAACTTGCCAAAAAGCTCCCCAAGGTCCAGCACCCAATGTTCTTGCGGCTTCAATTAAACGAGGGCTGCGCTCTAAAAAAGCTGTGCGGCACAAAAGATAAACATATGGGTACAAGGCCAAGCTCAATACGCAAATGGCGCCCCACAGAGATCTTGGTTCAGGGAACCAAGGCAAGCGATCAACGCCTAACAAGTCTCTTAACAATGTCTGAATAGGGCCTGAGAATTGGAAGAAATCGGTATAGGCATAAGCCATCACGTAAGTTGGCATCGCCAGAGGCAAAATCAAGGCCCATTCGAAGATTCTTTTACCCGGAAACTCACAGGTGGCCACCAACCAGGCAGTGATGATGCCCATACTGGCAACCCCAACGGTTACCCCCAAAGCCAGCACCAAGGTGGTCCAAGCATACCCTGGCAAGACCGTGGTTAGAAGATGTGTAAGCACATCACCACTGCTGGACTGAGGATTCAGCAGTGCGGCAAAAATCCCCAATATTGGCAAAGCCAATACCAAAGATAAGAGTATGGGTGTTATTCGTGGTCGCAAGATGGGATAATTATAAGAATGATTATCGATACGCAACCAATTCATTTAAATATTGAGGCCATTGATGTGGGTTATCCAGGTGAGAAATCTGGTAGCTGGAACCATGTCGTACAAGGCTTGAGCATGCATTTAGACCATGGCAAGATTGGCTGCTTGCTTGGACCTTCAGGCTGCGGTAAATCGACAGTTTTACGAGCAATTTGTGGTTTTGAGCCCATCCAAAATGGCACGATCACACTTGATAAGCAAATTGTTAGCTCAAAAGATTTTTCAATCGCCCCAGAAAAAAGGCGAGTTGGCGTGGTTTTTCAAGATTACGCCCTATTTCCTCACCTAACCAATGCTCAGAACGTGGCCTTTGGTCTAAGAGATTTAAGCCAAAAAGAAGCCTTGCACAAAGCAGAGGAATGGCTAGAGCGTGTAGGTCTGAAGAATGTTGGATATCGCTATCCACACGAACTGTCTGGTGGTCAACAGCAACGTGTGGCTTTGGCTCGTGCCATGGCCCCAGAACCAGAGTTATTACTTTTGGATGAACCATTCTCCAATTTAGATGTGGATTTGCGTGAGCGCTTGGCAGGAGAAGTCCGAGACATTCTGAAAGCTAACGGCACAACAGCGTTGTTGGTCACACATGATCAATTTGAAGCCTTTGCGATTGCCGACGATGTCGGCGTGATGGTCGATGGTCGCCTAGTCCAATGGGACAGCGCCTACAACCTCTATCACCGCCCTGCCACTCGTTTTGTGGCTGACTTTGTGGGTTACGGCGTCTTTGTGCCTGGGGTCACCAAGCCAGGTCCTTCAGTAGAAATTGAATTGGGCTTGCTACCACTCCCTCAAGCAAGCTACGGCTTGCCAAATGAAGAAGTGGATGTCCTTCTGCGTGCCGACGACATTGTTCACGATGATGATAGCCCGCTTCAAGCTGAAGTGATCACCAAAGCCTTCCGCGGTGGGGACTTCTTGTACACGGTTGAACTTGACTCTGGCCAACGCCTGCTGACCATGGTGCCAAGTCACCATAACCATGCGATTGGCGAAAAAATCGGCATTAAATTAGTGGCCGATCACGTGGTTACTTTTAGCAAGTAGTAGAATTCTGATATGCAGCAATATCTAGATCTCATGAGCCATGTTTTGGCCAAAGGAACCCACAAATCAGACCGCACTGGCACGGGCACTGTTTCAGTATTCGGCCATCAAATGCGTTTTGATTTGCAAGAGGGATTCCCTGTTGTAACGACTAAAAAGTTACACCTCAAATCAATCATCATTGAACTGCTTTGGTTTTTGCAAGGCAGCACCAACAACAATTGGTTAAAAGAACGTGGTGTGAGCATTTGGGATGAGTGGGCCAAAGAAGATGGCGAACTGGGTCCAATTTATGGCTATCAGTGGCGTTCATGGCCAGCACCAAATGGCGAACACGTTGATCAAATCAGTCAATTGATGGATCAGATTAAAAATAATCCTGATTCACGTCGTTTAATTGTTTCAGCTTGGAACGTTGCTGAAATACCTCGCATGGCTTTACCACCGTGCCACGCTTTCTTTCAGTTTTATGTTGCTGACGGCAAACTCTCTTGCCAACTCTATCAACGCAGCGCTGATATTTTCTTGGGTGTGCCTTTTAATATTGCTAGCTATGCCTTATTGACTCACATGATTGCTCAGCAAGCAGGATTGACTCCCGGTGAATTTATTTGGACAGGTGGCGATTGCCATTTGTATTCGAATCACATGGAACAAGTGAAGCTTCAGTTATCGCGTCAGCCATTGCCTTTGCCAAAATTAAACATTCGCCGCAAACCGGCTTCTATTTTTGACTACGAATACGAAGACTTTGAACTCGTTGGTTATCAACACCACGATCCCATCAAAGCTCCTGTAGCCATTTAATCAAAGGATTGCTGTGGAATTAGCCATCATTGTTGCGCGCGCCAAAAATGGCGTGATCGGTGTGAACAACACACTGCCTTGGCATTTACCGGAAGATCTCAAGCACTTTAAAAATACCACCTTGGGTTGCCCCATCATCATGGGTCGTAACACTTGGGTATCCTTGGGTCGCCCATTGCCTGGCAGACGCAATATTGTTGTGAGCCGTAATCCAGAATTCAAAGCTGAAGGCGCAGAAACATTCACATCTTTAGAGGATGCGATTGATGCTTGCTCTGGGGTTGAGAAAGCCTTCATCATTGGTGGCGCACAAATTTACGATGAAGCGTTGATGTATGTCGATAAACTCATCATCACTGAAGTGGATATCGAGATTGATGGCGATGCATTTTTCCCTGATGTCGACGACATGCTCTGGGAAGAGGTCTCAAGAGAAGAACACAACAATGGCACTTTGGCGTACGCCTTTGTGACTTACACCAGCAAGCTTTAA
>CAYYOB010000060.1:0-7791 GCA_964473225.1 uncultured Polynucleobacter sp.
CCAAAACAAACTCTTCAGTACCAACAATGGCACCGCCTAGAACACGACCCTGACCGTCCAAGTATTTGGTGGCCGAATGAATGATCACATCAGCACCTAGCTCTAATGGCTTTTGCAAGGCTGGTGTACAAAAACAGTTATCCACCACGTAAAGTGCCTTGGCAGCTTTAGCAATTTCTGCAATGGCGGCAATATCACCCACCTCAGTTAAAGGATTGGATGGTGTCTCTAAATAAAATAGCTTGGTATTAGGTTTAACGGCCGCCTTCCAAGAATCAAGGTTGGACATGTCCACGTAAGTTGTCTCAATACCAAACTTACTCAAAATAGTGTTGAACAGCTGAATGGTTGCACCAAACACTGAACGTGAACAGATCACGTGATCGCCCGCTTGCAAATGTGACATGGCCACTGTCATGATCGCTGACATACCAGAGGAAGTGGCAATACATGACTCACCACCCTCAAGCGCTGCCAAACGATCTTGGAACATCGCAACTGTTGGGTTGGTAAAACGAGAATAAATAAACCCTTTTTCTGCATTGGCAAAACCATGCGCAGCATCTGCTGCACTGTCAAAGCAAAAGCTAGAGGTTAAAAACATTGCTTCAGAGTGCTCATTGAACTCAGTACGACGCACCCCAGCACGCACACCCAAAGTTTCGGTGTGCAGATTTTTAATGTCTAAAGGTGCTCGTTTTTTATCGCTCATAACTCAATACTACCCCTGCGAGGCCAAATGTAAATGTAATTGTGAACGAGCCAAGTCTGTGCCATCACCTTGCTGACGATCAGCCAATGCTTTAGGCGTGTTCCTAGAGGCCTCTAGGGCATCCAAGTAAGACTCGGTGATGTCACCCGTGATGTACTGACCATCAAAGCAAGAGGCATCAAAATTAGTGATCGCAGGGTTGATATCTCTGACAGCTTTTTTGAGATCTTCAACGTCTTGGTAAATGAGTTCATCCGCACCAATCAACTTGGTGATCTCTTCATGGGTTCGACCATAGGCCACCAATTCGCTGCGAGTTGGCATATCAATGCCATATACGTTTGGAAAACGCACAGGAGGTGCAGCTGAGGCAAAGATCACTTTCTTAGCACCTGCATCACGCGCCATTTGCACAATCTCATACGAAGTTGTGCTGCGCACGATTGAGTCATCAACAATCAATACGTTTTTATCTTTGAACTCTAAGCGCATGGCATTGAGTTTTTGACGCACAGATTTTTTACGCATCGCTTGACCAGGCATGATGAAGGTGCGACCCACATAGCGATTTTTGAAAAAACCTTCGCGGTATGGCACGCCTAATAACTTAGCCACTTGCATGGCTGCTGGACGGCTTGAATCAGGAATCGGCATGACCACATCTATTTGAGAGACATCAGTTTCTCGGGCAATTTTTTCTGCCAAGTAATTGCCCATCAATAAGCGCACGTCATAAACGGTCACACCATCGATGCATGAATCAGGTCTTGCCAAATAAACGTATTCAAAAATACATGGATTGAGCGTGGCGTTCTCTGAACAAAGCTTGCTTTGGAATTGGCCATCTTGACTAATAAAAATCGCTTCACCAGGCGCCACATCTCGAACAAACTTAAAGCCCAAACCTTCGAGAGTCACAGACTCAGAAGCGATCAACCATTCAGGGCCATTCGGCGTGTCCATGCGACCAATGCACAGCGGACGAATACCAAATGGATCACGGAATGCTAACAATCCATAGCCAGCGATCAATGCAACCACTGCGTAAGAACCTTTTAAACGCTCTTGCACTTTTGTTACCGCAGCAAATGCTGAGGCAGAATCTAAAGCGATGCTATCAGTGGCACGCTGAAGTTCATCAGCTAAGACGTTCAATAAAACTTCTGTGTCTGAATTCGTATTGATGTGACGGCGATCACGGTAGAACATTTCATCACGCAATGCAGGCGCATTGGTGAGGTTGCCGTTATGGGCCAAGATGATGCCAAAAGGCGCATTCACATAAAACGGTTGCGCTTCCTCTTCACTACTGGCTGATCCAGCTGTTGGGTAACGAACCTGACCGATACCAGCGTTACCTGGCAAGCTGCGCATATTGCGGGTTCTGAATACATCACGCACCATGCCATTGGCCTTATGCATGCTAAATGAACTGCCGTTCATGGTAGCTATACCAGCGGCATCCTGACCGCGATGTTGCAGAAGCAACAATGCGTCATAGAGCAACTGATTCACCGGACTATTGCCAACCGCCCCGACAATCCCACACATAAAGACCTCTATCTTTTAAAACTACTTCTTCAACTGCTCAGACACCTGAGCAGCCCATTCATCTGGTAACCAAGCACGAGCCATGCCAGTGAGCAATTCAATTGCTGGCAATGTCCAAGCTTTACGCCATTCACTTGTTTGAGTCGCTCCAGTCAATGACAAGAGACTGCTCAATACAACAATGACCAACAAACCTCTCAAAAGGCCAAAAGCAAAACCTAAAAAACGATCCATCGGACTCAAGCCAGCTTGCTGCATCAGCTTGGCCAAAAAACGTCCAATCAATGCGCAAATGATCATCGTCACAATGAACAAAACTGCAAAGCCCAGCGCCAGTTGTGTCATTTCTCCACCAGGCACACCACTCAACCACTCTTTGGCCAACCAGGTAGCATAGTGATAAGAAATCCAAGACGCTGCAACCCAAGCAATTAAAGCAAAAACTTCTCTGATCAAACCACGCCAAATACCCAACAGCGCTGAGATAACAAGCACTGCAAAGAAAGCTATATCAACGACAGTGAAATGTAGGTTCATGACTGTTCAAATCCATTCATCACTGTGGTTTTTGCTCAATAATTCTCGGGCTCAAGCCAACGTACTTGATCTTTTTCTCAGCGGCTTCAGCACTTGCTCTATCTGCGTAAGGACCAGATCTTAAAAGGTGGAGCTTGACGCCCTCTTTATTAGTTCTGATCTCAATGTAGCTACTGACTTTTTGTTCCGTTAATTTCTTTTGCCAATTCTTAACCCGCTCCTCTGATGAGAAGGCACCTATTTGAACAATGAATTTGCCATTCGCATTCACTGTTGATTTAGGAGCAGCAGGTGCTGCTGGGGTTCGGCTCTCAAGGATTGATAAAACTTCTTCGCCTTTATCCAATGATTTAGCAACTGGGGTTGGCTTATCAGTTTTGGAATCTTCTTTTTTAGCATCTTTAGAATCTTTAGCGTTCTTAGACTCTTTATTTTCTGCAGCTGGGACAGTTGCCGATGAAGCGGCTGAGGCCAAATCAGCAGCTTTAGGCTCTTCAACCTTTTTCTCTTCTTTTGAGCTAGGCTGAATGATTTGGATAGCAATATCGTTATTGTGTTGTTTTGGCTCAGAATCAAAAATAATGGGCAAGCCCGCGACAGCGACCGTTACTAAAAATACTGCGCCAATTAAACGATGTCTGGCTCTTTGACGTTCCGGATCTTCTGTTAGACCGTCCTCAACAGGCGTGTTGTTTTTGCTACTTGAGCGGTTAAGGAAAGGTAGGCGCATCAGCTAAGTTATCAGTTCAAAGTTGTGTCATGGTTAATGAGCTTTTGCATTTCGATAGGCCAGAACACCTGCAACGGTGTAAAAGGATCCGAATACCGATATTCTATCACCCTCACCCGCCTTTTTTAAGGCTGATTCATAGGCCAAAGCAGGACTTGAGAAAACCTCGATCCCAGAGTCAGCTCCCTCTTTAAAGCCCAAGGATCTTATGCGTGTCGCCAGGGATTCTGCGGAGGCCGCACGAGGTGTCGGAAGATCGCAAAAATACCAAAAATCAATCTTATCCATCATGGGTTTCAAGACCCCATCAATGTCTTTGTCCGCCATCGCACCAAAAACTGCGATCGTATAGGGGTGATAGGCCATATTCTCAAGGTTTTGCGCCAAGGCAGCGCTTGCATGAGGGTTGTGAGCCACATCCAAAATGATCGTGGGCTGCCCAGGCAAAACCTGAAAACGACCCGGAAGCTCTACCCAAGCCATGCCGTTTCTGATTTCTTGAGCTCCTACTGGCAACCTATCTCTAACAGCAATCAAGGCAGCGATCACAGCGCTGGCATTGAGTAATTGATTGGCGCCCCGTAAGGCTGGATAGCCCAAGCCTGAAAAACGTTTGCCGCGCCCCGCCCAACCCCACTGCTGCTTATCCCCCTGAAAGTTATAGTCTTTACCCAATAACCACAAATCAGCGCCTATCGATGCAGCATGATCAATCAAAGATTGAGGCGGCACGGGATCTGCACAAATGGCAGGTTTATCAGAACGGAAGATGCCCGCTTTTTCAAAAGCAATTTTTTCACGGGTGTCGCCAAGGTATTCCATGTGGTCTAAATCGATGCTGGTCACAATTGCACAATCTGTGTCAATCATGTTCACAGCATCTAAGCGACCACCTAAACCAACTTCAAGAATCACTGCATCTAATTGAGCAGATGCAAATAAATGCATGATGGCCAAGGTAGTGAACTCAAAATAAGTCAGCGTGGGTGCATCAGGCAATGAAGCTCTGGCTAATTCGACTGCTCTGAAGTGTTCAAGCAAGAGTTCATCACTGACGTTCTCACCGTTCACACGGGCACGTTCATTGAATGACAGTAAATGTGGAGATGTATGGCAACCAACTTTATAAGACGCTGCCAATAAGACGCTTTCTAGCAAAGCGCAGGTAGAACCTTTGCCATTGGTGCCACCAACAGTGAAAACTACCGCTTGGAAATTTAGTTGAAGAGCTTCTTTAACGCGCGTGATGCGCTCCAAGCCCATATCGATCCCAACGGGGTGGGCTGTCTCTAGGTGCTGGAGCCAATCATCTAAATTGTCAAACGTGGCAGGCAAATGAAGCTAAGGTCTTAAACGACAGAATCTGTTGGCAGCTTCAACAACAGCGCCAATAAATCAGCAATCTCTTTGCGCATTTGGCGACGATCAACAATCATGTCAATGCCACCCTTTTGCATCAAGAACTCTGAACGCTGGAAGCCCTCAGGTAATTTTTCACGAACGGTTTGCTCAATCACGCGCGGACCAGCAAAACCAATCAAAGCTTTTGGCTCAGCCATCACCACATCGCCCATGAAAGCAAAACTTGCTGAAATACCGCCCATGGTTGGATCGGTCAGAACGCTGATATACGGCAATTTTGCATGAGCCAGCTTCACCAACATCGCATTGGTTTTAGCCATTTGCATCAATGACAACAAACTCTCTTGCATACGCGCACCACCCGTGGCGCTAATACAAATAAACGGTACTTTTTGTTCCAAGGCCATCTGGGCACCGCGCACAAAACGCTCACCCACCACAGAACCCATTGAACCGCCCATGAATTCAAATTCAAAACAGGCCACCACCACAGGGATCGTATGAATCGATCCAGCCATGACGACCATCGCATCGGTTTCGCCAGTTGAATCCATCGCATCTTTGATGCGATCTGGGTATTTCTTGGTATCTTTAAATTTCAGGGCATCGACTGGCAATACTTCTTGACCAATCTCATGACGACCTTCTAGGTCTAATAATTTATCCAAACGCTCACGAGCATTGATGCGCATGTGATGGTCACATTTAGGACACACATGCATATTTGACTCTAGGTCATTGCGGTATAAAACAGTTTCGCATGACGGGCATTTGATCCACAGACCCTCAGGAACGCTTTTACGCTGCGCAGGGTCAGTATGTTGAATACTTGGGGGGAGGAGTTTATCAATCCAGCTCATATTTATTGATCCAAAGCCTTACGGATATCCTTTAGAAAGTCTTCTAGTGATTGTACTCTCTGTGCAGGGGCCGCCTCTTCTAAAAGCTGAACGATCCGACTACCAATCACAACCGCATCGGCGGTTTTGCCAATGGCCACGGCTGACTGGGCATCTCTGATACCAAAACCAACTGCAATCGGCACTGAAGAGGCTGCTCTGATTTGAGGAATAATCCCTGCGACAGCCTGAGTATCCAAATTAGCCGCTCCTGTGACGCCCTTGAGAGACACGTAGTAGATGTAACCAGCAGCCACTTTACCAACCTGATCAATGCGCTCTTGCGATGAAGTCGGTGCCAATAAGAATATAGGATCAATGCCAGCGTCTTTACATTGCTTAGCGAAGTCTTCGCATTCTTCTGGTGGATAGTCCACCACCAAAATACCATCAACTCCTGCATCTTTAGCAGTTCTGACAAATGTTTCAGTGCCCATGTGCTCAATCGGATTGGCATACCCCATCAAGACCACTGGGGTGTGATCGTTGGTTTGGCGAAATTCTTTGACCAATTCGATGCAATGCTTGAGTGTGGTGCCGTGAGACAAAGCTCGCTCTGAAGCTCTCTGAATCACAGGGCCATCAGCCATTGGGTCTGAGAAAGGAACTCCCAACTCAATGACATCAGCGCCACCACGCACCAAGGCGTGCATTAATTCAAGGGTGATACCTGGTTCAGGATCACCGGCAGTGATAAACGGCACAAGACCTTTGCGACCCTGTGCTTTTAAATCAGCAAATACTTTTGCAATCTTTGACATCTATATTCCTAAAACTTCAAACCTGATTCTTGAGCAACGGTGTGCATGTCTTTGTCTCCCCTTCCCGATAGATTGATCAAGATTGATTTATCTTTCGGTAAGGTTGGGGCCAATTTACATGCGTAAGCGATGGCGTGACTGCTTTCTAGCGCAGGAATGATGCCTTCAATGCGGCAGCAATCATGGAAGGCCTTGAGTGCTTCGTCATCTGTCACAGCAACATATTCCGCACGCTTGGAGTCTTTTAACCAAGCATGCTCAGGACCAACACCTGGGTAGTCCATACCAGCTGATACTGAATGCGTTTCAGCAATTTGGCCGTTTTCATCTTGCAACAAATAAGTTCTATTACCGTGCAACACGCCTGGCGTTCCAGCGACCAATGCGGCTGAATGCTCTTTGGTGTTCAAACCATGACCGGCTGCTTCAACACCCACTAATTTCACATTCGGCACATCAATGTATGGATAGAAAATACCCATCGCGTTTGAACCGCCACCCACGCAAGCCATCACGTAATCTGGTTGACGACCAATCATTTCTGGCATTTGTACTTTGCACTCTTCACCAATCACGCTTTGGAAATCTCTCACCATCATTGGGTATGGATGAGGACCGGCCACCGTGCCGATGATGTAGAAGGTGCTTTCCACATTGGTCACCCAATCGCGCATCGCTTCGTTCAAAGCATCTTTAAGAGTTTTGGTACCAGATTCAACTGGCACAACCGTTGCACCCAAGAGTTTCATGCGATAAACGTTTTGCGCTTGGCGAGCCACGTCCACAGAGCCTTGATAAACGATGCACTCTAATCCCATACGGGCACAGATCGTGGCTGTTGCCACACCGTGCTGACCAGCACCTGTTTCAGCAATGATGCGTTTTTTACCCATGCGCTTAGCCAACATCGCTTGGCCAATCACATTGTTAATTTTGTGTGCACCTGTATGGTTCAAATCTTCACGTTTGAGATAGATTTGTGCCCCACCCAACATTTCACTCCAACGTTTGGCGTGATACACAGGCGATGGGCGACCCACAAAGTGTTTTAGCTCTGAATGAAATTCAGCTAAAAATTCTGGATCATTTTGATACTTGGCGTATGTCTCTTTGAGCTCAGTCAAGGCATACATCAAAGTTTCAGAAACGAAGACACCACCATAAGGGCCGAAGTGACCTCTGACGTCTGGAAAATCATACATAGTGTTACCTCTACACGAATGAGATGCCTTGATCGGC